>CAJUNE010000001.1 GCA_910587745.1 uncultured Bacilli bacterium
AACTAAAGAATTATATGAAGAATTATTTGATGAACCTTTAACAATGAAAAAGCCAATAAGTCAAATCGGAGAATTTGCTAGTAATCAAACATTAACTATAAAAGGACCAAAAGGAACAATTGAAAGAGTAAGAGTAATGGGTCCATATCGTAATTATAATCAAGTAGAGATATTAAAAAGTGATGCTTACATATTAGGAATAAACCCACCTGTTAGAGAAAGTAGTGATTTAGAAGACAGTGAAACAATAACTTTAGTAACAGACAAAAAAGAAATAACCTTAAAAAACATTTGCATAATAGCAGAACGCCATGTACACATGAATGAGAAAAAAGCTAAGGAACTAGGATTTAAAAATGATGATTTAGTAAAATTAATTGTAAATAACGATAAAGGCGGTGAAATGGAAGCTTTTATTAAGATTAAGTCTAACGGTTTTTTTGAAATTCATATAGATCGTGATGATGCCAATGCTTTTTTACTGAATAATGGTGATGAAGTAGAAATTCGTAAAATATAAGAAAAGAGATAAAATATGAAATGGAAAATAGGAAACATCGAAATAAAAAATCAACTTGTTTTAGCTCCTATGGCAGGAATATCAAATACATCATATCGTAAAATAATAAAAGGAATGGGTGCAGGTTTAATATATGCTGAAATGGTTAGTACTAATGCTATAGCATATGGTAATGAAAAAACTTTTAATTTACTAAAAATGAGTGAAGAAGAAAGGCCAATAGTTCAACAAATATTTGGTAGTGATATTAAAACTTTTGTAGCTGCTGCTAAATTAATAGAAGAAAAAATGCATCCAGATATAATAGATATTAATATGGGATGTCCAGTTCCAAAAGTGGCAGTACGTGCTCAAGCTGGCAGTGCTTTATTAAAAAATCCTGAAAAAATTGGAGAAATAGTTAAAGCTGTTGTCAAAAGTGTAACAGTACCTGTCACTGTAAAAATAAGGAGTGGATGGGATGAAAAAAATATAAATGCTGTAGAAGTAGCTAAAATTTGTGAAAAAAATGGAGCTAGTGCTATAGCAATTCATGCCAGGACTAGAAGTGAAGGTTATAGTGGTAAAGCTAATTGGGATATTATAAAAAAAGTAAAAGAAAGTGTTAACATTCCTGTTATTGGTAATGGGGATATTACAAGTCCCATTTTAGCCAAAAAAATGCTTGACGAAACAGGGTGTGATGCTATCATGATAGGAAGAGGGGCTTTAGGCAATCCTTGGATATTTAAACAATATTTAAAATATTTAGAAAATAATGCCATAATAGAAGAACCAACAAATAAAGAAAAAATAGAAATGATAAAGGAACATTATAGACTTTTAAAAGAGGATAAAAATGAACATATAGCATTACTTGAAATTAGGACTCATGCTTTATATTATTTAAAGGGAATGCCTGAATCAAAAATATATAAAGAGTGCATTTGTAAAAGTAAAAATGAAGAAGAATTTCTAAATATTTTAAAAGAATATGAAAATTATTTAAATAATAAAAAATGAAAAGTTTTACTTTTCATCTAATAATATTTTAGCCACTTTATTGATAGGGCCAGCCCCAATAGTAATAATTAAATCATTTTCTTTGATATTTTTCTTTAAATAAAGAGCAATTTCTTGATAAGTAGGAATGTGAATAGCATTCTTATTTTTTTTACTTATTAAATCCACTAAATCGCTTTCTTTAACATTCCAAATGTTTTCCTCTCGAGCAGGATAAATATCGCATATTATAATATGATCAAATTTTTGCAAGACTTCTGCAAACTCATTTAAGTGTTCTATAGTTCTACTATATGTATGAGATTGAAATACAGCCCAAGTTTCATTATGTTTAATTTTTTTAGAAGAATTAAAAGTTGATAATATTTCTGTTGGGTGATGTGCAAAATCATCAAATATATGAGCTTTATTAAATTCTCCAAGATATTCAAATCGTCTACCAACTCCAGAAAACTCTTTTAAAGCTTTTTTGATAATAGTTTTAGATATATTATAGTTTAAAGCTAAACTTATAGTAGCTAAAGCATTTAAAACATTATGACGACCAAAAACACTCAATGTAAAGGTTTCTAAATATTCATTATTAACATAACAATCAAAAGAAGGATAACCAAAATCTGATATAGTAATATTTTTAGCTTGAACCTTTGCGTTAATATTTTCTATGCCATAAGTAATTGTATTATTTCTAAGCTTTAATAATTCACTAGTATTTTTATCATCAACATTTACAACCAAACAACCTGATTCTGGTAGAAGATTTACATATTTTTTAAAAGAACTTTTTGTGTTTTCAATATTGCCAAAATAATCCAAATGATCATTATCAATATTTAAGATAATTTCGCTTGTAGGATGAAAATGCAAGAAAGAATCAACATATTCACAAGCTTCTAAAATAAAATATTTTTTATCTCCTATATAAAAATTACCATTAATTTTTCTTAAAGAAGCGCCAATCTGAATAGTAGGATTTAAAGAAGCTTCTAAAAATACACTTGCAACCATACTTGTAGTTGTACTTTTTCCGTGTGTGCCACTTATGCAAATTAAGTTTTCATAAGCTTTAGTATATTCTCCTAAAAATACTGCGCGTTCAACACATTCAATGTTATGATTTCTTGCATAAACAAGTTCAGGATCACTTTGATCTATCGCAGCAGTATAAATAACTAAATCTACATTTTCTAACAATTTTAAATCATGACCAATGGTTACATTAATACCAATAGATTTTAAATAAGCAGTATTTTCTGATTCTTGCATATCACTGCCCGAAACAGATTTTCCATCATTATGTAGTTGAGCTGCGATAGCATACATACTTGCTCCACCAATTCCAATTAAATGAATATTTTTATAATCTACTATTTTATTTTTCATAAATCCACCTCTAAGCTTTACTATATTATATACTTAAAAATAATTAATAAGCAACAAAAAATAAATGTTTTATCTAGTTTTTTACCATAAAGAATGTTATAATTACTATGAATAGTTTTAATCATGTATAAAATTATCTAGATGTTGGAGGAGTTTATGAAAAATTTAAAATATATGTTATTTAGTGCTTTAATAGTTTTTATTTATATAAACAAAGCAGAAGCAGCAACATGTATATACAATGAACCAGCCAACTTTCCTTATAAATATACAATTACATGCAAAACTGGTTCTAGTTGCACTGTAAATGACCCTAATAATACCATTTCTATAAAATCTGGAATTACAATATCAATAGGAGATACATGTCCGAGTGAAATTTATACAGAATCAGCTAATAATGAAATAACAAATATTAGCTTAAATGGTTCCAGCGATAATAAGCATCCCATAAATAGAAACTTATCAACAGAAGGAACTACTGGAAAACCAAATGGTTCTACAGAACCTAATGAACCATCAACTAACGCAGAATATGAAAATGATAGTAGATATATTGAAGCTCAAAAAGATATTGAAAAATATTGTCGAGGCGCTGACATATCAGGATATGAAAATTTAAAAGCTAAGTGTGAAGAAGCACGAAAAAAAGCAGAAGAAGTAAAAGCACTTTATGAAGGAGCAGATGGGGATTTTGACCCTGAAAATTTTTGTAAAGGTCCAGTCCAAGGAGTCTTTACTACTTTAGGTTGGGTATTTTTTGTTATAAAAATAGTAATACCAATATTATTAATAATTTTTGGAAGTATAGATGTAGGTAAAGCAGTAATAGCTAGTAAAGATGATGAAATAAAAAAATCTATAAAAACTTTAGCAATCCGAACAATTGCTGGAATAATAATATTTTTAATTCCAACTATTTTAAATTTAGCTGTAAAATTAATTGATAATAGTGAAGTTTATAATGGAACTTTTTGGGATTGTACTAAATGTATGTTAGATCCAGTCAATAGTATTTGTAGTGGATTAAGGAGTGAACGACAATGAAAAAGAATATAATGAGTTCATTAATTATATTAGCTTTGTTTTTTTGTTTAATACCAAACGCAAATGCTTACGAACAAGGAACAATTACTTGTATATACAATGATAATAGCACTTACAGTAGTGGATCAGATTCATGGAAAAAATACCTTAATGTAACATTTTATGGTGTAGGAACAGCTATGCCAAACGTAGGAAATATTGAGTATTATTCAATATATAATAATGATTTAAATGACAAAAGAATAACATTTTCTTATGAACATGACGCCATTAATTATTTTGTTAATTTTAATTCTTTTATTCCAGAAATTGAAGCTCAATATACTTATGTGCCATCGATTCTTTTAAGTGATGTTTCACAAGGCTTAAATGCTATTAAAGAAAATAAAAAAGAACTAGTTTGTCCAAGTCAAATGATGATTCTTGAACGAACTATTGAAACAGGAAAATGGAATCCATTAGTTCCAAATGAAATCAAGACTCAATATGATCTTTATGCATGTGGTAATAATTATGGAGATTATAATAATGATACATGCCCAACAATGCGTACATACTTAACTGAATATAGAAAAACAGTTAATCATGATGGGTCATCTGGTAGTTTTCATACTATGAATTATTACACTGGTAGTCTTATAAGCAATGTTGGACAAAAAGATCCTACGCAAACGAACATACAAGATGTATATAATGATACACAACAAAAAATAGAAGCAATTTGTAAAGATGAAGAAAATAACGAGATTTTTGATGAAGAAGAATGTAAAAAATTACAAATGCAACAAGGTAGTAATGTAAATCAAGCTGAAACCAATTTAGGAGTTTCAGAAGAAACATTAAAAGATGAATATCTGGGATTCAAAGCAAATATAAATATAAATTTTGATACAAGCAAAGGATGCGAAAGTTATTTAGGAAATCCAAAAGATAATATTAATAAACCTCCAGCATATTACTTACAGTTTACATTTGATTTAATAAAATATATAGCAATAGTTCTTTTATTAGTTTTAACAATAGTAGAATATGCAAAAGCAGTAGCATCTAGTAATCAGGATGCAATAAAAAAAGCTACACTTAATACAGTGAAGAGATTAATAATTGCAGCAGTAATATTTATGTTACCTATGATAATAGAATTTTTATTTAAAGTTTTAGGCATATACAGTTCAACAACTTGTGGCATAAAATAGAAAGGAGTGAAATCAATGTTTTTAGGTGTATGGTGGAATCCGTTTTCTTGGGGGCAAGATATTTTAGATGGAATTGTATCATTCTTTTATGGAATTCTATTAACCTTAGATTGCATTATTTATTCTTTTGTTAGTTATGTATACCAAATTTTTTTGGTTTTAGCGCAAGGCGGAAAACTAATTGATGATAAGTTTATAGGAGATTTGGTAAATAGAATCTATATAATTATAGGAGTAGTTATGTTATTCTTAATAGCATATTCACTTTTGAAGTCAATGGTTAATCCAGATGAAGCATTAAAGGGAAAACAGTCGCCTGTAAATCTTATAAAAGATGTTATAATATCCGTAGCTTTAATTGCATTATTACCAACAATTTTTGAGTTTGCTTTTGATTTTCAAAATTCATTATTAATAAATAACACTATTGGAAAAATTATTGTTGGGGCTGCTGGCAGTGGCAGTTCTGACCCAGCTAACACTATAAGAGATGGCGGCTACATAATGTCAGAAGGTGTTTTTAAGGCATTTTTACATGCTAATCCTGAATTTTGTGATACAAAAGCAGAAGAAAGTAATGGGGTATCAGAGTCTGGAGAAGCTTGTAAAATAATAGAAGTAGATAACAAAGGTACAACTTATGGTGATTTATGGGATGAAGCAAGAAATTCTACAACATTTTGGGCTTTAGCAAGAGTAGGGCCTAGTATTCTAAAAGGAGAAGTTAATTATTACTTTTTAATAGCGCCAGCTGCAGGCATATTTGTTTTATTTGTTTTATTACAATATTGTTTAGATATGGCGTTAAGGTTAGTAAAACTAGCAGTATATGAAGTTATAGCACCGATACCAATATTTGCACGAATAATGCCCAATGAACAAGCAAAAAAAGTATTTAGTAATTGGTTAAAAGTAACAATGTCAACATTTACTGAAGTATTTATAAGAATTGCAATTTTATATTTTGCAGTATTCTTAATTAGTACTGTTACAGCTAGTATAAATGATATTTTTGGTACTGTATTTAGTGGTTCTGCAAGATTAGATATTCTATTAATAGCACAAGCATTAATAATAGTAGGTATAATACTATTTGTTAAACAAGCTCCAGAAATTATCAAAGAGATTACAGGCTTAGATGCTGGAAAATATGGTAAGTCATTAATGAAAGGAATAGGCATGATGACTGCAACACTT
Source organism: uncultured Bacilli bacterium (assembly GCA_910587745.1). Lineage (GTDB taxonomy): Bacteria > Bacillota_I > Bacilli_A > RF39 > UBA660 > Caccenecus. Next base: position 6,346 of record CAJUNE010000001.1, read on the forward strand.
GGAGGAGGAGCAACAGCAGCTATTAGAACAGCAGCTAATGATAAAGATAATCATGGCTTTAAAAAAGGATTCAACGCTTTTAAAGCAGGAATGGGTGCTGGAGCTAGAGGTTTATGGCATGGAAATAAAGTTGAAAAGTTTGGTGATATGCCTAAAGCAGCAGGGAAAGCAGCTTCTAACACATTAGATCATAGAGCTAAAGTTAAAGCAGCAGGAGGAAATGGAGCTTACTTAAAACAATGGATAGAGGATAAAGGAAAAGATTTCGAAGCTTGGAAGTCAGGTGGTTTTGAAGCTCAACAAAAAACTTTAGAGGCAATAAATGCAATTACTCAAAATGCTGATGCTGTTAAATCTAAAACTGAAGGATTTGTTAAAGATAAAAAATATATGTTTAGTTTGCTTGATGGTGGTAGTGCTCCTAGAACAATAAATTATTCAGGAGGAAGACATGTAGATATTGATGATACTACATCCTTAAGTGCTATAGAGGCTTTAATACAAACTTTAAAAAATACTGGCGATGCTGATGATGCAATTTTAGCAGATGAATTAAATAATGAAATGCAAGTGCGAATTAAAGAATTAGGAAAAAATTTATCAAAAGTTGCAAATGGTAGCATGACAGACGGAGCTTTTAATAGCCAATATATGATCCAAACTTTTGATCCTACAACAGGAGCTCAAAAGTTTCAAATTCAGAAAGAAGCTAGTGTAGAAATGTCAGAAACAGCATCACAATTTGATTTATTAAAAAAGCGTTTAGAAGACGACCCTTCTATAGCAGATTTGACAAATGTAAAAGCTAAGTATCCAACAGGACTATCAAGTTTAACAATAGATCAATCTTCAGATTTATCTAAAGAATTGAAAAGAGATGCTGCTGTTATACAACAGGAAATTACACTTGAACAAGAACGAAGAAAGGCTAAAGAGAAAAAATAATGTCATTTGTGAGTAAAATTAGAAATTGGACTTATAGTAGCATTTCAAATGATAAAAATGAAATTGAAACATATCAAGTATTTCAAAATGAAATAAATAATATAAATCAAACAATAGAAGGGTTTATCAAAGAAGAAGGTTCAGAAAATTATTTATTACATGTTTTATATAATGGTAAGTTAGTGTCTCTTTCATTTTTAGAAACATTAAAAAACTCTATACTAAATAATAAAAGATTAAGTATACAAGATAGAGTTCAAGAAAGCTCTTTACTTGATAGCGCATATAGAAGTGGATTAGAAGAACTAAAAAATAGAATTATAAATATGGCTAGAATAAATCCAGATAATGTTTATTTAAGCAAAATATCTAGTTCTTTAAATGTAATAAATACATTATTAAAAAGATACTTACATTTAATAGCAATTAAGAAAAGTGGCTTAACGACTATATCAAATTATGATGAATTAAAACAATTAGAAGAAAGTATTATAATGAGAATTAGTGAATTAAATTATCGAATTACTACAGATACAATGAAAAGATAAGTATAAAAGTACTTTTCTTTTTTAAATTTAAATAAATATTAAAAATACATCTACCCCTTTAAAAGTAATTATGTTATAATAAATAAGTAAAATAGGAGTGATTAGTTTGAATAATTATTTAATTCCAGCTAACTCTAAAAAATCAATGTTAATATTAGGTTTTTTTACAATGACTGATTTAATATTATTTGGTTCTGGAGTTGGTATTACATTAATTTTATTAATGACAATCCATAGTACTAAAGTAGGAATAATGTTATTGATATTATGTCCAGCATTAATAACAGGTTTTTTAGTAATGCCAGTCCCATATTATCATAACGTTTTACAATTTATTACAAATGTCTATACATTTTATAGTGAGCAAAGACATTATTTATGGAAAGGATGGTGTTATAATGGCGAAGAGTAGTTATAAATATAGTGAAGATTGGTTACCAATCAAACAAATATTAAATGGAATGATTCAACTGGATAATGGGGAATTTGTAACAGGCGTAAAAGTCCACCCAAGAAATATATTTATATCTGATCAAGGCTTACAAAATGCGATTATTGGTAATTTAAGAAATTTTTACAATTCTATAAGTTTTGAATTTTGGTTAATAATCGCTGATAGACCAGTAGATATAGGGGTTTATTTATCACAACTCCAAATATTATATAACGATAATAACACCAGTCAAATTCAAAAGAAATTAATTATGGAAGACATTAATAAAGCTAACATGTTTATGAGTGCCGAATATAATGTTGTTGATACTGAGTATTACATTTTATTTAAAGAAAAGAGAATGGAATTAATCCAAAAGAAATTACATACTTTAATAAGTGGTTTAGCTAATTCCGGACTAAATTCATCACAAACTTCAAATGATGATTTAAGAATGGTTTTAGATAATTTCTTAAATGGTGGGGCGCATACAAGTTTTGGGACGGTGATGAGTTAATGAGTGTAAAAGGTGAAGTAGCTCCAAAAGGAATGGAGTTTAAACCAACTGAATTTACATTAGGTGGTAAATATTGTACTATTATGACAATTATCAGTTTTCCAAAAAGTATATATGTGGGATATTTATCAGATATTACAAGTATAAGCGGTGTTAAAGTATCAATTAAGCATATCCCAATTGAATTTAGTACATTACAAAAAATGTTAAATAAAGAAATCGCAGATTTAAAAATGCGTTATCAAAGTGAAAGAGACAAAACAACACAAGAGAGATTAAGACAAGATTATGAATCATTAGAGCAGTTCATATCAATGCTTGCAGCTACTCAAGCTAAAATATTTGATTTTCAAATGCATGTTATGATAAGTGCCGATTCTAAAGAAGATTTAGAAATCAAGAAAATGCAAGTTAGAACATATTTAGATGCTTTAGGTATGAGAGGAATAAGTTTAATGTTTGAACAAGAAAAAGTACTTCAATCAATAATTCCTATTTTCCCTAAACAAGATATAGAAACCAGAATAGGAACACCAATTCCATCAATTACAGTCGCAGCTATGTATCCGTTTGTGTTTGATAGCATTAAAGATCCAGGCAATGCTACATTATTTGGGGTTGATTTCTCAGGTGGAGTTGTATTATTTAATCAATTTTTATATCAAATAAAAAAAGAAAGTAATCGTAATAATGCCAATATGATTTTACTAGGAACATCAGGTTCTGGAAAATCAACCGCAGCTAAACTATTACTTAGAACACATTTAAGAAATGGATACAAAGTGGTGTGTATTGACCCAGAAGGCGAACTTGAAGATATGGCTAGAACTCTTGGAGGGGACTTCTTAGATTTAGGTAAAGGCGGAGAATTTGGCATGGTTAATCCTCTAGAAGTTGTAATGGATGCAGATGAAGACGAAATAGCTCAAGGTTTAGGATATACAATATTAACAAGAACATTACAACAATTAAAAGCCTTTATGAAATACTTATATCCATCAATAGAAGAGGATGTCTTAACTATGTTTAGTGAAATAGTTCAAGATACATATAAAAGATATCGTATTGATTTTGAAACTAATTTTACCAGTTTATCAAGTAATGACTTTCCAACCTTTGATGATGTATATGCAACGATAAAAGGAAAATTATTATCAATGCCAGATGCTACTCGTGAAAGAGATGTCATGGAACGTCTTGAACTTAAGATTAGACCACTTACCAAAGAGCTTAGATATTATTTTACAGGCCATACAACCTTAAGATTCAATAGTGATTTTATTGTATTTAATATTAGAGAGTTAATGAATAGTGATGAAAACATTAAGAATGCTTTATTCTTCAACATTTTAAAATATGCATGGGGGTTATGTTTAGATAAAAATATAAATACAGTTATGATGGTTGATGAAGCCCATGTATTATTATCTAGTAGAAATGAATTAGGTGCAGAATTCTTAGCGCAAATTCAAAGACGTTCAAGAAAATACAATACAGGTACAATTATTATTACGCAACAACCAACAGACTTTGCCGCACCTAATATGATAGTTCATGGTAAAGCAATATTTGACAATGCTGCTTATTATGTAGTAATGGGACTTAGAAAACAAGCAGTAGATGATTTAGCTAAATTAATAGATTTAAATGAATCAGAAAAAGATAGTATCAAATATTACAATCAAGGAGAAGCATTATTTATCTGTGGTAATAGAAGAATGAGAATTAACATTGTAGTAACTCAAGAAGAACTAGATTCATTTGGTTCAGGCGGAGGATTATAACAAATTAAAAAACTAATTCATATATTGCGGATTTAAAAAATGAAATTTTATAAAATCAAATATTATTTAGACATTATTTGAAACTTTAAATGAATTTAATAGAAAGAAGTAAATATGAATAAAGATATTAAAATAGAAAATGATGAAAATGTATTTAATTATAGAATTGCTATTGTTATTAAAAATAATAGTAAAATTCTTGTTCAAAAAGATGATAAAGTATCTCATATTACATTACCCGGTGGAAGATGTGAATTAGGAGAGACCTCTATAGAAACATCAATAAGAGAATTTAAAGAAGAAACAGGCATTGATATCAAATATCTAAGAAGTATAGGAATGATTGAAAACTTTTTCACTTCCAGTTTCAATAATAAAAAATATCATGAAATATTATTAATAAATGAAATGGAGTTTATTAAAAAAGATTATTATAATAAAGATGAAATAAATAATATTGAAGAAAAAAAGAAAGAACATTTAAAATATATATGGATAGATGAAAATGAATTAAAAGTTTCTGATTTTAGACCAGAGTTATTAATAGACTTATTAGATAGAAAAGATTTTCAACATATAATTAATAGAGATTAAAAAATGATTAAATAAAAATTAAATAATTTGTGAGACTATTGACAAAAGAGATTTTGGTAGTAGTCTTTTTTTATTAAAAAAATTATTGCAAATAAAGGCTTTTAAAATAGCTACATATTTTTTTAGCTCATATATTAGTTATGAAAGGAGTTAGAATATGAGTAATAGTAATTTACATCGTGCTCAACATAAAATAGATTGTTTTAATAAAAACCATCCCAATGTTGGCGGATGCTGCTGTTCAGGAAGACAAATCCCTGGACCTACAGGACCAACAGGTCCTACTGGTCCTTCTGGTGGGCCAACAGGGCCAACCGGAGCTACCGGACCTCAGGGATTGCAAGGTCCCCAAGGATTGCAAGGACCTCAAGGTATTCAAGGTGTGACAGGTCCTACTGGAGCAACCGGAGCCACAGGTTCAACTGGACCACAAGGATTACAAGGACCACAAGGTATTCAAGGTGTAACAGGTCCTACAGGACCAACCGGAGCAACTGGACCTGCTGGTATTGCTGGATTAGATGGCACTACTGGACCTACAGGCGCTACTGGTTCTACAGGTCCTGCACCAAGTTTCGCTATTGGCACAGTAACGACTGGAGCGCCAGGTACTGATGCAAGTGTAACATTAAATCCTATTTAATAAATAATAGTTTTTTAAAAGAAAGGAGGTATAATATGAATCCATCTGGTTATACATTAGATTTTGTTATCCCACAAGGGCCGACAGGACCAATAGGCGCTACTGGAGCGACTGGTAGTGTTGGATCAACTGGGCCAACTGGCCCACAAGGGTTACAAGGTATTCAAGGGCCAACAGGGCCTGCTGGAGCCACAGGACCAACTGGACCTGCCGGTGTTGCTGGCTTAGATGGCGCTACTGGTCCAACAGGAGCAACTGGACCTCAAGGTACCGCTGGAACTGATGGTGCAACTGGACCTACCGGACCTGCACCAACTTTAGCAATAGGAACTGTAACAACTGGAGACCCAGGTACAGACGCTAGTGTTACTATTACACCTGTTGTTTAAGATAAAAATAATGAAAGGAGATATTACATGAACCCTTCTGGTTATACATTAGATTTCACAATTCCACAAGGACCAACAGGGCCTGCCGGAATAGGTGGAGCAACTGGACCTACCGGACCTGCAAATGGTTTAAATGCTTATGGTGGTAAATATAACAACACTCCATCTACGCTAAACTTAATAATTGGTTCAGCTACACAAATACCGCTTGCCAATGCTATGCCTAATTTAAATACGACATATACACCAGCTAATAGTATTACTGTGGCTCAAGCTGGAACTTATGAAATTAATTATTTTAGTAATGTATCAGCAGCTGTAGGTACAACAGTAACACAAGCTGTTAGAATAAATGGTACAAATATTCCATCAACTATTATATCTCGAGTACTTGCAGTTGGAGTTGGTTCTACTTATACAGGTAGCACTATTGTTACTTTAGCTGCTGGAGATGTACTTGATATGGCTGTATCAGCACTTCTTGCTGTTGGATTAACTTTAGGTGCTGGAGTAAATGCAACTTTAAGTATTAAGAAACTTAATTAATAAATCAAATAGGCTGTAATGAAATTAGATAACTAATTTCTTATAGTCTTTTTTTATTTAATAAATAAAATAACATTTAATTAACAAACATAGATATTTGTTAACTATTTTTAATAGTAATTTGATATTTAAATTAATAATTATTTATATAAGAAGTGTTGTAAAAGTATATAAAAAGAGGCCGTTTGAAATTAATTTTTTTCATTATAGCCTCTTAATTATTTAAAAATTTAAATATTTACTTTGTAACAATTTCTGCTTTACAAAGTGAAACAAAGCTTGGATTTGAATTATTATTACCAACAACAACTACCATACCATATTCACTTCTTAAGATTGTTCCTTGTGCCACAGTTTGACCACCAGAATTAATACTTGCATTAGGTGTACCAACAGGAAGGTAAGAATGTAATGCAGCTTCGCAATTTGCATCACATCCAGTAGGTAAAGGTGATGGTGCAGGTAAATAGGTAATATTATCATTGTATGTACTACTAGTTATTGTTATTGAAGCGATTCTACAAATTGATAGAGCTTCTTGAGGAACACCTTGAGCATTTATAAGTTGAAATACCCCAGAACTAGGATTGTTATTAGGTCCAGGCAGTAGCGAACCAGGTCTACCACTAGCATTATTACCACTTTCCATAGCAACTATAATATTATCATTTGGATATAAAGTTATAATTTGTTGAATAATATTTCGCATTTGGTCTACACAAAAACAAGAAGTAGAATTAGCATTACTGCCTGATGGTCCAGTGGGTCCTTGAGGTCCAGTAGAACCTGTCGCTCCAGTTGCACCAGTAGGACCAGTTACACCTTGAATACCTTGAGGTCCAGTGGGTCCAGTACTACCAATTGGGCCAGTCGGCCCTGTAGCGCCTGTGGCACCAGTCGCTCCTCCAGATGGTCCTGTTGGACCTGTTGGCCCAGTCGGTCCCGGAATTTGTCTTCCTGAACAGCAGCAACCACACGCATTTGGATGTTCTTTATTAAAACAATCTATTTTTTGTTGAGCACGTTTTAAATTATCATTCATTATGATTTTACTCCTTTCATAATAAAATATATGATTAAGTAAAAAAGATAATAGTTTAAAATAAAGGAAATTAGTTTTGTTCTAATAAATTATAATAAAGATATAATTTTAATAGGGTGAATTAAATTGAAAAAATACAAAGTTTGCGTATATGCAATATCTAAAAATGAAGAAAAATTTGTCGAACAATGGGTAAATTCAATGAAAGAAGCTGATGAAATTTATGTATTAGATACAGGTTCAACTGATAATACTGCTGGAAAATTAAAAGAAATGGGTGTAAATGTCACAGTAAGAGAAATAAAACCATGGCGTTTTGATATTGCAAGAAATATGTCTTTAGATTTAGTACCGACTGATACAGATATTTGTGTATGTACAGATTTAGATGAAATATTTGAAGCTGGTTGGCGTGAAAAACTAGAAGCAAGATGGAACGAGAAAGTAGATAAAGTTAAATATAATTATAATTGGAGTTTTGATGAATTTGGCAATCCTGCGACTACATTTTTTATTGAAAAGATCCATAGAAGAGAAGGGTATAGATGGCTGCATCCAGTCCACGAAGTATTAAATGTAAAAGAAAATGAGTTAAGCATTTTAGCTCCAGAAATAACTTTAAATCACTATCCTGATAAAAGTAAATCAAGAAGTAGTTATTTGCCACTTTTAGAATTAAGTGTGGAGGAGAGTCCTGAAGATGACCGTAATATGCATTATTTAGGAAGAGAGTATATGTATTATGGTAAATGGAGCGAAGCTATTGATACGTTAATAAGACATTTAAATTTACCAAGTGCTACATGGGATGCGGAAAGATGTGCATCTATGCGTTTTATAGGAAGATGTTATTTAAGTTTAGAAAGACCAAAAGAAGCTGAAATGTGGTTCAAAGAAGCTATCAAAGAAGCTTCATATTTACGTGAAAGTTACATTGAATTAGCATCTCTATATAATAATGAAGGAAGATATGAAGAAGCATATAAGTTAATGAATGAAGCATTTAAAATAAAAGAGAAAGCACCAGTTTATATAAATGAAGCTTTTGCATGGAATGATTACATATATGATTTAATGAGTATGATTTGTTACAATTTAAAACTATATCCTGAAAGTTTAGAAAACATTGAAAAAGCTTTAGAAATAAATCCTAACAATGAACGCATTAAAAATAATAAAGAAATCATTACAAATATCATAAATTCTTAAAAAATATGTAAATAAACTTACAGAACTAAAGTGATTTAAGATAAAAGCTATTTATTTTAAAATAAATATATTGTAAAATAGTATTATTAAGTGATTGGAGAAATGCTTATGTTTTGCGAAAAATGTGGTGCTAAAAATAGTAAAGATTCCAAGTTTTGTGGAAGTTGTGGACATGAGATAAAAAAAGTTACTAAAAATAGCAAATCTAAAGGGAATTTAGAAATAGTAAAAGAACAAACCAATAAAATAAAAGAGTTACCAAAGAAAAATAAAATTATTATGGGCATAGTTATAGTAATACTAATTATTTCAATTATAATATTAAGCATCTTATTAAATAATCCCGTAAAAAAGATTGAAGATAGTTTACAAAGTTATTATAAGAATTATAATGTAAATAATAATAAAGAATTAATTGAAATGGGTAAAGTTTTAAAAAGTAACAAAGACAATGCAAAAGTATTAAATAGTATTAAAGAAACAACTCATAAAATAATGGAAAAATGGGTTAAAAACTTTAATACAGAGTATAAAGATAAAGAAGAGTTATTAGAGGCATATAATAAAGTATCAAATGCTTTAAAAGATATATATGAATTTTATAACGGCTTAGAATATATGTTAGATAAAGATTTATACAGTAGTTATAATAATGAACTAAAAGAATTAAATAGTTCCAAGCACCATTACTTAACTGGAAAAGAATATGAAAACAAAAAAGATGAAGGATATAATATCTATTATCATTATGGCAGAGTAATAGAAATTGATTGCTATTATAAAGAGGCATCAACATATGTAAATAATTATGTTAAAGATGAAATAAACAAATTAAAAGAAGAAGCGGAGAAATTTATCAAAATAAATGATAATTCTACAAATATTGAAATTTACAATTGTTATGTAGAAGAATTAAAATATTTAAAAGAAAACAAAACAAAAAATAATATTGATTTAAGTAGTACTGAGGAGTACAAGAAGATATATGAAAATGTCGTATCAAAGATTATTGAGTATACTAAAAAAATCGCCGAAGAAAAAGAAAAGAATAATGAACTTAATGAAGCTATAAAAATAATAGATGATACTCTAAAATTCTTTAAAGCTAACACAGATGAATATAAAGAACTAGAAGAGTTAAAGAAAGAATATGAAGATAAAAAACCTGAGAAATTAACGAATAAATATCGTATATCTAAAAGTTCATCAGTAAGTACATCTTTATGGGGTAAAGAAATAAATGGTATAGATTATGAATTTTATATTAGTTATGCTTTTACAGGCAAAAATGGTGATATAACCTATCGTTTAAATAAAGAGTATAATCGATTAAAAACCAAAATAATTAGAGAAGAAGATTGGGGAGTAGATTTAGAAGGATATTTTGTTATCACAGGCGATGGAAAAGAGCTTTATAAATCAAGTATTATAACTAAAGATAGTGAATTTAACCCTGACATTGATATAGATGTTAGTGGAATAGAAGATTTAAAAATTGAGTTTATAACTGAAAGTAAGAAAACAGGACTTAACAATTTTTATATTTACTTAGTTGAGCCATATTTATATAAATAGGAAAAAGGAGTGTGAGTAAAATGGCCGAAGAAAAAGAAACAAAGAAGACTACTTCTAAGAAAAGTGAGGAAGTAAAAGTCGAAAAAAGATTTTGCACTAAGTGCGGAAAAGAATTAAAAGGAGAAGAAAAGTGTAGTTGTGAAAATACTACTACAAGTGCAGGTGTAACTATCAATTCTGATGCACTATTAAATACTGCTAAGAATAGTTTTAATACTATTACAAATGTATTTAAAAAACCAGACACCACAATTACTGAAGAAATAAATAAGAAAGATAATACAATTAGTATAATTTTATTAATTAGTTTAGCAATCAGTTTTGCTTTCTATTTAATGGCAATAGTATCATCCTCTGTAAAAGCAGTAGCAGATGCAACATACGGATTAACTACGATTGTAACAAATGATATATCATATTTTAAAATATTTATTTATGGAATATTAATATATGCTATTATGGCAGTAATTCCAATGTTCGCAGCATTCTTGATTGCCAAAATCACCAAGAATAACAATTTTACATTTAAAAAAGCATTTAAATTATACACAACAAGTAATGCCCCATTAATATTTGGCTTTTTAGGTTTAGCTATAATAATGTTATTAAATATAAGTTTATTAAATATATTAGGTTTATTAGCGGGTGCTATCATATATGTATTTTGTTTCTTCAATTTCCTTTTAGGATTTAATAAAGAAACCAATATAAGAGAAGACAGAAGAAGCTGGGCTTTAACAAGTTTAATAGCTGTATGGATAATAATTGAAATAATTGCTTTATTAGTAATAATTGGTTCTGCTGGCTTAGATGCATATGATAAAGTAAATAATAATCTTCCAAACTACAATGATAATTGGAACTGGTAACAAACTATGAAGTTATATTTAGCAACATCATCTAAGTTCAGAATTAACATATATAAAAGAATGGGTTTTGAAATAGAAGCAATACCAAGTGATGAAAAAGAATACTATGAAGATAGAAGCAACCCAATAAAATATGTAGAAGAGTTATCGAAAATAAAAGCACAATCTGTAGCTAAAAAATTAAATTCAGGAATTGTAGTAGGGACTGACACTATAGTGGTTTTAGATGATGTTATTTTAGAAAAACCAAAAAATATAGAAGCAGCAAAGAATAATATGAGGATTTTGCAAGGAAGAGATAACTCGGTTATTTCTGGTATCACAATTATTGATGTAGAAAAAGGTATAACAAAAACAGTTTATGAAATAACAAAAGTAAGTATTGCTAAAATGACTGAAGAAGAAATAGAATGGTATGCTAATAATGTTTCAAATGTCTTACAATGTGCAGGTTACTCAACTTCTACAGAAGGAGGAAGATTTGTCACTAAAATGGAAGGAGACTATAACAATGTTCTTGGAGCTCCTGTCCCAAGAGTCTATCAAGAATTAAAACAATTACAATTAATTAATAAAAAATATTAATCAAGTATATTGTATATTTTAAAATTATATGATAAAATAATCAAGTAGATATAAAATATATATCTACTTTCCATACCAAGGCTATGTTTATTAAAGTAAACATAGTTTTTATTTGCGTTTCTTTAGAAATAAAGGTATAATTATAATGAAAAGGAATAGGTGAATATTCTAAATGAATAAATTATATAGTGTTATCTTAACATTAATAGCGGGGTTATTTTTCTTATTAGGCGGTTTAATATCTAAAAAATTTAAAAACAAAGAAGTTTTAAATCATTTTAGTATAGCCTTAGCATTTATAATAATGCTTAATTTAATCTTTACGGACTTAATCCCTGAGACTCTAGAGTTGTTAGAAAAGTATAAAACAAGTAGTAGAATATTTATGATAATATCCTTTATTATTTTAGGAATATTAATTTTAAAAATTTTAGACTTTTTTATTCCCGACCATCATCACGAACATCACGCCGAAGAAAAAAATATTAAAGAACATATTTCTCATGAAAAACATATTGGAACATTAACTGTTATTAGTTTAATATTACATAATGTCTTAGAAGGATTTGCCGTATTTGGATTGTCTCTAAATGATTTTAAATTAGGAATAATGATATGTATATCAGTAGCACTCCATAATATACCTCTTGGAACACACATATTTAGTTCATTAAGTTTAAATAAAAACAAAGGATTAATAAGTATACTTACATTATCAAGTTTAATAGGTGGAATAATATTCTTAATCGTAGGAGAAATAAGTAATTTATTATTAGCAATCATAACATGTATAACATTAGGAATGTTAATATATATTGAAATATTTGAATTATTACCTGAAATGTTTCATAGTATCAAAAAGAAAGAAACAATCATTGGATTAATAATAGGTTTAATAATTTTAGGCATATCATTATTAATATAGCAAAAGGAAGTGAAAAAATGAAAAGAGTTTTAGTCACTGGCGCCGCAGGTGTTATAGGTATCAAAACTATTAAATACCTTTTAAGTGAAGGAAAATATGAAATAACAGCGCTTGATTTAAGAAACAAAAGTAACTATAAAAAGCTAAAAAAATATCGTCGTCGAATAAATATTATATATGGAGATATTAATGATAAAGTTTTAATTGAAGCTTTAGTTAAAGACCAAGATTATATTATTCATTTAGCAAGTGTCTTACCTCCAATCGCTGACATAAAAAAAGGCTTAAGTGATAACATTGAATATTTAGGCACAGAGAATATAATTAAAGCAATTAATTTTTACAATCCTGAATGCTTTTTAGTATATGCTTCTTCTAGTACTATATATGGTGAAAAAGAAAAAGTAAGTATTAAAACCAAAGCTAATTTAACAGAAAATGATTATTATAGTAATACAAAATTAAAAACAGAAGAATTAATTGAAAAAAGAATAAAAAACTTTACCATTATCCGTTTACCATTAATTTTATGTAATCCCGCGTCTGGAGCTTTTATGTATAATATTAAGAAAAATTTAATAGTGGAAGCTATAACAGACAATGATGCAGCTTATCTTTTTGCTAATTCTTTAAATAATACAGAAGAGTTAAACAAAAAAGTATGGAATGCTGGAGGTGGCAAACAACTCACTGCCAGTTATCGTGAAATTTTAGCAAATGTATTAGAGATATATGGTTTTAGTTTCAAATATTTATTAACCAGAATATTTATTGATAAAAATTTTTATGTAGGTATATATGAAGATAGTGATAAATTAAATGAAATCATCGATTATCGAAGTGATTCTTTATCGTCATATTATATGCGTTTAAAAAGAACATCTAAAAATAGAGTTTTAGCAAGAGTATTTGCTAAACCATTTATATTCTTTTTAAGGAGCAAAGAAAAATGATTGGACTAGCGCTTGAAGGCGGGGGAGTAAGAGGTTCTTATCAAGCGGGAGTTTATGCAGCAATGCATGAATGTGGCATAAAAATAAATGGTGTATGTGGAACAAGTATAGGTTCATTAAATGCTTCACTTATAGCAACTGGAAAAGGCGAAACTCTAGCATCTATCTGGCGAAGTCTTAATATGGGTGAAGTCTTTGGCTTTTCTAAACCATTTATAGATGCATCAGTAAATAAAAAAATAAAGTTAAGTAATGCTGAAGTATTTGCTAAAGAAGCATTTCGGATAATGTTACAAAAAGGAATAGAATTAGAAGGATTAAAACAAGTAATAGATAAATATTTAGATGTTGATGCATTATTTAATAGTGATATTGATTTTGGACTTGTAACGGTTAGACTTAAAGATTTTAAACCAATATACTTATGGAAAAGTGATATGGACAAAGAAAAAATCAAAGATTATGTTATCGCTAGTTCCAGCTTACCATTATTTAAAATGGAACCATTAATTGATAATCATTATTATTTAGATGGTGGTTTTAGAGATTTAGGCCCAGTTAATATGATGTTAGAAAAAGGTTATGATACAGTTTATTTAGTTAAAATCCATGGTATAGGAATAACTAGAAAATATGATAAAACAAAAAATGTTATTGTTATAGAATCTAAAAGAGGATTAGGTGGAGTACTCGATTTAGATCATAATCGTATTGAAGAAAACATTAAAATGGGTTATTATGATGCGATAAGAGTAATAAAACATTTAGATGGCGAAAAATATGTCTTTAAAGTTAAAAGTGAAAAGTATTATGAATTTTTAAATCGTAAAGTACCTAAGAAATTACAAAGAAGAATTAAGAGCTTTTTTAAAGCAAAAAATATTAAAGAAACAACCATAAGAGCTTTCGAATATGTAATGGAACATGAACATATAAATTATTATGAAATATATAAGCCAACTAAAATGCTACAAAAGTTAAGAAAGATAAAACACAAAAATCATTTTATATATGATTATATAAGTAAATTAAAGTATTTTATTTAAAAAGCTAGACAAAAATACATTTAAGGAATATAATTTAAAAGATAAAAAAACAAAGGAGTGATTTCAGATGGGAAGAGCCTATGAAGTTCGAAAAGCGAGTATTCAAAAAACAGGAGCTATAAAAGCTAAAACATATTCAACATTTGCGAAAGAAATATATTTAGCAGCCAAAAAAGGTGTACCAGAAATAGAAAGTAATGTTATATTAAAAAGAATGGTAGAAAAAGCAAAAAAAGCCCAAGTGCCAAGTGACATAATAAATCGTGCTATTGATAAAGCTAAAGGTGTAGGTGGCGAAGACTATCATGAAGTAGTATACGAAGGTTTTGGTCCAGGTGCATCTACTTTAATAATTAAGACTTTAACAGACAATGTTAATCGTACAGTGGGAATGGTACGTGCAGCTTTCAATAAAGTAAATAAAAGTTTAGGTGTAAATAATTCAGTATCATATAATTATGATTATTTAGCTATAATAACTTTTAAAACAGATAAAGAAGAAGAAATATTTGGATGTTTATTAGATGCTGGTATTGAACCAACTGAATTCGAGAATATAGAAGGAGAATTAACTATTAGTTTACATCCTAATGATTCTAATAAAGCCAAAGATATTATTGAAAGTATTAATGGGCCCACTGAATATGAATTAGATGAAGTAGGAATGTATGCTAAAGATGAAGTTGAATTAAATGCTGAAGATTTAGAAGTATTTGATAAATTATATAAACTATTAGATGAAATAGAAGATGTAACAGAAATATACCACAATGTTAAAGGAAGAGATTAGTTCTTCTTTTTTCTTTTGTATGTAATTTGAAAACAAAACTATATGACAATAGCATATATCCGTGTTATAATTTTATTAGGTGATAAAAAATGTTAAAAATATGTGATGGTAATAAAGCTTGTAGTGATATAGCTTATTACTTTAGTGAAATATCTTCTATATATCCGATAACTCCTTCTAGTCCCATGGCTTCCAATATAGATTCATTAAGCAAAGGTAAATTAAATTTATATGGCGATAGTGTTAAAGTAATTGAAATGCAAAGTGAAGCTGGAGCCTCTGGAGCTCTTCATGGTGCTTTGATAAGTGGATCTTTAACTTCTACTTATACAGCGAGTCAAGGTTTACTATTAATGCTTCCTAATATGTATAAAATTGCAGGGGAAATGTTACCTGGAGTTATTCATGTTGCTGCAAGAACAATAGCGACCAATGCTTTATCAATTTTTGGTGATCATAGTGATATATATGCTGCTAGACCTACTGGTTTTGCTATGCTTGCCTCATCAAATGTAGAAGAAGCTCAAAATCTTGCCGCTGTTGCTCATTTATCAGCAATTAAATCAAGTTTACCATTTTTACACTTCTTTGATGGATTTAGAACAAGTCATGAAGTAAGTAGCATTGAAGAATTAGATGTAACAAAATTAGAAAAACTTATTCCATGGGAAGAATTAGAAAAATTTAAAAATAGAAGCTTAAACCTTGAAAGTGGCATTCAAAAGGGAATGGCTATGAACGAAGATATTTTCTTCCAAACCCAAGAAGCGCGAAATAAAAATTATAATGAACTACCAGATATAGTAGCAGAGTTTATGAATGAAATAAATAAAATAATGGGAACTACTTATAAACCATTTGAATATTATGGAGCCAAAGATGCTCAAGATATAATTATAGCTATGGGTAGTGTAACAGATACGATAAAATTAGTAATTGATAAAGAATTAAAACAAAATAAAAAAATAGGTTTAATAATAGTTCATTTATATCGACCATTTAGTACTAAATATTTATTAGAAGTTTTACCAAAGACAGTTAAAAATATTGCAGTTTTAGATCGTACTAAAGAAGCAGGTTCAAATGGTGAACCATTATATTTAGATATCGTAAATGCCTTAAAAGATAAAAATATTAATATTGTCGGAGGAAGATTTGGGTTATCTAGCAAAAATACTACTCCAAGTGATATAAAAAGTGTTTATACAATGTTAGAAAAAGAATTAAAAAATAATTTTACAATTGGTATTATTGATGATGTAACAAATACCAGTTTACCAAAAGAAGAATATAATATCGAATTAGATGCTGATGAATTTTTAGTATATGGCTTTGGTTCAGATGGATGTGTAAGTGCATCTAAGGATGTTTTAAAAATTGCTGGTAAAGAAGGGTACTATGTAAATGGGTATTACAGTTATGATTCTAAAAAAAGCGGAGGAGTAACAATTAGTAATTTACGTTTAAGTAAAAGTAAAATTAATGCTCCATACTATGTAACTAATCCTAAGTTAATTGTTGTTACAAAAGAAGAATACTTTAAAAAGTTTGAAATGTTAAATAATATTAAAGAACAAGGTATTTTAATTATAAATACAAGTAAGAATGAAAAAGAATTAAATGAATTTTTAACTAATAAAGACAAAAAAATATTAAAGAATAGAAATATTCAAGTTTATACAATTGATGCAGGAGAAATAGCAAGTAGTACAGGAATTAAAGGTAAAATTAGCAAAATAATTGAAATGCTAATATTAGATAAATTAAATATAAATAATGCTGAAGAAATATTAATTGAAAGCATCAAAAAAGCTTTTAAAACCAAAGGTGAAAACATAATCAAAAGTAATATAGAAGCTGTAAAACTTGCTAAAAGTAATCTCAAGCTTGTAAATATAGATAGCGATATTGATAGAGCAACAGAAGAAAATTTAGATGTTATAAGTATGATAAACAAAAGATTAGGAGATAATTTGACGGTTAAGGAAGTAAGTACATTTAAAGATGGAACATTCCCAAATGGTTTAAGTAAATATGAAAAAAGACATGCTAATATGGTTGCACCTAAATGGATTCCTGAAAATTGTACTGAATGTGGTAAATGTAGTTTTGTGTGTCCTCATGCTGTTATAAGAGCCTTTTTAAACAAAGAAAATCGAGGAATACCTTATTTAATAAATAAAGAATATAATTATGAGATATTAGTAAGTGAAGTAGATTGTACAGAGTGTGGATTATGTATTAATGAATGTCCTGGAAAAAATGGCAAGAAAGCTTTAGAATTTGGTCCAGTTTCAGAAGAAAAACAACAAGAAGCAACAAAATATTTTGATAAATATGAAAATCCCGAAAACTTTAATAAATTTACTATCCCAGGTGCTAGTTTATGCAAACCAAGATTTGAATTTAGTGGAGCATGTGCTGGATGTGGAGAAACACCATATATCAATTTAATTACTAGACTTTATGGTGATGAATTAGTTATAGCAAACGCTACAGGTTGTTCGAGTATTTATGGTGGTTCAGCTCCAAGTACCCCTTATACCATTCCATGGGCAAACTCATTATTTGAAGATAATGCTGAATTTGCTTTAGGGATGCATACGTCATATACATCAAAACGCAATTTAATTAAGAAAATAATGTTAGAAGAAATAAACAATGTAAGTGAAGAGATTAAGGACGAATTTAATTTATACATTGGTAATATGAATAATTATGAAGTTACAAAAGAAGTAAAAGATAAACTTAGTATTATGGATATTCCAAAGAAATTAAAAAGTTTATTAAATTATATACCAGCTAGAACAGTTTTAGCTATCGGTGGCGATGGTTGGGCTTATGACATAGGTTTTGGTGGTTTAGATCATGTCTTATCAACTAATGAGAATATTAAAGTTTTAGTGTTAGATACTGAGGTGTATTCTAATACAGGAGGACAATCTAGTAAATCAAGTAAAATGGGCCAAGTATGTGAATTCGCTGATTTTGGCAAAAAAACAGTTAAAAAAGACTTATTTAGAATTGCAATGTCTTATCCAAATTGTTATGTAGCAAGCATCTCATTAGGGGCTAATATGATGCATAGTCTAAAAGTAATGAAGGAAGCTATGGAACATGAGGGACCTGCTATAATACTCGCTTATTCACCATGTATAGAGCATGGAATTAAAACTGGGATGTCTCATTCAATTGAAGAAGAGAAATTAGCCAGTGAAGTAGGATATACTTTATTAATGAGATACAATCCTAAAGAGGAAAAATTATATATGGATAACAAAGTTCCTAATTTTGATAATTATGAAAAATTCTTAGATAATGAAACAAGATATAATGCATTGAAAATCAAAGATAAAGAACTAGCAAATGTATTATTAGAAAGTCAAATAGAGAATGCCAAGAAAAGGTATAATTACTACAAAAAACTAAGCGAAGAAAAATCAGAAAGTTAAAAATTCTTATTTTCTTTTTTCTTTAATTTTCTAATTTTCTTTTTTAATTTTAGATTATGTTTTTCAATCATTTTTTCTTTTTTTAATAATCTTTCTTGTTGTCTTAAAAGTTTAGACTTTAAATTATTCAAATTAATTAAATAATCTACATCGTATTTAAGTTCAGGATATTTTTTAAAAGCTTCACTTTCCAAGTAATTTAAATAATGGATATTTTGCTGAAACATAAAAAGAGAACTTTCTAAAGCAACCGAACCGGATTTAATTTGTGAAATATCTTCAGGCTCAAAATCTACAGATTTTCTTTTTAAAATAGCATCAAAAAATTTTAAATGTCTATTTACTAATAATCCTCCTGTAAAAAGCATAAAATATTTATTATGTATAAAAGGTAGAGAAAGTAAAGATGGTATTTCTAAAGAATGTAGAGCTTTCTTTAGCTTAATCTTTAAAAGTTCTTTTTCAATTTTTTTAGCTTTATCGATAGTTAAATTATCAAGTTCTTCAAGTGATTTTAACATATATTCTTGCAAATCTAATTTATCTTCTATATGTAGTTTTTGTAAGTGTTCTTCTAAAGAATTTAAATCATCAATTAAAATAGAATCATCTAACAAATTTTGCTCCAAAGAAATATCTTTTTGTTTTTGAATTAAGAGATTATTTCTTAATGTTAAAATTTTATTTTCTTGGATCACTAATTTTTCTTTTTGAGACTGATTTAAATTTTTAATTTTAAGCTTATTAATTTCATTTAACAAATAATCAAGTTGTTTTTGAATCAAATCATAATTTTTATCTTCAAATTCTTGTTTTTTAACTTCTTCATTATATAAATCAATAGTATTAGAAATTAATAAATCAATTTTATAATAATCATAATCTTCTTCTTTTTCTGATTTAAGGTCAATTAAATCTTTATATTGTTGCGTTTCTTTTTTATAATCTTCGGCTTGATTTCCATTTACTTGTGTTTCACTAAAAGCGATTTCTGGAGTTTGTACAATTTCATTTAATGGCTTATTATAATTATCTTCAGAAGAGTTTGAAGGAGTCTCTTCCTCTTTATTACTAGTAAGGGGAATAGTAATATTCTTCTCATTTTTTATTTTTGGAGTCTTAGTATCTAAAAAAGCCTCATTTGATTTAACATAATTAGGAGTACTGGATTTATAACCTCTTGAAAATAGAATATCAACTTTTTCTCTATTAATCTTATCTGAAAGTTTATCATTTATATTATTTATACTTTGATTAACTAAACAATTATTTTGACAATCAGATTTATCTGAATTTTTACTACCAGAAAGAGTCAAATTAATATTTCCAATTTGGGTTTTAGCATTATTTCTTTTAGAAGATAAAAAAGTTTCCTCAGTATTTAATTTTGATTCAATATTATTATTTTTATCTAAAAGGGTAGTGATTATTATTTTAGAAGTAGGAAGTTCATTATTTTGTTCTAATTTAAATTGATTTTCTAATTCACAAATAACTAATTTTTTAATTTCAGCATTTAAAGTTTTTGTATTATTTATATATTGTTTAGCTATATCATGTTGAATAACAGGAATTACTTTTTCATTTAAGGACTTAATATATTCTTTTTGTGTGTTAGTTAAATCTATTTCTTTAAGTTCCAGTTCTTTACAAAAGTTAGTTAAAATTAAAATTTCTAATTCCTCATTTGAGACATTAAAACTTAAATTATCATTTATAGTTCTTGTCGCTGGTTCTTCGATATGACTGGCTGAATCTATAGCTTTATTATCATATTTTTTTTGAGATTTAATATTATTTTCTATTTTTATTTTGCCTTTATAAATACTTTTATTATTAAATAAATCAAAAAAGAAACCAAAAAAAGCAACAATTATGGCTTTTAAATATTTTAAAATAATTTTCAAAAAGTTTTTTAATTTACCAAGTATATATTTTCATTAAACATCACACACATCATTTTATCAATAAATAATGGTTTTGTATACAATAAAAATATGCTTTAGAAAACATTGAATAGATCTAAAAAACTCAAAGAAACGTCATCTTTGAGTTATATTTTTGCCAAAAAAATGAAGCTGCCCCCTGAAGACAGCTTCTTAAAAGAATAAAAAGGGGTTGACTAGTGTGATACTAGCACCAATTCGCCTTGTTTAAGTGAATTGGTGCTTGTTATATTAAATGATAAAAGGTTTTTTGTCAACACTTTTTAAGAAAAAAGTAAAAAAAAGTGATAATTAATTTACAAAGAAGTTTTAGTTTGTTAAAATTAATATGGTAGGTGGCTAATATGGTACTAAAAAAACCTTATGCATTTATAATAAAACACTTTAGAGCTATTCATTTATTGCTTCTAATTCCGATATTTTATTTAATAATAAAAACTAGAGCAATAGTATACTTTTTTAATAGTTATGTAACATACGGTTATAATCTAAATTTTAGTGAAGTATTAACAAATATAAGTAGTCATTACATAAATATTTTAATGTATATATCAGTTATAATAATACTTTTAGTATTTGTGTCTATGTCAATTATATTACAGCAAAAGGAAAAACCGACTAAACTATATAATATATGTATTATTTATTATATAATGATATTTTTATTAATAACAGTATGTTTTAGTTTATTTAATGCAGTAGAAGCAGATACATTAGATGATATATTATCAAGATTTGTAAGAGATATAGGTTTTATAGTTTATATAAGTGAATATGCCTTTGCAGCTCTTACATTCATAAGAGGTATAGGCTTTAATATAAAGAAATTTAATTTTAAAAGTGATTTAGAAGATTTAGAAATTAGCAATGAAGATAGTGAAGAGTTTGAGTTCTTAGTAGGAAAAGACATTCACGAAGCCAAAAGAACAATTAGGAGATTTTTTCGTGAATTAAAATATTATTATTTAGAAAACAAGTTTATAGTTAATTTAATTATGGTAATAACTATATTAGTTTTAGGAACATTTATGTATATGAATAGAGAAATAAAAGAGAAAGTATATAAAGAAAATGAAACTTTTTCTTTTGGCTCTTTAAATATAAAAGTTAAGGATAGTTTTGTATCTAACTTAAGCAATAATGGAAAAGTAATAAACGAAGATAAGAGTTATGTAATTCTCCAACTTGAGCTTAAAAATCGTTATACTATTGAAAAGGAATTTAATCAAGAAAACTTAGGCTTAATAGTTAATAAAAAAAGAGTACAACCAAATCTATCAATGGGGCTTTATTTCTCAGACTATGGTAATCCTTATATAGGAGGCAACATCAAAGGGGAATCGACAGTAAATTGTGTTTTAGTATATGAAATTGATAAATATTTAGTTAATGGTAATTTCAAATTAGAATCATATTCAAGAATAGATACGTCAGGTGGATTAGGTATAATAAATAAAGAGATAAAAATAAAGCCAACAGTTGTAAGCAGTAAAATCAATACAAATACTATTAATAAAGGAGCTAATATTAATTTAAGCAGTGTTAATTTTAAAGAAAGCATTATAGCTATTAAAGATTATGAGCTCACAAATAGATATGAATACCAAGTATGCCACAACGATAATTGCATAACTGATGCAAAATCAACTTTTGATTATCCAGGAAGTGGTTATAATAAAACTTTATTAGTATTAGACTATAATTTAGTATTAGATAAAGATAGCATGTATGCAAGTTTAAATCGTGATTATAAAAGATTTTTTAATGACTTCTTAGAAATAAAATACCGTTATAATGGTAAAGATTATGTTACAAAAGCAGAATTATTAAATCCTGAAAACTATTCTGATAAATTAATACTTATGGTTCCAAATACAATTAATTATTCTGAAAATATATATGCAGTATTAACCATAAGAAATGTTTCTTATCAAATCAAATTAAAATAGATAAAATTGACATTGATTTACTAATATGATAATATATAAAATAATTTTTTAAAAAGTGGGGGTTTTATGGAGTTTAAATTAATAGAAGCCTTAGATGAGTTATCTGCATTTTACAAAGATGATCTAAATATGGTAAAAGACCTAATATTTGAATGCAATAAACATTTTAATAACGAACAAATAGAAATGATAATTAAAGCATATAAATGCGCTAATGACTTACATCGTGGTCAAAAAAGAAAAAGTGGAGAACCTTATATAATTCATCCTGTACGTGTCGCTTACATCCTTTTAACAGAAATGCATTTAATAGACTCCGATGCGATATGTGCTGCACTGCTTCATGATACTATTGAAGACACAGGTATTACAGAGGAAGCACTAGCAGAAATGTTTAATAAGGATATAGCTTATTTAGTAGCTGGCGTTTCTAAAATTAAAGATTTAAATTTTACAAGCAAAAGTGAAGAAGAGCAATACAATGATTGTATCTTACTTAGAAGTTGCGCTAAAGACATCAGAGTTATAATGATTAAAATAGCTGATAGAACTCACAATATGCGAACCTTAATATATAAAGGAGATAAATCTTTAATTGAAAAATATGAAAACTCCACATCTCCAATCGAAGAATTAAAAATTGATTCTAATGCCAAACAAAATGCTAAAAGTATAGAAACAATTACACTTTTTGTACCACTTGCTAAACGTATAGGAGCTAATTTGATTGCTAATGAATTAGAAGATATAAGTAATATGTATTTGGAAAACAGCTTATTTAGAGAAATAAGAGGAAATATTAAAAACTTTGAACGTGATAATGCCGAAAAAGTTGAAGAAATTTTAGAAACATTAGAAGATAGTTTATTAAGTGCCAATATTAGTCATGATATTCGAGCAAAAACAAAAACATATTCTGAAGTAAGTAAATATTTAAAAAGAAAAAAAACAAACAGTATTTCGGAAGTACCAGGTCTTTTATCATTTGAAATAAGTGTTAATAAAAAAGAAGATTGTTATCAAGTTTTATCTGTTTTATCAAGTGTTTATAAAGATTACAAAGTTAATGTAGTTGATTTTATAAATTATCCAAAAGCTAATGGTTATAAAGCAATCCATTTAGAAGTACAAGATTTAATGGGCTATACAATAGTATTTAAAATATGTACTCACAAAATGAAACTTATTAATGACCATGGTATCGCAGCACTAACTGAACTTTACCCAAGTAAAAATATTAAAAGTATTCAAGACTCTTTAAATGAAACCAATCCATTTGTAATGTCACTTCAAAGTATTGGTGATTTATATAAAGATAATAATAGCTATTTCAAGCATATTAAAAGAGAAATTTTATCAAAACAAATTACTATAAAAACAAAAAATGGCGATGAATTTACTTTTCCAAATGGAGCTACAGTATTAGATTTAGCTTTTAGATTACATACTGAAGTAGGGGCAAAAGCAATTGGTGCTATAGTAAATGGGGTAAATGTATCTAATAACTATGTACTGCAAGATGGAGATAATGTAAATGTCATTACAGATGAAAATCAAGTTTTTCAATCTAAAGAAAGTATAGATTTTGCAATGACATCATATGCTAAACGAGAAATGCGAAGAGCATTAAGAAGAAATAAAAAATAAATAAAAGAAGATATAATAAATTAAAATAAGTTCCAATAAAGAGGAACTTTTTTCTTTATAATCTCTTGAAATTCCTATTAATATAAAGTATAATTAACATATAAAAATAGGAGGAAACTATGAGAAAAATAATTGCTAGTCTAGACATTGGTTCAAGTTCTATAAAATTAATAGTTGGTGAATTCATAAAAAATTCTCTCAATATTCTTTGCGTTTCCGAAGTACCTAGTAAAGGAATGCGAAAAGGCTTAATATCAAGTAAAGAAGAATTAATTCCTGTATTAAAAGAGACATTTCATAAAGCTGAGGAAATATTAGGAATACGAGTAAATGAGGTCATTTTAGGAATACCAGCTTATTTTACAGAAAGTATTATAAGTGAAGGAACTAGTACAATAACTAATGAAGATGGTGTAGTAACATATCAAGATTTAATAAGAGCTATGCATTCAGCATCATACAATAAATTAGCAGAAAATACTGAGCTTATAAGTATTATTCCGACCCGATATAAAGTAGATGAAGAAATAGTCAAAAATCCTATAAACATGTTAGGTAAAAAATTAACAATTAAAGCTGTTTTAGTAACCTCTCCTAAAAATAATATTAATAATTTTATTAAAGTTTTAGAAATGATAGGGATAAAAACTATAGATGTTGTAACCAGTTCTTTAGCAGATTTTGCAGCTAGTAAGAAAAAGGAGTTAACAAATTCTATTAGTGCTATCATAAATATTGGTGAAGAAACTACAAGTGTATCAATATTTAACAAAGGTATATTAATGAAAGCAGAAGTTATTGAACTGGGTGGAGCTAATATTGATAATGACATATCATATATATACAAAGTAACAAAAAAAGATGCTCGTGAACTAAAAGAAAATCTAGGCCTAGCTTGTGTTGATATGGCGGACAATTTAGAAAAGAATAGCCTAACAGATCGTATGGGAGACGAAGTTTTAATAAATCAAAAAGATTTAAGTAGTATAATTGAAAGTAGACTAACAGAAATACTTGAGTTATCCAAAAAACAAATGAATTTATTAACCCATAAGAATATAGATTATATTTTTGTAACAGGTGGAACTTCTGAATTAAGAGATTTTAACATTTTATTAGATAAAGTCTTTACTAAACCTCATATTCTTGGTAAAATAGATATCGTAGGTGCAAGAAATAATAAATTTGCTACTGGAATAGGTATTATAAAATATTATAATGGTAGATTAAAATTAAAAAATAAAGAATATTCAGTTTTCAATTCTGAAGAATTAGAAATTCTAAGTGGCATCCATAAAAAAGTAAATATTAATGAAAATTCCATTTTAGGAAAATTATTTGGATATTTTTTTGATAATTAAGGAGAGTGCATATGAACGGATTACAAATGGACCAAATAGCCAAAATTAAAGTTATCGGAGTTGGCGGCGGCGGAAATAATGCTGTTAACCGTATGATTGAAGAAGGCGTAAAAGGGGTAGAGTTTATTATTGTAAATACCGACTTACAAGTATTAAATGCTTCAAGTTGCGAAAATAAAATTCAAATCGGTTCAACAATAACAGAAGGTTTAGGAGCAGGGGCTAATCCTGAAATAGGACGTGCAGCAGCTATTGAATCTAAAGCTGATTTAGAAGAAGTAGTAAAAGGCGCTGATATGGTTTTTGTTGCTTGTGGTATGGGTGGCGGAACTGGTACTGGTGCAGCTCCAGTAATCGCTGAAATAGCTCAAGAATCTGGAGCTCTAACAGTAGGTATTGTAACTAAACCATTCCGTTTTGAAGGTAAAAGAAGAATGGAAAATGCTTTACTAGGACTAGAAGAATTAAAGAAACATGTTGATACCTTAATCGTAATACCAAATGATAAATTAAGAGATATAATTGATCGAAACACATCATTTAAAGATGCATTTAAAGAAGTAGACAATGTTTTACATCGTGGTGTACAATCTATTTCCGATCTTATAGCTGTAACTGGAATTATCAACTTAGACTTTGCTGATGTTAAGACCGTTATGCAAAAGAGTGGAACAGCTATTATTGGTATTGGTTGTAATGCTGGCGAAAATAGAGCTATCGAGGCAGCTCGTCAAGCTGTAGCCAACTCTTTACTTGAAGCCACAATTGAAGGAGCAACTAATGCAATTGTCAATGTAACAGGTGGTTCTAATCTTACATTATTTGAAATTGAAGATGCTGTAGAAACAGTTAGAGCAGCTGCTAATAGTGATGTTAACATTATCTTCGGTGCTATCCAAAATGATAATTTACAAGACGAAGTTATCGTAACAGTTATTGCAACTGGTTTTGAAAATGAAGGTGAAACTGAAGAAATGTTATTCAGTAATAATGATATGCCAAGAAGAAGACCTGAAAGAGAACCAGCACCAGACTTAGATAATGAATATGACATTCCACCTTTCTTAAGAAACAATAATGACAGATTTTAAGAGGTAAAGAAATTTACTTCTTTTTTATAGCTCTAAATTCTTTCATTGACATCAAGTATTTTATTAGATAGAATTAAAGTGGTGATAAAATGAATATACTTGTAATACCATCATGGTATCCCAGTGGTAAAGATAAATTAATGGGAATATATCACAAAGAATTTTGTGAAGCTCTGGCTAAAAGAGATGATATAAATGTTAATATGTTATATATTGATAGACAGCGCTTAAGTGCCCCTTTAAAGTATTTATTTATGAAAAAAGATATAATTGTTGAAGAAAAAGGATATAAAACATATATTAAAAAAATGTTAGATGTTCGAAAAATTAATTTTGATATCCAGTTACAAAGATATGTTAAAACATTAGATAAACTCTATAATGAATATTTAAAAAACAATCCTAAACCAGATGTAATTCACGCTCAAGTTATGTTTCCAGCAGGTTATGCGGCTACTAAATTAGGCGTTAAATATAATATTCCTGTTTTAATAACAGAACATGCTCATGCGAAGAGATTTTTTGAAGGGCGATATAAAAAATATAGCGATTTTATTTATCAAAATGCTAAAATAACCACAGTAAGTAAATTTTTAGCTAAAGAATTAGAAGAAAAAAATATTAAGGCTACGGTTTTACCTAATTTAGTAAATGTTGAAATATTTATGAAAACAAGGAAAAAAATAAAAGAATTAAAACTTGTAACTTTAGTAGCTTTACGAGAAGGAAAAAATATTGATGATGTTATTGCCGCTTTAAAAATAATTATTAATAAAAATAAAAAGATTAAGGCCCAATTAACCATTATTGGTGATGGATTTTTAGAAGATTATTACAAAAAAAGATGTACAGAATTAGACATGGACGATTATGTAGAATTTGTTGGAAGAAAAAATAAAGATGAAGCAGCAGATATATTAAATAATCACAATATTATGGTTATAGCTAGTGATTTTGAGACTTTTGGCATCCCGGGCATTGAAGCTTTTGCCAGTGGAATGCCTGTTGTATCTACTAAATGTTTAGGTCCAGAAGAATATATTGATAAAAGTTGTGGGGCATTAGTTAAAGTAAAAGATATTGAAGCATTAGCAAATGCCATATTAGAAGTATATAATAATATTGATAAATATGATGTAGAACATTTACGTAGTATAGCCAATAAATATAGTGGTAAGTGTGTTACTGATAAAGCAATTAAAATATATAAAGAAATGCTTAAATAATTGAACATAGAAAAGAAAATATGATATAATTTAAAAGGTGATAATAAATGAGCTTAATAAGTTACGCAATGCGCGGTAGTTTAAAGAATTTTTGGAATAAATTAGACAAAATATCCAAAGAAACAAATAAAAGTAAAATAGTACTTTTTAATAAGTTTTTTAATTGTTTTCTAAAAATCGGTTCAGGATATAGTGATTTTTTAAACTATGAACTATACAATAAAACTGCGAAAGAAATTAAAGAGTATGTAACAATAAAAGATCAAGATAAATTTTATGAAATAGCTAGTCCCAGTGCTTACAAAACTTTTTTTACTATCAAACCCAATTTTTTAAAGAATTTTCAAAAATATATAACTAGAGACTTTTTTTATAATGGAGATATAAAAGAATTAGAAGAGTTTTTAAAAAATAATAAAGAATTTATGATAAAACCAATTGATGGTTTAGGCGGTTCAGGTGTTGATAAAATGCTTACAAAAAACATCAAAAATATTGAAGAATTTTATCAAAAATTAAAAGATGAAAACTTATTTTTAGAAGGATATGTAATTCAACATAAAGATATGAACGAATTATGTAGTAGTAGTGTTAATACTATTAGAATTATGACTTATGGTTATAATAATAAATCAGAAATATTATTCGCTGCTTTACGAGTAGGAAATGGAAAACATCCTGTAGATAATTTTCATAAAGGTGGTATGGGAATATTAATTGATTTAGAAACTGGTAAATTAATTGGTAATGCTTATGATAAAGACTTAAATGAATTTACTAATCATCCTACTACTAAGATAAAATTCGATGGTTTTCAAATACCAAATTGGGATATTGTAAAGAAAACTGTTAAAGAAGCTGCTTTAATAAACAAGAATATTCATGTAGTTGGTTGGGATGTTGCTATAACTGAAGAAGGCTGTACTTTTATAGAAGGAAACCGCCGTCCTGGTTTTGATTTAGTTCAAGTTTTATCTAAAAGAGGACGAAAAGACATAATGCGAAATGTTATAGCTAAGATAAATGAAGAAGAAAATACAAATTATAAAATATAATAATTAGAGATTAAAGGAGGTAGGCATGAAAAAACACACATTTATGGAAAGTACCTTAATAGCTACTATATGTTTAATTATAGTTAAATTTTTAGGCTTAGTTTATGTTATACCATTTTACGCTATTATTGGAGAAAAAGGAGCCGCTTTATATGCTTATGCTTATACGATATATGGAATGTTTTTAGATATCTCCACCGCTGGAATACCTAATGCTATAGGTAAGTTAATTAACGAATTTCACACATTAGGAAAAGAAGAAGCAAAAATTAGAACTTTTAAATTAGGAAAAAGAATGCTAAGTGGTATAGCAGTCATTAGTTTTTTGATTATGTTTATTTTTGCAAGACCTATCGCAACTATAATTATTGGTGATTTAACGGGCGGTAATTCTATTAGTGATGTAGCTTTTGTTATAAGATGTATTTCATTTTCTTTATTATTATTTCCATTTTTAAGTGTCACAAGAGGTTTTTTTCAAGGACATAAATACATTTATGTAAACTGTATATCCCAAGTAATAGAACAAATAGCAAGAGTATTATTTATAATCGCTGGTAGTTTTATAGCCTTAAAATGTTTAGGACTTGATATAACAAAAACGGTAGGTATCGCAGTATTTAGTGCTTTTATTGGTGGAAGTTTTGCTTTATGTTATATATATAATAAAATGCATAAAAATAAAAAAGAACTAGGATTAGATACTAAGTTTGAAAAAAGAGATGATATAAGTAATAAAGTAATTTTTAAAAGAATTCTAGTTTATGCTATACCAACAGTGATAATCAGTATATCATTTTCAATATATAGTAGTATAGATATGGTTTTAATTTTAAGAACAATGAATCATTTAGGATTTGCAGCCTCAGAAGTTGAATTTATTTCTTCTGCTATGAGCACTTGGGCTTCAAAGATAAGTATCATAATGTTATCAGTTGGTGCTGGACTAATGGCAAGTTTAGGACCATCAGTAGTTGAATCATACACTTTAAAAAAATATGAAGATGTCAATAAACATTTTAATCGTACTATGGGAATGACTTTATTTATTACAGTACCGATGTGTGTAGGTATATCATTATTAAGTGCACCTATTTGGTCAGTATTTTATGGTTATAATAAACTAGGAACTACGATTCTTAGTATGACAATTTTTTCTGCATTATTTACGAATCTTTTTAATATTGGAAGTTCAACACTTCAAAGCATTAGCAAATTCAAAATGGTTTATATAAGCTCTATAACAGGTATAGTTTTAAATACATTATTAGATGTTCCTTTAATGCTTCTATGTCATAAAATAGGATTACCACCATATTGGGGAGCAACATTTGCCACAATGATCGGCTTAAGTATATCTATGGTTTTTGTAATAGTAACATTAAAAAAGGAATTAGGATGTAAATTTAAATACATATTAGACGTAGCAAAAAAAACATGTATTCCTCTAATAGCAATGATTATAGTAGTAATATTATTAAAAGCCTTAATACCTATAAATATGGCAAATAGAACTATGTGTATAATATATATTGGTATCATTTCTATAATTGGTGCACTAGTTTATTTCTTTATATCATCAAAAATAGGGCTATTAGAAAATGTTTTAGGGAAAGATTTCTTAAATAAATTAAAAAATAAAATTAAATTAAAAATGATAAGAAAAAACTAAAAAGAAAATCTTATCTTTTTTATTGTATAAAACTAGTTTTAGACTTATAATAAAACAAAGAAGTGATTTGAGTTGAACAAAGTTAGTATAATAGTTCCTATTTATAATGAAGAAAAAAATTTAAAAAAATGTATAGAATCTCTTATTAATCAAACCTATAAAAATTTAGAAATAATATTAATAAATGATGGATCTACGGATAATTCAAAAAAAGTTATTGATAGTTACAAAGATAAAAGAATAGTAGCAATTCACAAAAAGAACACTGGCATTGGCGATACCAGAAATACAGGTATTGCTAAATCTACAGGAGATTATATTATGTTTGTGGATAGTGATGACTACATAGAATTAAATTATGTTGAAGTATTATTAAAAAGTTTAAATGAAAATAAAGCTGATTTAGCAATTTCTAATTATTATTTAGACACACCAAGTAAAACTTATGAAATAGATTTAAAAAATTTAAAGACAACTAGTATTAAAGAAGATGAAGATTTACTTTGCAAAATAAATTTATCTCCTTGGAATAAACTATATAAAAAAGATTTATTAACAAATAACAATAATAAATTCCCATATAAAGTAAAATATGAAGATGTTCCTTTTGTAGTAGAGGCAGTTATAAAAGCTAGTAAAATAAGTTTTGTTCCCAATTATTTATATCATTATGTTATTAAAAAAAGTGGCGAGACCATAACTAGAGATGAAAGAATATTTGATATAATTACAATATGTGCCATAGTTGAAAAGAAATTAAATCAAATAAATTATGTTAATAAAACGAACTTTTTTGTTAAATTATTAAGCTATTATTTAAAAAATAGTCGTTATATACCAAATATTAATTTAAGAAATGAATTTATAGATGCAGTATATATATATTTAAAAAGAATAGATAAAGATTGGCGAAAATGTTCTTATTTAAAGCAAGAAAGTACAATAAAAAGAGTAATAATAACCCATAAATCTTTATTAAAAATAGTAAATAAGCTAAAAAAATAGAAATAAAATTTAAAAAAGCTTAAATTATAGTAGAATAACTCTTGAATTTTTTGTATAATTAATTTAGGTGAATAATAGATGATATATTTAGACTATAGTGCAACCACTCCTATAAATTACGAAGTATTAGATACATATAATAGAACTAGCAAAGATTTTTTTGGTAATCCCAATTCTTTACATGAACTAGGCATAAAAACGAAAAACTTAATGAATAGTGCTACCAAACAGATTGCCGAAATATTAAATGTTCATGAAACTGAAATAACATATACAAGTGGTGCTACAAATTCCAATAACATAGCTTTAATCGGCATTGCCATGTCTCACCACAAAAAAGGTAAGCATATAATTACCTCTAAATTAGAGCATCCAAGTATATATGCTATATGTGATTATTTAGAAAGCATTGGTTTTGAGATAAGTTATGTTAAAAATGATAAAGAAGGATTAATTGATTTTGAAGATTTAAAAAGTTTAATTAGGCCAGACACTATTTTAGTAAGTATATGTTCTGTAAATAGTGAAACTGGAGTAAGACAACCTTTAAAAATGATCCGACAGATAATCAAAAAAGAAAATGCCGATACTGTTTTGCATTCAGATATGACTCAAGGAATAGGTAAAGTAGCAGTTAATCTTCATGATGTAGATTTAGCAACTTTTACTGCTCATAAAATATATGGGCCAAAAGGTATAGGTATATTATATAAAAATAACAATATAAATATTGCACCTATACTTTATGGTTCAGGCAAAAGTAATATGTTAAATCCAGGGACACCTGCAGTACCACTTATTGTATCATTATCTAAGGCTTTACGTTTAGCCACTATTGATTTAGAAAAAAGAGAAAGATTTATAGAACGCTTAAATTTAAAAATAGTAGATGCTTTAACTAAATATGAAGGAGTAATGATAAATAAAACCAAGTATTCAATTCCTCATATTTTAAATATTAGTTTAAGAAACATTAAGGCAGAAACATTCTTACATGCTCTTGAAGAATATGAAGTATATGTAAGTTCTAATACAGCCTGTGCCAGTGGTAATTTATCAACAAGTGTTTTAGCAATCTATAATGATAAAGTAAGAGCATCTTCGACCCTTAGAATTAGTTTATCTCATCTAACTACAACAGATGAAGTTAATAAATTTATCAGTTACTTTGATGAAGTATATCGTAAATTAAGTGGGTTACATGGATAGTTTTAAGATTGGTCGATATTCTTATGAGCCTTATAATCCATTAAATCCCAAACATAGAGAATTTTATCAAAAATTAGACGAAGAATTAAATGAAGAAGATAGTGAATTATTAGAACGTTTAGGCGATATATCTTATATGTTTGAACAACCATATTATGAGTTAGAAGCATTTGAGATTAATAAACCCACAACCTATTTAGTAGAAGATAACAATAAATTTGTCGCATTTATCTATTTATATGTTAGAAATAATATATTACTAATATATTTAGGTGTATTAAAAGAAGAAAGAGGAAAGCATTATTCAACTAATATAAATATTGATATTACTGATTATATTTTAGATAATTTTGATATTGATTATATTAGAGTATGTATTGATGAAGACAATATAGGTAGCATTAAAGCAGTTACCAATGCTGGTTTTATCAAAGAAGAAGATAACAATGTTTATTATGTTAAAAGAAAGCAAAAAGGTAGATAGATAGTTTCTTTACATCTTTTTGCTTTTTTAGTATAATTAATTTGTGATGCATATGGAAAAAGTAATATTAATTAAATACGGAGAATTATCTACTAAAAAAGATAATATAAATTTCTTTTTAAACAAATTAAAAGTAAATATTTTAGAAAGCTTAAAAGGAATAGAAGCTAGAATAGATTATGATTTAGGAAGAATGTTTATTCACACAAATGATATTGATAAAGCTATTGAAAGAGTAAAAAAAGTATTTGGTATCCATGAATTTAACATATGTTATATTATTGAATCCAATGATTTTGAAGAAATATCAAGTACTGCTCTAAGTTTATTAAAGGATAAAGAATTTAAAACCTTTAAAGTTGAATCTAGAAGAGCAAACAAAAAGCTACCAGAGACAAGTATTGAACTAAGTCGTAAAATGGGTGGTGTTATTTTAAAGAATATACCTGATATCAAAGTTGATGTTCACAATCCTGATATATTAATAAATATTGAATATCGTTTAAATAACACATTAATATATTTTGATAAAATAGCAGGTTTAGGTGGATATCCAGTTGGCACTTTAGGTAAAGGATTACTTATGTTAAGTGGTGGAATAGACTCACCAGTCGCAGGATATTTAACAATGAAAAGAGGAGTTAAAATAGAGGCTATTTATTTTGAGAGTCCTCCTCATACAAGTATAGAAGCAAAAAATAAAGTCATTTCTCTAGCGAGAATACTTGCTTCATACAATCATGAGATAAATTTGCATATTATTAATTTTACTGAAATACAAGAAAGTATATACAAAAATATCCCTCATGATTATTTAATAACAATAATGCGTAGAATGATGTATCGTATAAGTGCTATAATATCTCATAACAGAAATTGTAAAATTCTAATAAATGGGGAATCTATTGGCCAAGTAGCGAGTCAAACTCTAACAAGTATGAATGCTATTAATGAGGTTGTAAGTATGCCAGTTATAAGACCACTCGCATGTTTTGACAAATTAGATATAATTGATATTGCTAAAAAAATTGATACTTATGATACTAGTATTTTACCATTTGAAGATTGCTGTACTATATTTGTGCCAAAGCATCCCGTAATAAATCCTGATAAAAAAAGATGCGAGGAATATGAAAAATTAATACCATATGAAGATTTAATATATGGATGCATAAAAAATCATGAAGTATTAAAAATAACCAAAGAAGAAAATAAAGAATATGGAGATTTGTTATAATGAATAAAAATGAAGAAACTAAAAAAGTAGGAATAGGCATTGGAATACTAGTTTTAAATGACCTTAATGAAGTTTTATTGCTTTTAAGAAATGAAGATAGATTTTTAGCTGACAGTGATATGCGATTAGAAGGAACGTACACACTTCCAAGTGGTAAAGTAAAATTTGGTGAAACTTTTGAAGTTGCAGGTCAAAGAAAATTAAAAGAAGAAGCAGGATTAGATGTTGAAATAGAAGATTTAGAAGTTATTTCTCTAGCAAGTGATATTAATGAATTTGCTCATTTTGCAACCATTGGTTTAAAAGCTAACAACTATTCAGGCGATTTTAAATTAAAAGATTCAGGCGAATTCACAGATTATGGTTGGTATAGTTTAAATAATTTACCAAGTAATTTATGTGAACCAAGTAAGAAAATAATTGACAATTATCTAAATAAAAAAATATATTGTAAGTACTGATAAATAATTTATAAATCAATAATAGTAATATATTTTTTATAATACTTAACTAACTCTTCTACAAAAATAGAAGGGTTATTTTTAGATACAAAAAGATAACAATAATTTTTAGTTCTAGTGAGTCCTACATAAAATAATCTTCTTTCTTCTTCAAAAGGATAAATATCTTTATGTATTAAAACATATTTTAAAATAGTTTCATCTTTAATTTTAGAAGGTAAAGAATTTGTTTCATTAGTTAAATTAATAATTATTATATCATCTTCTTCCAAGCCTTTAGCTTTATGAATCGTTTTATAATAAATATTTTTATCTTTATAAATAATAAAGTTATTAGAAAAATCAATGTCTTTACTAATAACATTATAAATATCATTATTATTTCTTCCAAGGATCATAATATTATCAGTATTAATGCTATCAAGTAATTTTTTAAAATCATTTATTCTATTCTTATAATAACAAATAAAAATTGGTTTAGCTATATGTTTATTAGAAACTAATTGTTTTTTTATTTGTCTGTTATTTCTCATTACAAAAGAACCAGCCACTTTAATTAACTCCTGACTATTACGATAGGTACTTGTAAGATAAAGTTTTTTAACAGGTTTAAATCTTTCACTAAATTCTAAAAAATTATTTATATCACAGCCTGAAAAGCGATAAATAGATTGAAAATCATCGCCAACAACTGTTATATAAGCATTAGTTTTTTTAATAATTTCTTTTACTAAGTTTTCTCTAATCCGACTTGTATCTTGATATTCATCAATAATAATATACTTATATTTAGTTTTAATGCCCTTATCGTGAACTAATTTAGTTGCCATAAAAATCATATCATCAAAATCAATTAAGTTTGAAGATTTTTTCTCTATAATATACATTTCATAAATTTTCTTTATTATTTTTAAATAGGGTTTATCTTTTCTACGAGCCCTTTTAATTATTTTATCAAATAGATCCAATTCATAAAAATTACCAATAAAAAGTTTTATAAATCTGGCAATAGTTTTTTTATAATGTAAAAATTCTTTAGAATTTAAATAATTTTTTGTAAAAAAATATTTTTCAAAATAAGGGGAAGGAGATATAGCATAAAATATTTCTTCAATTAAATAATCAAGCAAAGAATCATCAACTATTTTCCTTTCAATAGATTGTTCTTTCAAAATATCCAAAGCCAGTTTATGAAAAGTATATACTTTATTTTCTAAATCAAGTTCTTTTTTTATTTTTTCTTCCAAGGATTTCGCAGCATTATTCGTAAAAGTAATGCAAAGAATTTCATTTAATTTAATATTTTCAACTTGAACTAAATATTTAATTTTACCTACCATTGTAAGGCTTTTACCAGAACCAGCACCAGCGATAATAATTGTATTTTTATTATTAACCATCGCTGCTTTGGTTTGTTGTTTATCAAGTGTATTACCTAAAACTTCAATTTTCATAATTTTCCTTTATTGTATTTTCATAAAAAATATGTTAAAATCAACTTAGTAGTGCGTTAGGACATAAATGCCTACTTTGTTGAAGTGACATTAACTTTTATTTCTTTAACATCGATAACTATGTTACCTTTGTTAACTAAAATAATTGTTGATGTCTTTTTGTTTTCTCTAAAGAGTAAACTTATGATTTCGGAAATTACTTTCTTAATCACTAATAAAGAAACACCTACTTTCCAACCAAAACCCCACTGGAGTAAGGGAGATAAATAAATGTCTTAAATTAGCAGACACCAGTCCTAACGCAAGTTTTACTTTATCTTAAAAAATAGGAATAATCAAGGAATAATAAGATTTAGGGTAAGATTTAAGTTATCCACGACAAAATATAACAAATTACAACATAATTAAAATAGAAATAAATGATTATATATGATAAAATATTTTAGAAATGAAGTGATATAATGTACTTAAAAATTACCAATGCAGGAGTATCAATAAATGAAAAAACAATATTAGAAGAAATAAATTTAGAAATAAAAGAAAAGAGTCACATAGCAGTTATAGGACGAAATGGCGCTGGAAAAACCACTCTTTTAAAAGCTTTAATTAATAATGATTTATTTGAATCAGGAGTAGGAGAAGAAAAATTTAATATTTTTAGAAGTGGCAAATTTGAAATTGGTTATTTAAGTCAATTTAATAATATTAATGAGAATAAAACTCTATTAGAAGAGATATTAAGTGTATACAAAAATATTATAGATTTAGAAAAAAATATAGAAAGAACAGAAGAAAAACTAGCAAATGGTGCCAGTGAAAAAGAAATAGAAAACTATGAAGAATTATTAGAAAAATACAAATTAATAGGGGGTTATGAATACAAAAAAGAATATAGTACTGCTTTAATTAATTTTGGTTTTAAAAACCAAGAAAACAAATTAATAAGTGAATTTTCAGGTGGTGAAAAAACCAAAATAGCATTTTTAAAAATGTTACTTAGTAAACCAGATTTACTATTATTAGATGAACCAACCAATCATTTAGATATAGATGCTATTGAATGGTTAGAAGAATATTTAAAAAAGTATCCTAAGTCATTAATTGTAATATCACATGATCGAATGTTTATAAATAAAATAGCAAATATAATTATTGAAATAGAATATGGAAAAAGTGAAGTATATCATGGGAATTATGACTATTATAAAGAAGAAAAAAATAGAAGATATGTGAGTTCGTTAAAAGATTATGAATATCAACAAAAAGAAATTAAAAGATTACAAAGTATTGCAGATAGATTTAGATATAAGCCATCTAAAGCAAGTATGGCGATGTCCAAGTTAAAAATGATTGAGAGAATGACTAAGTTAAGTCCACCTGAAAAAGAGAATCTAAAAACCTTTAATATTAAGTGGACTGAATTTAAAGAAAGTGGCAAAGTAGTTTTAAAAGTTAATAATTTAAGTGTTGGTTATGACAAAGTATTAAATACAAGTAGTTTTGAATTAATAAAAAAAGAAAGATTAGGTATAATTGGTGAAAATGGCACAGGCAAATCTACGATTTTAAAAACAATAATGGGTATTATCCCAAAATTAAATGGTGATATAGAATTTGGAAGTAATGTAACAATCGGTTATTTTGATCAAGAGCAAAAAACATTAAATGAAGGATTAACAATTTATGAAGAATTTAAGAGTAAATTTCCTGAAATGAACGATTTTGAAATTAGAAAAAGTCTCGCATCTTTTCTTTTTTATAACGAAGACTTAGATAAAAAAATAGAGGTATTATCAGGTGGTGAAAAAGTAAGACTTGAGTTATGTGAAGTAATTATTAAGAAGCCAAACCTTTTGATATTAGACGAACCAACCAATCATTTAGATATTTTATCAAAAGTAAGATTAGAAGAAATTTTAAAAGATTATCCTGGAACTATTCTTTTTGTATCACATGACCGAATGTTTATAAATAATATAGCAAATGTTTTATTGGTATTAAAAAATAAAGAAGCAAAATATTATAATTATAATTATGCTGAATACTTAGAAAGAGTAAAAGAAGAAGAAATTATTTTAGAAAATAAAATTGAAACTAAAAAAAGCAATAGCAAACCTAAAAATTTAAAAAGTAATGAAAAAAAAGAAATAAAAAAGATTGAAATAGAAATTAAAAAGAAAGAAGAAAAAATAAAAGAATTACAATCTAGCTTATATGAACCAAGTATTTATAATGACTATAATAAAGTAAATGAAATTAATAATGAAATAAACAAATTAGAAGAAGAACTATTAGAACTTATGACTAAACTAGAAGAAATAAATAGCTATTAAAAGTGCAATTAAAAAGAGCATTTGACAAACGAATTAATAAGTATTATAATAAGCCCAATTTTGAAAAGAGGGATAATATGAATGAAATTTTAAAAAGAAGAGCAGCTTTAATTTTAGCATTAAGTATACCTTTTAATTTACTAGCGGGTTGTGCTAAAGGAAATAGTAATAATGACGAAAGTGAATCAAGTTCTATAATTGAAGAAGGATTTAGTAATGAAGATTTGAAATCATTTTTATCTGAAATGAGTGCAATTACTCCTATTTATAATTTAGAAGAAGTTTTTTTAAGTGAAGAGGAAATAAATAGTTTAATTGAGGCTTCAAAAAATAATCAAGAATGTGATAATGAAGTATTAGATGCAACTGATATATATAATTCTATAATTGCCAATAGTTTAAACGAAGAAGGCTTAATAGCTATTGATTATGAAATAAGTTTAGAAGAAAAAAGAAAATTAGATGCTTATATCAAAGAATGTTTACAAGAAGCATTAGAAAATATGTTAAATAAAAATGAAATATCATTAGAAGATGCATGCGCCATGAAACAATTAAGAATAGTAATTGGTAAAAGTGAAGAAAACGTATGGACTACTTACTATCAGAAAGATAAAGTATTATTAATTGATTACGAGAAAGTACAATCATCATATATTAATTATGAAAATGAAAATTTTAGAAACAATTTAATAAGAGAAGGTTTAATAAGAGGCATCCAATTAACATTATTCTATCCACGTTTAGAAACTTGTGCTTGCCGTTTAGAAAAAGGTCAAACAAATATAAGTATAGGAGAAGGAAATGTTTTAGATAGTTTAATAAAAAGTGGACTTTACAGTGGTGATAATAGTGATTTAGGAAATGTTAATAGAACTATTTTTGATAATTTAGATATAAATAACAAGCATAATTTATCCGTTTTATTACTTCTAGCAACTTTTAAAGA
Source organism: uncultured Bacilli bacterium (assembly GCA_910587745.1). Taxonomy (GTDB): domain Bacteria; phylum Bacillota_I; class Bacilli_A; order RF39; family UBA660; genus Caccenecus. The sequence continues at coordinate 46,270 of CAJUNE010000001.1, forward strand.
AAATAGAAATATTGACGATTTATATGAAATAGTATTTAATAGTGATTTAGAAGGATTATACAGATATTTCAATTTAACAACTAAAGAAGAAGTTGAGAAGTTTTATCAAATTACTAGAACAATGGAAGTACTAACTACTGATAATGAGTATCAAGAAGCATTTTTTACAAATACAACTTCCACTTATTCAACAGCTTTTAGAGATTATGTTGGATATGGCTACAAAGCAGATATATTTAAACTTACTATAAAAGATTTAATGACTTCAATCGCCAGTACCAAAGATTTAAGTAAAGAAGAAGTTATGTTTTTATATAAATATGTTAAACATATTATTTTAAATAATGCAGGATTAAACGATAACTATTACGATTATGAACCAAATTTTGTAAATACAATTATAGCAATCGAAAATATATTCTTTAATTTTTTTGGTAAATTTTATAATATAAGTTTAGAAGAATTAGATGAGTTATATGATGATACATGGTTATATCGATCTTGGTATTTAGAAGATGGTACAGATACTCATGATATAGAATTCTCAAAACTATTAGAAAAATATCCACTATTACAATTTATTGAAATAAATTATAGAGCTTCAAGTTCTTATATTGATAATTTTGATGAAAGTGTAGGAAGAAGATAAGAAAAAACTTATCTTTTTTAATATTAAAGATTTATTAAAAAGGTTGATTTATCTATTAAAATACTATAAAATATATAATACAAGGAAGATGATTAAATGAAAAAGCTAATAAAACTTTTTACTTTAGTATGTTTTATGTTTTGTTTATCAGGGTGTTTTAAAGAAGATGTCTTAAGTAATGATAATGTTTACACAACTATATACCCTATAAAATATTTAACAGATGTATTATATGGTGATACTAAAACCATTGCAAGTATTTATCCAAATGGCGCTAATGTTTCTAAATATGAACTTACCAAAAAGCAAAAAGAAGTATATAGTTTAGGTTCATTATTTGTGTATAATGGTATTACTACCGAAAAAGAATTAGCAAGAGAATTTTTAAAGAAGAATAAAAATATATTACTTATAGATGCATCATACAATTTAAAATATGATACTGATATTGAAGAATTATGGCTATCTCCAAACAATTATTTAATGCTTGCCAAAAACATTAAAAATAATTTAATTGAGTACACAACCAGTAAAGTTACAAAAGAATCAATTGAAAAAAACTTTAAAGCTTTAGAAGAAAGATTATCATATATGGATGCTGATTTAAGAAGTATCGCAACTTCTGCAGCTAATGAAGGAAGTACACTTATAGTAACATCTTCAAGTAAATTAAATTTCTTAAAGAAATATGGTTTTGAAATTTTAAATCTATCAAATAGTAGTATTAATGAGAATACTATCAAAAGTAATTTTAAAAATGAAAACTACAAAGACATATACTTATGTAGTACTGATCAAAAAACAGCTTTAATAACTGATTTAGAGACCAACTATGGAGCTAATGTTATAATGGTTAATAGTATGGAAACCTTAACTGATAATGAAGTAGCAAATAAAGAAAATTATGAAACCATAATGAATAATTTTATAGAAAATATTCGTAATACTACCTTAAGTTAACTTGAGTTAGTATTTTTTTTATGATAAAATAATTTTACTAGGGAGATGATTACAATGTTTGAATACATGGGAGATAGAATAAGTAAAGCATTAAAAAACATTAGAGGAATGGGTTCTATAACTGAAGAAAATATTAGTGAAGCTATGCGCGAAATAAGACTTGCTTTACTAGAAGCCGATGTTAACTATCAAGTTGTAAAAGAGTTTGTAGCTAGTGTCAAAGAAAAAGCTATTGGAGAAGATGTTGGCAAAAGTTTAAAACCAGATGAATTATTTATTAAATTAGTAAAAGATGAATTAGTTACTCTTTTAGGAGGAGACCATGTTCCTTTAAAAGTTAATAATGGTACTACAATATTAATGTTATGTGGACTTCAAGGTTCAGGAAAAACAACAACCGCCGGTAAGCTTGCAAATTTCTTAAGAAAAAAACATCATAAAAAACCTTTATTAGTCGCTTGTGATATATATCGTCCTGCAGCTATTGACCAATTAGTAAGTGTGGGAAAAAGTATTGATATTCCAGTATTTACAAAAGGAAAAGTAAATCCTAATGAAATTATTAAAGATGCCTTAGAATATGCTAAAGAAAATAATCTAGATTACATTATAATCGATACAGCAGGTAGATTACAAATCGATGAAAGCCTAATGCAAGAATTAAAAGATATATCTAGTAATTTTAAGATAGATGAAACAATACTAGTAATTGATGCCATGATGGGTCAAGATGCCATAAATGTTATTAATGGTTTTAATAGTGCTCTTAATTTAACAGGAACAATTCTAACCAAACTTGATGGTAATACCAAAGGTGGAGTAGCATTATCTGTAAGGCATTTAACTAATATTCCAATTAAATTTGTTGGTGATTCAGAAAAAATGGATGGCTTAAGAGAATTTTATCCTGAGGTTATGGCAAATAGAATATTAGACATGGGAGATATATTAGGGATCGCTGAAAAAGTTGAGAATTTAATTAGTGAAGATGACGCTAAAAATCAAATGAATAAAATGAAAAAAGGAAATTATGATTTAGAAGATTTCATGATGAATTTACGTCAAATAAAAAAATTAGGACCATTAGAAAATATTTTAAAGATGTTACCAGGCGCTAGAAAAATGGGTTTAAATGAAATAAGTATCAATCCCAAAGATATCGCGCATATCGAAGCAATTGTAAGTTCAATGACGCCATATGAAAGAAGACATCCTGAAGTATTAAAAGCTACTAGAAAACAAAGAATAGCCAAAGGTTCAGGCAGAAGTGTTGAAGAAGTTAATAGGTTATTAAAACAATTTGAACAAATGAAAATGATGATGAAGCAAGTATCAAATGGCAATATGAAACTCCCATTTTAATAAAAACAGGGCTAATATCCTAACAATAAAAAAAGATAAACATAAAATACACTAGAAAGGAAAGTGTATTTTTTATGAAAATAAATAATAATCGTGATTTTGAAACAATGCAAGCAGAAGGCTATTTTAATGCTGAAGTTACAAGCGGAGCAAATATGAATATGGGATATGGAATGAATAGTTGTCCATGTGATATGGGAATGAATATGAACATGATAGGGGAAACTATGCCAGGAGTAGTATGCCCACCAGTATATGAATGCCCACGTGAAACAGTATGCCATAGATATATTTGTCATGAAGTACCACACATTCAACCTTGTAACACAAGAATAATTAATCATCACATATATCGTCACACTTTTACCCCAACTTATTCTTGTTGTGAAGAAAATGAAGTACAAAACGTATACGAAAGAAGATGCTGCTAATCTTCTTTTTTTTTAAATAAATTAATTAATAATCAATCTTTACTTTATTTTCTCTTAGTACAATTGTATAAATATTAAATAAAATACAATCTAGGAATTTAGGTTTAATATATTGATTTGTAGTTAGTATTAAGATATAATAATTAATATAGAGGTATATTAAAAAGGAGTTTTGTTTTTATGGAATTTATAGAAGATTTGAAAAAAAATAGAAAAATAATTAGTATTATTCTTTGTATATTTTGCATTTTCATTTTATTAATATGTTTTAGTAGTAGTTCTGGTACTAGTTTTTCGCTAGAAGATATTGCTGTTAAAGTGAATGAGAATAGAGAATTTGTTTATTTATCTGATTTAGATTTTATTACAGAAGGCGGCTTATCATTTAATGGTTGGGCTGGTCATGAAATTCAAAAAGATAAAAATCAAGATGGTGGAAATATAAGTATAATAGTAGATGGTGAAAAAAGGGTATACAATAAAGGAGTTAGTATTCACGCTAGAGGACAAGTGGTATATGATATATCTGCATTTTCTACTGACTATACAAGATTTACAGCTAAATTAGGACTTGAATCTTCTAAAACAGCGGGTTCTATATGGTTTGAGATATTTGTTTCAAATGATAAAACTACTTGGACATCTTTATTAAAAACAGATACTTTAACAAATACAAGTCCAGCAGTTAATGTTGATTTAAATATTGAAGGATATAAGTATTTAAAAATTTATGTTGACCCAGCAGGTTCTAATGCCTCAGACCACGGAAATGTAGCCGGAGCTAAATTAGCCACAAAAGATTATGTTGACGATGGTATTTATTATGATAAACTTCATAAAGTTGATTATTATGATGAAATATTAAAAGAGCACGATGCAGAATATAACTATAATAATAATTATAGATTAATATTAGAAAGAGAACTTGTAAATAAATTAGGTTTTTGGAATATTCAAAACAAAGCTGAATTAAGTTCTGATATGGTAGAAGTATTTGATTGGATACTTAGTGATAATAGGATTGTTGAAGAAATTATTGAAGTTGGAGAAATTTCAAATGCTACAAAATTTTTAAACATTATCTTTGATATTTATCATAAATACAAAAATGATTTAAATTCAAGCAATGGTTATGTTTATGAAAAAATGATGATAGCCTTAGCAGCAGGTTATTCTACTGATAAAATTATATCACCACTTGAATTTAGTTTTCCAAATCCTACATATGACTATTTAGAACGTTTTGAAATAATGAAAAATTTATTTGACAATAAAAAACTAAAAATAGTTAAAACTAATGATATGCAAGGTGAATTTGTTGATAATAATTGGTTTAAAGATTATCATGTAGAATTAATGCGTATGGTAATGCAAGATGGAACAAGCAATGGTGACCTTGTATGGCTTAATGGTTTTACATATGAAAAGAAAAGTGTAAGTTTCTATATGATTGGTTATGTATCTCCAGTATATACTCAAGATAAATATTATGCTGAAGAAAATAGAGAAAAATATGATAATCAATTTTATTTAAGTAAATACAACGTTCCTTATGGTTTAATAAATGGCACTAAAATTCCAAGATATTGGATGGTATTTGCTAATGGTGGTATTTGTTGGAATGCTTCTCGTGTTGGTCAGAGTATGTATCGTGTTAATGGTCTTCCTGCAACAGGCGCTTACCAAGTAGGTCACGAATTATATATCCAATATTATGAAGATGCAAATGGTAATGGTTATTGGTCACCAAGATATGGCAACTGGAGCGGTGCTGGAAGTACTTGGGGTGGAGGAAATCCTTTCCGTTATATGTTTAACTGGAATAATAAATATTTTACAGACAAACATATTAGTGGTTCAAAAGTAGCATCAAGTAGTGGCTATCTATATTTAGCACAAGCCAACTTAAATAGATATGAAGATTATAAAAAATCATTATATTTAAATTTAACAGCTAATTCTTTTACTGATGATAATAAAAAATTAGAAACCTATTTTAAAGCTTTAGAAGTTAACGATATAAATTTAGATTCTTATGATTATATAATAAATCTTTATAAAAAGCTGAGTGTTAATAATGAAGGTGGAACAATAACTTCTCGTGATTGGTATGATTTAGCAAATAAAATAATTGAAGCATATACTTATCATCCAGTTGCAATGTTTGACTTATTAAATGTTATAAGACCTTATTTAGAAGGTAGTGAGAAACTACATATAGATAGACTAGAAAAAGATGCATTAGAAAAAGCAGCCGCTGCAACATCAACTGAAACAATTCAAGTAGACGCAGTTAGAACTCATGCTAGACAACTATTAAATAGAGCTCAACCAGACCCTATGTCATTCTCTTTTGATGGTGAAAATGCGGGCAAAATTATTAAGAATCCATTATATCAATTAGCTTGGGCATATAGTCTAGATGGTGGAGCAACATTTACTGAATTTATAAATGATGATATACATGAGCTATCAAAGGAAGAAATAGCTAAAATTACTGCCGATAATGATATAATATTTAAATTTATGGGATTAACTGATTATAGATATACCATAGATATTACAGAAGGTTCTTTAAGTAGTATTTTATATGCAAACGATTTAGAAAATAGAGTTGTTGGTGTTGATTTAACCTATGAATGGCGTAATAGTGAAAATGATTCTTGGACATCATATAGGACAGCTTCTCCAGATAATACTGGAAATAAAACATTACATGTTAGACGAGGAGCTACTGGAACACAATTACCAACAGCTGAAGTAATTTATACATTTACACCAGATAATCAACCTGATACTAGAAAATATGTATCCGTATCACATTTATCAATAGAAGCAGTATCTACTCAAGCAACAAATAATGGTGGTGCAGCTATCTATGCAATTGACGGAAATTATAATACTAGATGGCATAGTGCATGGGATGGAAGTGATACCCAAAGATTTATAACTATAAAATTAGATAAACCTAGATTTATTTCAGCAGTAGAATTTGTTCCAGCAGGTGGCGGAAATGGTAGAATAAATGATGGTACTATTTGGGGCAGTATGGATGGTGAAAATTGGGATATATTATCAAGAAGAACAGGTATAACTTATTCTTCACAAGCAAACACTAATGAACAGGCTGTCCAGCTTACTCAAAAATTTGAAGTAGATAATCCAAAAGAAGTACAATATATTAAAATAGTAGCAGATAGAACAAATGGAAATTGGTTTTCAGCTAGAGGGTTTAATATCTTCCAAGATATAACAAAAAATCCAAGACCAACAGCTGGAGTAGGATATAGTACTACCGAACCAACTAATGGTGAAGTAGTAGCAAGACTTTTAAATATAAGTTCAGCTAACTTTGAAATATTAAGTGAGGGCGGAGACACCCATACATTTACCGAGAATGGTGAATTTACCTTTAGATTTGTTGATAAAGAGACAGGATTAGAAGGTTCATCAGTCGCTAAAGTAGATTGGATTGATAAGATAGTTCCTACTGCTACATTTGAATATACTCCTAATTCGCCAACTAATGGTTCAGTAATTGCTAAATTAAAACCAAGCGAAAAAGTTACGGTAACGAATAATGGAATTTTTACTGTCGATGAAGAAGGAAATATTTATAATAATGATGGAATTATGATTCCAGGCTTAACAGCAGATGAAAATGGTGATGTTTGGGATACTAATGGAAATTATGTTACAAATATAAATCCATTCACATATGAATTCCTTTCAAACGGTGAGTTTACATTTGAGTTTGTAGACACAGCTGGAAATAAAAGTACAGCAACAGCAAAAGTAGATTGGATTGATACAACAGCTCCGAAAGCAACTTTATCATATAGTAAAGATACATTAACTAATGAGGATGTAGTAGTAACAATTAATTTTAATGAGGAAGCTATTGTTACAAATAATAATAATAGTAAGACCTATACGTTTAAAGATAATGGCGAGTTTACTTTTGAATTTAGAGATTTAGCTGGTAATACAGGTCAAATTACTGCTAAAGTTACATGGATGGATAAAATAGCTCCAACCGCAGAATTAAAATATGAAAAAATTGATGATAAAGTAGTAGTTAAAGTAATAAATCCAAGTGAAGAAATAACTTTTAAAGAAGGCATTGGAGTATATGAATTTACTAAAAATGGTAATTATGAAATAATATTTTACGATAAAGCAGGTAATGCTGGAAAATTAATTGCAGTTATAAAAGATTTTGAGGATGATAATGAAGAACCCGAAGAAAAGCCAACAGATCCCGATAATCCAACAAATCCAAGTGATCCTTCAAATCCAGACAAACCAACAGACCCAGATAATCCGACAGATCCAAGTGATCCTTCAAATCCAGACAAACCAACAGACCCGGATAATCCAACAGATCCAAGTAATCCTTCAAATCCGGACAAACCAACAAATCCGGGTAATCCAACGAATCCAGATAATTCAAATAAACCAGGCAATTCCGGAAATACAGGAGGCAATAACAAGCCAGTTAATCCAGATAATAGCGATGTAACTGAGCCAATTAATAAGGAATATGAAAAATATAATATAAGAAATGTATTAGTTGAAATTCCTAAGAAATTGATACAAGATGGATATAAGGTTAATGCTCCTGAGTTTGAATTATCAAGTGAATTAAGAAGTAAATTTGGAGAAGATAGTGAATTTTATGATATACATATTTTAGATAACAATTTAACAAGATTAGATTTAAATTCAAAAAGTCCTATAAAAATTACTATCAGCTTAAAGAAAGCGAAAAGATTCTTAGGTATTTATGAAATAACAGATGATAATAATATTAAGATTATAGATTATGAGCGAAATGGAGATAACATAGAGATTATAACAAATAAGTTAGGTAAATATGTATTATCATATACAGAACTAGAATTAGTACATCCAGGAATAAAAATACCAGTAGTAAAAGAAAATAATAATGTTATTTTACCGATAGTTATTACTTTAACAAGTGTAGTAATATTAGGAATAGTATTTTATAATATTAAGAAAAAAAATTAAAATAGAAAAAGTGGATACAATATTTTGTATTCATTTTTTTTGAAAAAACTAGGTAAATTAATATTATATTTTCATATAATTTAGTGGTGGTTAGATGAATATAAAACTAATATTAAAAGGGTTTATAGTTGGTTTAGGAAAAATTATCCCAGGAGTATCAGGGTCAATGCTTGCTATAACATTAGGGATATATGAAAACATTTTAGAAGCAGTTACCAATTTTTTTAATAATCCTAAAATGCATTCTAAGTTATTATTTAATTTTGGGATAGGAGTCTTTTTAGCAATTATCTTCTTTAGTAAATTAATTTTATTTTTATTAAATAACTATTATGAACCAACAATGTATTTATTTTTAGGTTTAATAGTTGGTACACTCTTACCATTTACCAAAGAGTTAAAATGGAATATTAAAAGCTTTATATTATTTATAGTGTTTTTAAGTTTAACATTTATATTATCTTTTATTAGTACAACTACTAATTTTATCTTTACAGGTAGTTTATTAGATTATTTATATACCAGTTTTTTAGGTAGTATTGATGCTTTTACTTCTATTGTACCAGGCATAAGTGGAACAGCTATATTTATGCTTTTAGGTTCATATGAATATGTATTAAAAATATTATCAAATCCTTTTAGTTTATTATTTATAATATATGGAATAGGGTTAATACTCGGAATAATTATAATTTGTTATATCATGAATTATTTATTAAAGCACAAAAGAAATGAAACCAATATTGTAGTATTTGCATTTATGATAAGTTCTGTTGGAATATTATTAATGGGAATAAAAAACTTTTTTAATGTATTTATGTTATTAATGTTTATAATAGGAATAATTATAGGTTATCTTTTTGACAAATAGTATTTTGTATGTTAGAATAAATCCTCAAGAAAAGGGGATAATGATGATAAAATTGAGTCCAGATATACCATATCAAGAGCCTATATGTTTTGCTTCCTTTATTTATGATAATGAAAAGTATAATATATTTTTTCATAAAGGTTATGGAGATAAAGTAGATGATAAATTTGTTCCTAATTTAAGCAGATATTTTATTCAAATATATAAAGATAAATTAGATGGTGAGTTTCCTAGGCTTTGTGCTTATATTTATTTTTATTTAGATTTTGAAACAAAAGAGACTAAATATATTGGAACAGGAGTAAATCCTGAATATCGAAATAGAGGGTTTGCATCATTACTAGCTTCCCTATGGACTTGGATATGTATGGATAATAACTTCTATGAATATGTTACAAATAAAAAACAACGAAAACCTTTTTTGATTTATCTCTTAAAGCTTTATGGTTTTGAAATAAATGACATTACGGAATATGAAACTTCAAGAAAAACTATTTTTATATGTAGAGATTCTTTATCAAAAGATAAATGTTTATATTTTAAAGATACAAACGAAGCTAAAAACTTTAACAAAAGTAATATTGCCAAACATGATAATTATAGAATATTAAGTAGCCTAGATGACACGGCCATAGAGGTTCTTGATAGAGTTATCTTAACAACCCCATATCAATTACAAGATTTTACAAAAGCATACACTAGAAGTAGAAAGAAATTAGAAAGCCATGGAATTATTTAATAAAAAGGTAAAGAAATAATTAAAAAACTTGATTTTTAAACATTTTTGTGATAAATTATAAATGTGAACACGAAAGTGTTTTTTAATTTACAAAAAAATATGAGGTGAGGCAAATGGCTAAAAAAGATATTAAAGAGACAACAAAAGAAGTTGTAGATGAAACAAAAATCCAAGAGAAAAAAGCTAAGGCAGAAAAAAAGAAAGATACTAAGAAAAAAACAAAGAAAGCAGAAAGAAAAGCGCCAAAAGAAAATTATTTTGTTGGAGTTAGAAATGAACTTTCTAAAGTAAAATGGCCAAGTAAAAAAGAAGTATTTAAATATACTATGGCAACAATTATATTTGTTTTATTACTAGTAGGCTTCTTTATATTAATGAGTTTAGTAATGTCAGGAATTAAGGGGGCGTTTAACTAATGGAAAAAGAGTGGTATGTAGTTAACACTTATTCAGGTCACGAAGCAAAAGTTAAAGAAAAGCTAGAAGCAAAAGTAGAATCAATGGGATTACAAGATTATATTTATCGTATAATTATTCCTGAAACTACTGAAGTAGAAATAAAAGATGGTGTCAAAAAAGAAAAAACAAAGAAAATGTTTCCAGGCTATGTTCTAGTAGAAATGGTAATGAGTGATGAAGCATGGTATATCGTCCGTAATACTCCAGGTGTAACAGGATTTATCGGTTCATCAGGAAAAGGAGCAAAACCAACACCATTATTACCAAGCGAAATTGATAAAATATTAGCAAGTATGGGAATGAGTCGTGTTAATATTGAATCTGAAATAGCAGTAGGAGACAAAGTAAGTATTGTTGATGGACCATTCAAAGGAATGATTGGTAAAGTTGACAATATTGATTTAGAAAATAATAGATTAAATGTTTTAATTGATTTATTTGGTCAAGAAACACCTGTTGAAGTAGAAGTATACCAAGTAAATAAAGCTTAATTTTTTTGGAGAAAATCAAAGTGAAAGAAACAGATGAGTTATTAAAAAGCTTTTATATAAATATAGCACATGATTACAGTGAAACCCCAGGAGCCAGATACATATCTGATGGCCCATTCTCTGGTGAAGAGTTTAGAGATAAGTTATTAGAACCAAGATATTTAAATTGTTTATCTTTAGGCATAAAACTAATAATTGATTTTGATGGAGGATATGGATATCCTATAACTTTTTTAGAAGAAGCATTTGGTGGTTTAGTAAGAAAAGGATATAGTGGGATTGATTTGTTAAATAATACTATCTTTGTATCTAATGAAGAGCCTAAAATAATAGAAGATATTAAAAAATTAATACTAGAAGAAGAACAAAGACAATTTCCAAGAAGTAGAAAATAATTTAAAGATGGTTAAAAACTATCTTTTTTTTCATATTTAATTTATGATATAATATTTTGTATAAATTTAATGTAAAAAATAAATAGTTAGATTAAATAGGGAAAGGAGAAAATATGACCATTGGTGAAAAACATATTGATAAATTAGTCCAAAAAATGCATGAATATTATAATAGTAAAGACTCTAACACTTTAGCAACAGTTGATTTTCCTGAATATTTAGAATATAAAAGTAATGAATGGTTAATTTATATATTTTATTCTTGCTTATTAGATTATGGTATGAGGTCCGAAAATTATCATAATAATTTAATAAAAACCCATCAGTTATATCCTAAAATATTTAACCCAAAGTATGTTATAACAACCTATACAAATAATAAAGAAGAGTTATTAAATATAATGAAAAAAAGTATTCATCCCAGGTATCCCAATGTTGCCGTAGACAAGTGGTTAAATTTATCAAAAGAATTAGCAAAATATAATAACTTAATAGATAAAATCAAAGAATTTAATAATTTTAATGAACTAAATATATTTATCAGAAATATAAAAGGATATGGTCAAAAGACAGGAGGATTATTACTTAGATTAATATATGAAGCTAAGGTATGTAATTTTAGTGTTAAATTAGGATATATTCCACTAGATAGACATGATATTGAAATAAGTTATTTAAATAACATCATTGATAGTAAGAAGTTAAATAATAAAGAAATAGAAGAGTTATCAACGTTATACATAAAAAGTGGCGAAAAGCAAGGAATTGATGCAAATTTAATAGATAAATACTTATGGAATATAGGTAATGATTTTTGTAATAAAAAGAATTGTATTAATTGCCCTTTGTATGGTAATTGTAAAACAAAAGAAAATAATTAGTTTTAAGAAGATATTTGGTAAATGAACTATGAGTTTAAAAATTAAGGTGGTGAAAAACATAAAAAATAAATTATTTAATGAATTAATAAATGATATGAGTAAATGTCAAAAATGTATATCTTTACATTCCAAAAATAATATTGATTGCTCGCTAATTAATATTTATAAAAATAAAAAATTTGCAAAAGAAATTCCATCAATCTGGACTGATTGGTACAATAGATTAGATTCAAAAATCATGATAATAGGACAAGATTGGGGACCTTATTTGGATATGAAAAAATTAAATGCTAGATATTTAGAAAATCCTACAAAAGATAATTGGCTTAAATTAATAGAAGATGAAAAAAGTTTAACCAAAAAACAACTTACAAAATATTTAATAGAATCTTCAAATGGTAAAATTGATACCATTAATGATATTTATATTACGAATGCCATTATGTGTGCTAGACATGGAAATAATTATAGAGGAAATAACATCAATTTGAAATGTTCGACATTAAATTGTAAAGAATTTTTATTTAGGCAAATAGAAATAGTAAAACCAAAAATAATATTAACATTAGGCTATTATCCTCTATATTCACTTTCAAATATTTATAATTTTAAAATAGAAGAAAATTTAACCAAAACAATAGAAAAATATCCTATAATAGAAATTGATAATTTTATTATTATTCCTTTATATCATCCCGTAGCACAAATAACAAAAGAAAAACAATTAGAACAATACAAAAAGGTTTGGCAATTTATTTAAAATGGAATATAAAAAAGAAAAAGCGTCTAATATTTAAGAAGCTTTTTTTCTAAGTAAGTAATAACTTTATATAAAATAAAAGAAATAAGTAATAAAATAACAATACCAGATATAACCATATTAAGATTAAATACTTGAGTACCATATATAATGAGATAACCAAGATCAGCTTTACTAACTAAAAATTCTCCCATAATAACACCGACTAATTCTGAATGGAGAGAATAATCTAACTATTAAAAGCATTTATTAATAGCCATTAATTTGGTATAATATAGTTACTATTTTTATTTGAAATTAAAAAGAAAGGAGATGTTTATTTTGAATAATTTAGAAGTTATCAGTAGTACAGAAGAATTTTTAGTTTTTAAGACACAAGAAAAAGAAAAAGGAATTGCAGTTCGATATGAAAATGAAAATTTATGGATGACACAAAAAGCTATGGCTGAGTTATTTGCTGTTAATGTTCCAGCGATTAATAAGCACTTAAATAATATCTATGATGAAGGAGAACTTAATAGAGATTCAACTATTTCCAAAATGGAAACAGTTCAACAAGAAGGGAATCGTAATGTAAAAAGAAATGTTGAATTTTACAATTTAGATGCAATTATTTCTGTAGGATATAGAGTTAATTCAAGGCGTGCTACACAATTTAGAAGATGGGCTACACAAGTTTTAAAAAAATATACTATAGAAGGCTATGCACTAGATAAAAAAAGAATGGAAAACGGAGCATTCTTAGATAAAGATTATTTTGAAAAACTTTTAGAAGAGATTCGAGAAATTCGCTTGAGTGAGAGAAGATTCTATCAAAAAATCACTGATATATATGCAACCAGCATCGATTATGATGCAGCATCTCCAACAACTATTGAATTTTTTAAAAAAGTTCAAAACAAAATGCACTATGCCATCACTCATCAAACAGCTGCAGAAATTATCTATAATAGAGTAGACCATACAAAAGAAAATATGAATTTAACTTCTTGGAAGAATTCTCCAAATGGAAAAATCATGGAATCTGATGTAGTGATTGCTAAAAATTATTTAACTAAAGAAGAGATTAAAGATTTAGAAAGAATAGTAAATGCCTTTTTAGAACTTGCTGAGCGTAGAGCTGAGAGGCATATTCCTATGACTATGGAAGACTGGAGTACAAGAATAGATAAATATTTACTAGCAGATGATTTAGATGTTTTAAAAGATGCCGGAAAGATATCACATGAAATAGCAGTTGATAAAGCTTTAAGTGAATTTGAAAAATATAGAATTACACAAGATAAATTGTTTGAATCTGATTTTGATAAATTTATATTAGAAACAAAATAGTAATCCATATACATAGAAATTATATAAAGATATTCTCAAAAATGTAAAAAAGCCTCTAATATTTAAGAAGCTTTTTTTCTAAGTAAGTAATAACTTTATATAAAATAAAAGAAATAAGTAATAAAATAACAATACCAGATATAACCATATTAAGATTAAATACTTGAGTACCATATATAATGAGATAACCAAGACCAGCTTTACTAACTAAAAATTCTCCCATAATAACACCTATTAGAGTCATAGAAATATTAAGTTTTAAACTAGAAATAATAGTTTTATAAGTTGCAGGAATTGTAAGTTTAAATAGAGTATCAAGTTTAGAAGCTTTAAAAGTTTTAAAAAGTTTTATTAAATCCGAATCTATATTATTAAAACCATTATAAATAGAAATAATACCTACAATCAAATTAATAAGAAGAGCCATAACAATAATAGATTTTGTATTAGCACCTACAATAATAATTATTAAAGGACCAAGAGCTACTTTAGGTAAACTATTAATTAAAGTAAGGTAGGGATCAATTACTTTATTTAAGATTCTAAATTCATAAAGTAGAATAGCAATAATAAAACTAAGAGTAATTCCGATGGTAAAAGCAATTAAAGTTTCATAAATAGTGGTAAAAATATGATGAATTAGATTATAATTCAGAAATAGATTTTTAATCGTAACAAGTACTTTAGAAGGAGAAGAAAAGATAAAGGGATTAATAATTTTTAAATTGCTAAGAACTTCCCAAGCAATAAGAAAAGCTACTAGAATAAAGACTTGTAAGAATAAAACCAAGATTTTTTCTAATTTAATTTTTTTCAAATAAGTTTTATGTTCTTTACTCATATTGTAAGTCCTTCCAAATAAGATCATAATACTTACTAAAATTTTTATCTTTTCTATTTTCGATTGGAGTTAAATCTATTTCTCTTTTAATTGGATAAATATTTTTGATATGCGAAGGTCTAGAAGATAAGACAATAACTCTAGTACTAATACTTATAGCTTCTGCCAAATCATGAGTTACCATAATAGCAGTTTTGCCTTCATTTTTAAGAATTTTATAAACATCATCACTAACACTAAGACGAGATTGATAATCAAGTTTACTAAAAGGTTCATCAAGAATTAAGATATCGGGTTTTAAAGCCAGAGTACGAATTAAGGCAACTCGTTGTCTCATACCACCAGATAGTTCATCAGGATATTTATCTTTAAAATCTCCAAGACCATAAGTATCAAGTAAATTATTTACATAATCCATATTATCTTTAGTTTTAGTATGAGTTATTTCAAGAGCGATACAAGCATTATCAAATACAGTTCGCCATGAAAGAAGTGAATCACTTTGAAGCATATATCCAAGTTTTAGATTACTTTTAAGAAATTTAATATCACCAGTAGTTTTAGTATCCATATTAGTAAGGATATTAAGTAGGGTAGATTTACCACAACCACTAGGTCCTACGATTGAAATAAATTCTCCTTGAAATAAATCAAAGGTTATATCACTTATAGCATTTACTTCCTTTTTACCTGAATAATAAACTTTAGAAATATTTTTAACACTAAGAAGTTTATTTTTCATATAAATTATTAATTAGTTTACTATAAGGCATACGTTTATCAATTAACTTATTATCTTCTAAAATATCTTGTAAGTTATTAAAACTTTGTTCATTAATAAAAGGATCACTAAGCCAAGAATCATATTTCTTATAATTATCAACGATTACAGTTAAATCTTCCAAACTAATATCTGGAAACTCTGGTAATATAACTTTAGCAATAGTTTTAGCATCATTATTTTTAACAAATTCTAGTCCTTTATTTATAGCATTAGTAAAATCTTTTAAAGTTTCATTATTTTTATTTAAGTAACTTTTACGAGCATAAAAAGCAGTATAAGGCATTTCACCAGATAATTTACCAATTGATTCAACAATACAAGCCTTACTATTTTTTACAACACTAGTAGCAGTAGGTTCAAATAAATCAACGAAGTCTCCCATACCACCAATAAATGAACCTGATAAAGAAGCAAAATCAACAGCATAATTAACGTTTATTTTACTTAAATCAATATTACTATTCTTAATAGCATTTAAGAAGTTTAACGCTGGCATTCCTCCTGTTCTTGTACAAAACTTATAACCAATTTAATTCCCCATAAAATAAGGGGTTAATAAAATCATTAGACAAGAAATAGTCTTCTTTTTTTAATGATTTTATCTCCGTGGGTAAAAACACTCGTATTATATTAGTAGAAGATAAGGAGTGTTGATTTTATGACTATATTTAAGTTGAATTTCAATGAAATTATTCCACCGTGATATCTATATTATTATTTATTAAGAATATATAATAGGAGAAAAATATATCCCCTTTTATATATTAAGTTAAGTCATAGTAGTTATAGATTAAAAGGAGAAGAATTTGAAAGATTTAACTATTTATGTTAATAACGATTTAATTATAGCCAATAAAGGTTATAATTATGAAGACTGAAGTTAAAAAATTAAGAGATTATGATATCGATTTAGAAGATGAAGTAACATTAATAACTTATAATTGTCATCATCACGAGATACTATATGTTAAGAATAAGAATAGTAAACCTAGAATTAAGTTATTACCTAATCATATGTATCAGGATCTTACTACTGGAGAAATAAAACCTTGTAAGAAACAAATTAGTAATAGGTCTGAGGGAAAGATTTCATTAAGGAAAACCTTTAAAAGTATAAGAGAAGCCATTAATGTTAATTGTGAAGATGTTAGAAAATGTAAAATGGTGACATTAACTTATGATGAAGTTATGAGAGATACAAAGAAATTTGATAGTGATATCAATAAATTTGTTAAGAAGTTTAATTATAGGTATGGAAAGTCAGAGAATATAAAGGTATGTGAGGCTCAATCAAGTGGTTCTCTACACGCTCATATTATCTTTATATGGGAAGATATCGCTCCATATATTGATTATAAAGATTTAATAAAAGTATGGGGTAAGGGTTATGTAAAAGTAACTCCTCTATATGGAAATGTCGATGATTTAGGAGCATATTTTACTGCTTGTCTAAGTGATTTACCTATTGAAGAATGTAATATGACGTATGAAGAAGTAAGAGAAAAGAACTTGTTAATAAAAGAAGTATATGTAGATGTTAAAACTGGAGAACAATTAAAATGTCCTAAGTATTTTATAAAAGGTGGTAGATTACAATTTTATCCCCCTAACTTTAGAATATTTAGACCTTCAAGAGGTTTAAAGAAACCACTTAAGGAAAAAATGGAGAATAAAGAAGCATTGGAAAAGGTTGATTCGAATGAACCAACCTACGAGTCTTATCTCCAAGTATTAGATGAAAACGGTAATGAATTGAATGTAATTGTTCGAAAATGTTATAATTCGATGAGATTTCCAAGAGAAGATGATAAAGAACCAGAACTAGTTTTCAATATACTAGATGATTTATCTTCTTCATAATAATATATACGAACCGTAGATATTAAGAGTGTAATAGTAAAATATTATGCTCTTTTATTTATGATTAAATTGTATCATCGTGAATTACTATGTTTATTTAAGTTTTAACACGATATAAATATCAAACTAGTGTAATTGATGTAGAAAGTATCAAATTCGTTAATTTGATGTGTTTAACGAAGTATTTTAAAAATTTATGATTTTCATATCTAACAAAAAAGATATTTGGTTGTTTTGTGTCAAATATTTATATAGTATAATGTTTTTATTTAGGAGTGGTAGAAATGGAAATATATTTAATTGAGAAAGATTTTAATAAGTTTAAGTATTTACAACTATACTTTAAAGATGAGAATGTTATATTAGTAAATGAAAGTTTTGAGAAGTTTATAAAAAATACAAGGGTTCAATGTGTAGTTTCCCCGGCTAATTCATTTGGTTTAATGGATGGTGGATATGATTTAGCATTGACTAAGTGGTATGGTAAAGAGTTACAAGAAAGAGTTCAAAAATATATAATTGAAAATTATTATGGAGAACAGCCAGTCGGTTCTAGTTTCATTATAGAAACTAGAAAAGATAATCAGTATTTAATTCATACACCAACTATGAGAACACCTGAAAAGATAGTAGATACAAGAGTTATATATCAGTGTATGAGAACTACATTAATGGTAGCAAAAGAAAATGATATAAAAAGTGTTTTGATACCTATGTTTGGTGGTCTAACTGGTTGTGTAAGACCTCAAGTAGTCGCAGAAATGATGTGTCTAGGATATCGCCAAATAATGGGAAATCATAAAGAAATAAGTTGGGATATAATAGAAGAATTGAAATTAAAAGAATAGTATCGTTTAACGAAGTGTTTTAAATTGTTATTATTCTTACACATTTGAAAAATGTGTAAGAACGTTTTTCAAATGTGTAAGTGATAATTAAAAGATTTTTATATATTAATATGAAAGATGTATTACTAGGGAGTCAAATGGAAGATAAAATTAGAAAGTTAGAACAAGAAAGAGATTATATACTATCTACTACGGAAGATAAAAGATTAAGTAAGAATAGCACTACTCATTCTAGAATTAAATGTTTTTATAATAGAAGAATTAGTATGTTAAAGAAATACGGTGTTGAATATGCTCTACAATTAAAACAAGTAAGAGATAAGATAAACGAAACTAATCAAAAGAAGTATGGGTCTAATTCAATTCTAGGTAATAAGGAATTCCGTGAGAAATATGATATTAATACCAACTTTCAAAAACTAGAAGTAAGAAGAAAGACAAAACAGACTAGTATTATGAGGTATCGAGTATCACATCCTCAAAAGAGTCCTATTATTAAAATGAAGATAAGGAAAACTAATTTACTACGATATGGGACACCTAATGGTAAAGGTAAAAGGAAATGTTATGAATAATAAGTTATTTGAGATGTTAGACAAATTAGATAGTTTTGTTACAACTGAAGAAATTGGTATAGATTTTATAGAAGTTTATAATAGTAAAAATGAACTACAAATTGATATATTTTCAGTTCCAAACAATTCATTTAAGTTATTTTCAGTTCCTGATATTGTTGTTGGTTATTTATATTTTGATAAAGATAAAAATTGTGTTTGGAGTTATCGTGATGAAGAATTTGGAAATGATAATAGAAAGAATAAGATTAACAAAATATCCGTACAATATGAAAATGGAGATTTCATAGATGTACGAGTTAATTGGAATTCGTTATTTTATGAGTTAGATAGTGGAAATAGTATCCTATTATTTATGGGAGAAAAAATTATAGATGATAAAAGGAATTGATTATGTTATTGTATAACGGAAGTAAGTTTGTAAAAGGAAATGTGTTTGAGGATCCTAGAGGTAATAAATTCACATTTTATAAAAATACTAAAAATGGTAAGTTATTTACAATGGAAAATGGTGTTAGAGTTGGTTTAACAGAGGGTCAAGTAAATAAATTGAAATTATTAAATGAAGATACTATTACAAAGAAAATTGAAGCACCTAAAATAATTGGAATAGATATTAAATTTGATTTTTGTGAAGAAAAATTTCGTATATTAGAGAATTCCTTAAAGAGTTTTAATGTCTATATAGATAGTGATAATCAAAATCACTTTATTGGATATGTTTGTTTTGATATGAAGAATGTTACATTAGGTAGTTTTACTTTAGAATTCCTAAAAGAGTATCAAAAAAGTGGTTTAGTTGATGTAATGTTTGAAGATATGACTGGAGAACAATATAAAACAGTATGGATTTATGGAATTCAAAATATACAAGATGATATTTATCTATTCTTGTTTGAAAGTAAAAAAGAATAGTCTTTGTATGTTGTTATTCTCTTGTTTCTAGTAGATAATTACACTAGGTGGTGTTTTATATATGAGAAAAGATTTAAGAAAAAAATATGATGATTATTATAAAGAATATGACTTGTATATAAGAGATATAATGGTTAAAACATATGCTAGACAACTTTCTAAATACTATGATTATGGGTTATTGATTAATCGAGATACTAGTTTAAATCAATATGTGAATTCAATAGGAGATTTATTTAATGTAACCTATTTATTTTCTGAATTGAGAAACGAGGTAGAACAACTATTAAGAGAGAAATATCATTTAGTTATCGTAAATGATGAACCTTTACAAATTGAAACAATTAAAAATGACTAGTTCATGAACTGAATTTAGTCATTTTTGTTTTTTGATTAAATCATCAAGTTTAACTCCTAGAGCAACTGATATTTTATAAAATGTGTCAACACTAAAATTATATGCTGTTTTTTCACTCTCTATTTGTCTTATAAAGTCGTGTGATAAGTCTACCATTTCCGATAATTCCATAGCAGTAATACCTTTTAATTTTCTATATTTCTTAATGTTTTTACGAATTGTATTATAGATGTCGGTATCAAATTTTAACGTTTCTTTCCTCTTCATAATAACTTCATATCTCCTAAATATAATTGTAGAGTAATACCTCACAAAAATATGTTAGGTAACTTCTAACATTATTGTTGACAAATATTGTAGAAATATGATATTATAATGATGTCGGTAAGAAGTACTTAATTCCGACAAAACGTAGTACTGTTGGTTTGAAGTAATAGAAGTCAACAGATGAAGTTTTTCGGAACACTAAGTAGTTTTTAAAGTGTTCCTTTTTTGTTGTTTAAGGAATACTATGTAGAAAGAGAGAGTGTTTATATGAGTAAGAAAGAAACAAATTCAACCGAAAAAAAGAAAGGAAAATTAAAGAAAATTCTATTGATTATTTTATTAATAATTGTAGTTCCTATTATTGTGTTCTTTGGTTATAGGTTCATTAGTACTAAAATTAGTAAATCTAATTCAGAAAAATTTAATAATAATTTGAATGAACTCGCTAAGGAACGAATTGATTATGTATTTATCGAGATTAACCCATCACTTGTATTAACTGTTAAAGATAATAAAGTAGAAGATATAAGTTGTTTAAATGATGACTGTATGACTATGTATAATGAATTAAATGTCAAAGGAAAAAATATTAATGATAGTATTGATACTATTTATAATAAGTCTAAAGAAAAAGGTTTTGATGTTTCAAATGGAGTTAAGATTAAAACTTCTAATAATGTAAATATTGAAGTTAAGGACCATATTATTATCGAACATATAGATAGTATTAAAGAACAAGAATTGTTAAAAGAAGTAAAGAACAATGAAGATATTAAAAATGTAAGTAATGATAATTATTACACTAATTTATGGGAAGAATTAAAGAAAGACAAAGATTATGATAATTTTTATACTTGTAAAATGGTGGATAAAGAACTTAAATGTTATTTCGCAGAGAAGTTTTTAACTATGTCAAACGAAAATAACGGTAATGGTTTAAATCCTAGGGATTTATCAAGAGTTTTAGATAAGTTTGGAATTAAGTACGAAAGTTGGAACTGGGGAGTAGATTTTGGAGATCATCCATATGGTTTATATATAAATGGTAAACTTTATTATATGGTTAACGATAGTTTAGAATATTACGGAGATATACCTGATTGTGAGAGTGAAAAATCTGGTATGCCAACAGGTTATGTTTCTTGTGCTATGGCATATGGAAACCCTGAAAATATAATACAATATCCAAAAAGTAAATTAAATCTATTAACTTCACAATTTGATAGTTAGGAGTGGTCTATGTGGCATTAATTAAATGTAGTGAGTGTGGAAAAGAAATGAGTGACCATGCTAAAATATGTCCTAATTGTGGTTGTATTATTGATTCTATCAAAAATACCAATAATGCTAGTAAAAAAAGAAACTCTTTTTTAAAAAACAAAAAAGTATGGATAGTTTTAAGTGTAATAATAATAATTATGGGAATAGTTATTATTAGTTTTTTTAACCTATCTGATAGTAATATCATAAGGGAATTGAATATTGAAGAAGGTTGCTATGCGAGAGAAGATGATAAAGAGAATCTGATTTGTTTTACTAAGGGTGTGAAATTTCATAATGTTTTATATAAATATGACACTTACTGGAATGATAAATATGCAAATATACCACCAAAGGATGATCCATCATATGGTACAACAGAGTTTTCGTTTAATTATGATAAAAAAACTATTACTACTAATGTTAAAAGTAAAGGCCCCACTGGCACGGCTAGGCTGGAAAGAAAATGTTCAGTTGTTAATTCAACAACAATTGAGTGTTATGAAAATCAATATGAAAATCATGGAGATGGAGAAAAAATTGTTGAAGATTTAGCAGTAAAACGTATATATATTAAAGTTAATAAGGATTTTAATGAAGAAATTATTAATGAATTTCCTATATTTGAACGGATAAAACCCTTTAAAATTAATTTTGATGGTGAAGAAATAACTTGTAATTTAACTTGGAAATATTCTCAAATAAGGATTTCTGGACCAGTGGCCATAAAAGACTGTTTAGAGAATAAATATAATACCAACTATACTGTTAGTAATGTCAGTGAAGATGATAATAGATGGTTAATATTTTCATCAGAACAAAGCGAAGCTGCTGAAAAGATATTTCCTAAAGTATATGGAACTATGGGTTTAACAACTAATCCCGATGCTATAAAATATATTAAAGCAAATTATAGTTATTATGTCAAAGTAGATGATAGAGAATTTCGTGCTTTTGAGGATTTTCCAATTGATCCATATAATCAAGATGAGTTAATGACAGTTAGTATTACTACAACAAAAGAAGATAAAAATAAGGAATATGGATTGTATGAATTACAAAAAAAGTATATAGACACTACTATAAATTACTGGGGAAGTTCATATGAGTTTACAGGTTCAAAAAATGGTGTTTTTGCTACATTAATTAATGGTAAACTAGCTGAAATACAAAATAATCCAGTAGGTTTTACTTATGAACATTTTGGAAATACTATAAGTATAGATGGTGGAGATGTTATTTGTAAGCTATATAGTGATTCAAGAATGGAGTGTAAAGCAAAAAATTCCTCTTCTATTAGTTATTATGTTGCTAAAAATGATCCTTTGTATAGTAAAGAAAATTATAGACATGCAGATTAGATTCATTTCAAAGTGAGTATGATATCAATTAATTGTAGGTACGAGAAAAGACAGTTTAGTTGCTGTCTTCTTTTTTGTTTCTATAATAGTATTCGTTAGATTTTTTATTCTTCCTATATCTTTGACATTCTTTAGTTTTGCAGTATTCTTGTCTTCCATTTTGCTGAAAGTATCTTTTACAATTAGGGTTAGCACACTTTATCATTTTAACTCCCCCATACTCGTAGTTAGTTGTTAAATTAAGCAATAATTTATAGTATGAGACTCCTATTAAAGAATAACCCATAATAAAGTTTTTGTATATACGAATATCTTTGTCAAATACTATTTGTTCGTAATCAATATTAAAACTTTGATAATAAGTATCACTTATTCCAAACGGATAATAGAATTCTTGACCTTTTACATAATGTTTTAGTTTGTAGGTATATAGTAATGATAAACCATTTATAACTCCTATCACATCTTCAAAATTAGACATATCTATTCTAGTATTTAATAAGGATATATCAAGTAAATAGTTATCTTCATTTTCTTTCATTTCGGTTATTACAGGCATTAGAAATTCAAGGTTAATCTTGTATTTATCTTTTTCTTCAAATATTAAGTCCATTTCTTTTAACCACTCTTTAAAGGTAGATATAGCACTTGTTGTGTGAATCGTTTTAAGAATAAGAACTCCGTAAATTAAATACCAATAAATATATTCGTTTAGTTCATCAAGTAAATCATTAATTACATTGTCATATTTGTTTTCGTAGTCAGGATTTCTAGAACTTAAAGACTCTATTTCGTGTATGATTTCGTGTGTTCTAGAAAGTATATAGAGATTTACTACATCTTTACTGAATAAACCTATATTCAAATCAAGTTTATTAGTTCTATTCTTACCGTAATATTCAAAACCTCTAAAATATGGATAACCATTTTTTTGAACCCAATAGTCAATACCAAACTTTATTCCCTCTATGTGTTCCAATTCACTTACTTTATAAAATAGATATTCTATATCAAAATGTTCATCATTTTTCATATATTCGTAAAGTTCTTCTCCAAGGGAGTAAATACTTTCGTAGATATCTTCTATCTTAGTAGCAACTATTTTTTCTTTTATAAAGGGAATTTCATTATAGGAGTAATCACTATCGTTATTATTAGTATTATGATGGAAGTATTCATATAACAAGATATAACAGTTATCATATACCTCATCTATCTCAATGTGTTTAAAATCTAACATAAAGACCACCTCTTTATTAATCTTACCATATTCTTACCGATTAAGAAATGTCTTTTGGTAAGATTTTTTAATAAGATATTAATGGAAAGGAGAAAAAGAAATGAATGAGTATGTTGATACTAGTTTTGGTAGTATCGATGAAGAAACTAAAACTTCTGAATTAAATTACATTCAAAAGGCTTTTCTAACTTGTGATATAGAGTTAGAAGATGGTGTTCTTTATGATGGTGAACTATTAGAAGTTAAAGATGGGGAAACTGGACCTGATACGCCAATTGTAAGTTATGTTTATGGGGTAAATGGTATTGAAGTTAAAGATACTTACTTCTTAAGTCAAAATGCCATTAAATTAAACATTTCAAGACTAAAGGAAACTTTACAAAAGTTTGGTTACTCTTTAGGAATTGAAGATTTGGTTGATGGAGCGAAGTCTATAGCAAAATCTACTAAATGTTTAGTGGGTACTAAAGTTACACTTAAACAAACAAGTAGAATAACCAAAGATAGAACTTTCAAGAATATTGAAGTTGTATCTGTAATCGGAAAATAATTAATAAAAATTAGGTAGTTGGGGTTGATGATTTCATATATCTACCCCTAACCTAATTATATGATTATTTTGTTTGTTACATTTAGAAAAATGAAAGGAGATTAAAAATGTATAAACAATTTATTGAATTATCTCTTTATGTATATGGAGAAAAAGGTATGAAGAGGTATGACTTTCTCGATAATGAGGTTTGTCAATTTAAAATGGATAAAATTACTTCTTGTGTGGAGTGTTTAGATAATTGGGTAAGAAAAACCTATCAATGTGAAAGTTTTTCTATAAAGTTATTGAAAAAGGGAGAAATAATTAGAGAGTGTGATTTGGAAGAGTTTTTGAAAACCTTACCTCTAGTGGGGACAATTGTATTTGTGTATGATGATGGTACTGAAGAACATTATAGTTTTCCTCGTGAATTAGATATTCAATATGACATACAAGATGATTATGTATCTTTAAAGTTAGGAAATGTGTAGAAATGAGTAAGGAAAGGAAAGGAAAATATATGAATAAGATGTCAATAGTTTTTAGTGAAGAACAACAAACTACTTTAAAAATAATGGAAACAAGTAATCAAAATATGGGTATAACAGGAAAACCTGGAACTGGTAAGTCAGAAGTTTTAAAACAATTTGTGATAAACACTAAAAAGAAAGTCGTTGTACTTGCTCCTACTGGAGTGGCTGCTTTAAATGTAGGGGGTCAAACAATACATTCTTTCTTTAGACTGGATCCAAAGATTAATTTTGTTGAGGAATTACAACTTGATAAAATGAGACCATATTTAAAGGATTTATTAAAAAAGATTGATACCATCATCATCGATGAAATATCAATGGTTTCACCAAACTTATTAGATATTATAGATACCATGTGTAAGTATGCCACTGGTGTTTCAAGTTCTTTTGGTGGAATACAATTAATATGTTTCGGAGATTTATATCAGTTGTTACCAATTGTAACAGATGATTATGTAAAATCTAGATTAAAAAAGGAATACGGTGAAGTGCTGTTTTATAAAGCACACGCTTTTGAAAATAACAACTTCATCGATGACAATAGTTTAAAAGTTTATGAGTTAAATAAGGTTTTTAGACAAAGTGATGAAAATTTTAAGAGTATTCTAAATGAGATAAGACTTGGAACTGTTTCTCAAGAAACTCTTGATATTCTTAATAAACGAGTAATTACTGGAGATGTAAAAGAAGATATTATTACTTTAGCAACAAATAATGAAATTGTTAATAGTATTAACAAATCTAAACTTGATGAATTACGAAGTAAAGAATTTATTTATAAGGCTAAAGTTGAGGGAAATATATCAAGTAAACAATACCCTAATGATGAGGAACTTCATTTAAAAGTTGGTTCCCAAATAATGATGCTTATTAATGACAAACTTGGAAGATGGGTTAATGGAACTATTGGTGTTGTTTCAAGTCTTAAACCTAACGAAATTAAAGTTAGAATTAATGATGAAGAGTACACCATAGAAAAATATACTTGGGAAAATAGTAAGTATGTATTAAATAATGGAGAATTCTCACAAGAGATTATTGGAAAGTTTGAACAATATCCATTAAAACTTGCTTGGGCTATAACTATTCATAAAGGACAAGGTCAAACTTATAAATCGGTATTAATCGATTTAGGTACTGGTGCTTTTGCTACTGGGCAAACCTATGTAGCATTAAGTAGATGTACTACCCTTGAAACTTTGTATTTAAGAAGACCGATAAAGTTTTCGGATATAACAGTTAATCAAGAAGTAGTTGACTTTATGAAAAAAGTTGAAATAGTAAAATTAGGAGGAGAAAAGTAAAATGGATAAAAATAATCAGAACACAGAAACACTGGATATGGTAAACAGAAAATCATATCCAGCAGTTTTATTAGATGTCGTAACGGAGCATGACCCTATTAGAAAAGTGTATGTCGTGAAATTTATTTATAAAGTTTATTTTAGTGCTACACAAACTAAGGAAGTTGTTGATAATTTCTATTTGTGGGACCGTTCTAAGTATAGAAGAGTTGCTTTGGAAAGATTACATAAGGTATTAGATGTCTATAATCTTAAACTTCTTTATAAAGATTATAGAAATGAAACATCAATTGCTAATGCTTGTAAGTGGCTAGTTGATACTAAGGTGGAAATACAACAATATAGTTACAAGGGAAACAGGTATAAAGTATTGTCTTCTGAAAGAAATGATTCTAGAAGAATAGACTGTTTATGGGAATGTATGTTGAAAAATGATTTAGATAGTTTTCCAGAATGTTTAAAAAGCACTGATGAACTTACTGATGAACTTACTGATGAACTTCTTAATGAATTTGTATCAGCCTGTTTAAAAAGTGAGGAGTCTAACAAAAATTTAAATGAAGATTTTTGTATTACTCCTGAAATGTATTACGAACTAGAATTTAACACGAAAAAGAAACGCCGTTGAAAAATCATAGATTTACAAAGACTAAGAAATGCTATGTTTTTAGTCTTTGTAATATACCCTAATTAAATTTTTAAAGGGTTGTAAATAACGGTGGACTTTTACAAAGGAATATTGGATAGTATCTTCGAAAGGAGATGGACCAATGAATAGAACCTATGGATATTGTAGGGTGTCGTCAAAAAATCAAAATTTAGAAAAACAATTGTTCGTAATGAAAGAAGCAGGGGTTGATGAAAGGTTTTTATTTACGGAAAAAGAGAGTGGAAAATCTTTTTCTGACCGACCTCAATATCAAATTTTAAAAAATGCTTTAAGAAGTGGCGATACATTATATGTAACTTCACTTGATAGGTTTGGTAGAAATTATTCCCAAATCGTTGAAGAGTATTCATATATGGTAAACAATGGTATAAATATTGTAATTCTTGATATGCCAATGCTAAGTGCCAAGCAAGATGATGATCTAATGCAAAGGTTTACACAAAATTTAGTACTTCAAATTTTAAGTTTTGTTGCTGAAACTGAACGTTTACACATTAAAGAACGTCAAAAAGATGGAATAATGGTAGCGAAGTCAAAAGGCGTAAAGTTTGGAAGAAAACGAATTGAGAAACCTAGTAACTGGAATGAAATCATTTCTAAATGGAAAAATGGAGAGATGACTGGAGTAAGAGCATACACGGAGTTAGGACTTAAAGAAACAACATTTTATAAACTACTTCGTGAAGAAAAGGCTTAAAAAGTGAATAATAATTGTGGTAAAAATATTAATTAAATTCATTAAAATATCCTAATTGTTTTCTAAAAATACTTATAACTTCGTATTATTTAACGAGGTGTAAGAAATGAAAATAGTAAATATTTTTAATGAAGATGGAAAGACTCTACAAGAAATTATAGAATTTCATTTAATCGAGTATTGTTTAAATGCTAAAAATAATTAAATATTTATAGTTGTACTTGTAGTTTAAAATTGAGAGGAGTGATTTTATATGGGGAAAGTGGGTAAAGCTGCTCCTTACCCTAGATTATCACGAGAAGACGGAGACGATGTTGTAAGTGAAAGTATAGTCAATCAGATACAATTTATAAGAAGTTTTGTTGATAAAAGAGATGATATTATACTTATAGATGATGTAGATTATAGTGATGATGGTTACTCGGGTGGAAATTTTAATAGACCTGGTTGGCAAAAATTAATGAAAGACATTGATAGTGGAAAAATTGATACTATAATTACGAAAGATTTATCTCGTATGGGAAGAGACTATATAAGCATGGGGGAATACATAGAAAGAATATTCCCTGAAAAAAACATAAGGTATATTGCTATTAATGATGATATAGATACTGCATATGAAACTCCTGGGTTAGAATATATTCAGTTCAAGTTGATGTTTAATGACTTCTATATTAAAGATGGTTCTAAAAAAATAAGAAAAATTATGAGGAGTAAGAAAGAACAAGGACAATATACAGGGTGGAAAGGAATTTATGGTTATAAACGAGATCCTAACGACAAACATAAATTAATTGTCGATGAAGAAGTGAGACATATAGTAGTTAGAATGTTTGAACTTGCTAAACAAGGATATGGACCAAAAACAATTGCAGATATGTTTTCCTTAGAGGGAATACCAAATCCTAGTGTTTATGCTAATTTAAGTCGTAGTAGTAAAAGTGAAACTGGTAAACTATGGTGTTCTAGAACTGTCGGAGACTTACTTAAAAACCCAACTTATATAGGTAATCTTACTCAAGGAATAAGAAAAAAGGTAAGTTATAAATCAAAGAAAGAGGTTAGAATACCAAGAGAAGACTGGATAATTTCAGAAAACACTCACGAACCTATTATTGATAAAGAAACTTTTGATACAGTTCAAGAGTTATTACAAAAGAATAAAAATAGAACTCAAAACTATAATGACTATTTGTTAAGGGGATTTCTATTTTGTAAAGAGTGTGGTCATCGTTTAGGAGTTAATACACACCAAAAAACTAAAAGAAGATATTGTGTGTGTAATTATTATGCCGCCAATAGTAAGTTTAAATTGTGTACTCCTCATACAATGAATTACGACAAGTTAGAAGTAGCAGTAATTGATGAACTAAAGAACTTGTGTAATGAGTATATAGATACTTCTAGTTTTCAAAACAAAGTAGAAGAAGAACAAAAGAAAAACGATTTATCAGTAAAATTAAAGAAAGAACTTAGTTCTTTAGAAAGAAAACTTATCAATACTAGGAATAATATTGATAAGTTATATTTGGATAAGTTAAACGAAGTTATTACACTAGAACAATATAATCGTATGTCATTAAGATTTAAGGAAGAAATTGAAAATCTTACTAAAAGAAAAAATGATTTAACTCAAGAATTAAATAGTATTGATAGTGAAGAAATAAAGTTAAAACAAGAAGAAACTTTAAAATTGATTAACGAATTTCTATCCTTTGAACACCCTACAAGAGAATTACTTGTAAACTTAATTGATAAGGTGGAAATAAGTCAAGATAAAGTAGTTAATATAAATTATAAATTTAAACTAAATTAAAAATCATAAGTTCGTTAGGAATTTATGATTTTTATATTGTTTAATTAAGGTTATAAGTTTAATGGCAGACCAGTTGCTCTTATGAAAAACTTATGACTTTTTAAGTAATTAATAATGGTGGTTATAAGTTTTGTAGTAGACCAGCCGTTCTTGTGTTAAACTTATGACCTACTTTTATCTGTATAAACAGGGTTATAAGTTTAGTAGCAGACCTCCTTGACGACCAACAAGTATTTCTTTTCCATATAAATCTTCTAAATTAAATTCTTTAGAGCAATCACGAGCTAAAATAAATTGTCCATCTCTTTTAGTAAGACCTGCAAAAGTTACAAGATAGTCTTCTTCACCACCTTGATAAACATATATTGCTGATTCTGTTCCAGCAAAACCAATATCAACAGTATTAGAAAGAACTGCTGCACTAACTTTATCGGCACCAGGCGTTAAGATAACTTCTAAATCAATACCAGCATCCTTAAAGTAACCATTTTCCATTGCTACATATAAAGGTGCATAAAAAGCACTATGAGTAACCTCAGCGAGTTTAATTTTTGTAAGTTTTTTACCATCCTCATTTTTATTCGTTTTAGTAAAAACAAAATATAAACCTATAGTAGCAAGTAATAGTGTAATTAAGCTTAAAAATGTAATAATTTTCTTTTTCAAAAAAAATCTCTCCTCTCAAAAAACATTACAATGTATTATATTCTTTTAAATAATTATTGTTAAAATAGAAGTCTAGAAAAAATTCTTAAAATATAGTAAAATTAAAATATAAGGAGTATATATGGAAAAAGGAATAAATAGTAATACAAGATATACTTTAGGATACATAGGAAAAGAAAGATTAAGTGAAATAGATGAGTATATTAAAGAAATTTTATTTAGTAAAGAAGTAATTACATTTGCAAATAAAGAAGAAATTGAAAAAAGTTTTACTGTATTTTTAGATGAATTTTATGAAAGAACAAGTATACAAGAAAGAGCAAGTATCTTAAGTTATACTGGTTTAAGTTTCCGTAAAGTCAATGATTATTTAAGAGGAATATGGAATTATGAAAAAAATGGCAAATTAACAGATGAAGTAAAAAAAGAAGCAAGTTCTATTGCGGATAATTTAAGAAAAGTTTTATTAAAAGCTCCATTTTTACCTTTTAATATGGTAGTATATCGAGGTGTAGGTATATCTACATTTTATTCTTATGGCATAACTAAAATAGAAGATTTAATATATTTAAAAGATAAATATTTATATGAAGAAGGATTTACTAGTACTTCACTTTTAAGAAGTAATAGTTTTTATTCTAAGCAACCAGAATGGGGAAGTATTTGTAATATTGAAATCGAGTGTTTAGTCCCAAGCGAATCTGAAGATGGAGTAGCATTAATTGATAATATTATAAGTTATTCAGAAAATCAGTTAGAGTTTCTAATTAATAGTTCCTCTTTATTTAAAGTAATAGATGTTAAAATAGATAAAGAGAGTAATAAAGCTAAAATAAAAACCATCTTAATTCCCCAAAAATTATGGAATCCTCTAGATTATGATATGGAGAGAAGTAGCAATAAATTGACTTAATAAAGTCTTTTCTTTTTTGCTAAAAAATCTTTACATTGAGTATTTACAATTTAAATTTTCTTTGTTATACTAATATGTAGAATAAGGAGTGGACGATTTATGAAAATATTATCTCCAGAAGTAACAAGACTTCTTGATAAATTATATAACTTACGCGGTGAAGATAGTGTGATTTTTAAAGAAATGGCTAGCAGTGAAGAAAAAGCAGAAGCAACAAGAGTAAGAACAACTGAAGAAAAAAGTTCCTTACAAGATAAAATAGCAGGATTAGAACGTGATAGCAAAAATTTAAGTGAACAAGGAAAAAAATTAGCAGATGTATTAAGCAACATAGATAAAAATGATTTTGCTACTGTTATTGAAAGATTAGAAATCAATTTTGATCCTGAAGCTCTAACTAAAAAATTAAATGATACTTTACCAGGTACAATTGATAAAGTTAATGATGATATAAAAGAAAGTCAAGAAAATTTAGTAAGAGTTGAAGAAGAAATGAATTCTGCTATAACCGAAATTGAAGAAATAGGAATAAGAAGAGATGCTGCTGTTGCCAACCAAGCTAAATTAAATGAATATTTTGAATTAGCTTTAAATGGAAATATAAATATCACGAGAGATTCAATCACTGCACTTTTAGAACAATTTGATTTTAGTGAAGAAGAAACAAGAGAAGCTGCTAAAATATTAATGTTCCCTGAAGATGCACTATATGATTATGATGCTAAGTTAAAAGAAGCTGAAAAGAGAAGTATCAGTGAAGTAATGCAAGAAGCAAAAAATAATGTTGAACCTGAAAAAGTTGAAGTGCAAGAAGAAACTTCAACAGTTTCTGTAGATGAAGAAAAAGTCGAAATAGAAGAAGAGACTAAAGAAGTTGAAGCAAAACCAGAACCTACACCAGTAGAAACTGAGGCAAAGACTTTTGATAAAGAAGATTTAATGGATTTATTTAACGAAATAGGTCTTGATTACTTAGACTATACCACTCGTGACTTAGAGGAAGTATTAGAGCACTTCAATGAAAAAGTTATTCGTCGTAATGTTGGAATATTTAAAAACAATGATTTAAGTTTAGATATTTTTGTAGATCATATTAACTTATTATATGATAGAGAATTAGAAGCAAAAGTTGATAGATTATTAAGAATTGGTAAGAGTGCTTTAGATATTTATTTAAATCCAACAGTACTAACAAAATATGATTATCGTAATTTAGATAAAGCAATTATATTATTACAAAATAGTGGATTAGATCCAAAGAAAGTGCCGTTAATGGCATATTAGGGAGGTTTATAAAATGGAATATATATTGAATAGAGATTTGAGATTAAAATTGGCAGATGGAGTAGAAGCATCAAAATTTGATGCGAATAGAGTAATAGCAACTATTCCTAAAAATGTTTTAAGTCTATTTTTAGAGTATGGCATTGATTTAAAAACTGAATGTCCAGGAGCATTTATAAAAGCATTTACAGTAAATGCGAAAGAATTAGAGGAAATAAGAGGAAATCTAGAAAGATTAAAAGAATTAGATTTAATTGAAGTAATTAAAGCTAATCCTAGTAATTTACAAATAAGAGTTTTTAAAACTTCTTTTATGAAAAGACTTGTGGAACTTATGCAAAAGGGTACTCCATATTTAAATGCTGATAATTCATTTGCAGATTATTTATTAGATAATAAAATCCCTAATCAAATAACACAGACAGATTTAATAAATGCTCAAATTGAGTATGTAGCAGATAAATCTTCTGATGAACAGAATAATAGTTTGAATGTAGGCGCTACAAGTGATAGATTAGCAGAAATGACACCAGAAGATAGACAAGTATATAATGAAATCGTTGAAAAGTTAAATTATTTAGTTTTAGCTAATCCAATGGATACAGTTTTAGCTACTGTAGTAAATAATGCAATTAGTAAAGCAGCTGAAGCAATTCTCCGACAAGAATTAAGATGGGGAATTGAACCAAGAGAAATGATTGAAAGTGTAATGTTTGATGGTTTAGAAACAATGATTGGTCTTGATAAAGAACGTATAGCAAGTTTGGTTTTAGGGGCTTTTCCAAATGAAGAAAGGAAAGGAAGATAATGAAGTTCCTCGAAAAATTTGGTTTTGAGAAAAAAGATATTGAAGCATTAAAAGAAAATTCAACAAGTGCTCTAATTAAAGAATTAGAAGCACATAAAAAACTAGTAACTAAAAATCTTGAATATTTAAATGGTATCGGAGTTACTAATTTATCAGAAATATTCATTAATTATCACGACATGTTTTTAATGGATAATAGTAATTTTGTTGACATATTTAGTAAATATGAACCAGCTTCATTAATAGAAAAATTAGCAAAAGATGTTCGAATTATGGAATATCTATAATCGTAACTTTTGCTTTTTTTAAACTTGCAAATTTATCAAATATTTGATAGAATTAAATAGTAAAAATAGGAGGAATATATATGGCTCTATTAGGAAAATTATTTAAAGATCCAGAAGATGATGAAACATTAATGGGAACAGAAGATGAATTTTATAGTATAAGTGAAGAAGAAGCTGTAAAAGAAGCAGACAAAACTGGTAATAAAATGATACTTTTAGAACCAAGAGCATACTCTGAGTCACAAGCTATCGCTGACCATTTAAAATCGCGTAATAGCGTAGTTGTAAATTTAAAGAGGGTAACATCTGATCAAGCAAAAAGAATTATTGATTTTCTAAGTGGATGTATATATGCTATTGGAGGAACAATGCAAAAAATAGGTGTAGGAATATATTTATGTACACCTAAAAATGTTAATGTTCAAGGTAAAATTTCTGATGAAACAGAAAAAAATAAAGTAGAAACAGAAGAAGAATGGTAAAATAAAAAGAGTTAAGTGATCGAGGTGGTCAGTTTTTGAGAAAGTTTAATGTAAGCCTAAATGGTTATAATAAACTTGAAGTCAACAATTTTGTTAATGAGGTAACGAGTGAATATGAAAGTATGTTATCTAAATTAAAAAAGCAAGATGAAGAAATAGCAAGACTTAAAAATGATTTAGAAAAATATAAAAACATGGAAAATACATTAAATAGAGCGATATTTATCGCTGAAGATGCCTCTAATCAAATAAAACGCGTAGCCAGAGATGAAGCTAAAGGCGTTTTAGAGGATGCTAAAAGAAATGCCTCAAGAATTGTAAATGATGCTTTATTAAAAGCAGATAAAATTGAACAAGACGCCGAGATATTAAAAAGAAGAGTAGTAATATTTAAAAAACGCTTAAGAAGTGTAGTAGATGAGCAAATAGAGTTTATAGATAGTATAAATGATGATTATGATTAGAACAGAAATGTTCTTCTTTTATTTATTTAAAAATTATAATATAATATAGATAGGTGAGAAAAAATGCTAAATAAAGAATTAAAAAAGGATATTTTAAAAATAATATTATTTACAGTTAGTTTAATATTTTTATTTATTTATATTAAACCAGTATGGGAATTTTTAGTAATAGTATTTAATCTAGTAATGCCATTTTTAGTTGGTATAGCAATCGCTTTTGTTTTAAATATCTTAGTTAATTTATTAGAAAGAAAACTATTTAATAAAACTAAGATAAATTCTAAAACTAAACATAATTTAAGTATTATATTATCGTTAGCAATAGTATTAAGCTTCTTAACATTTATGATATTATTAATAGTGCCTCAAATTAAAAATACAACTAATTTATTTATTGATAATATGCCAACATATCAAGAAAATGTTATAAATTTATTAGATAAAATAGGAGTAAATAATGAAATCAGAGCAAATATTATAGCCAAATCCAAGGACTTTGGTGACAAACTAACCATATATTTAAAAGATAATAGTAATACAGTAGCAACTAGTATTTTAGGGTTAGCAAGTAATGTTGTAACCAGTGTAGTAAATCTTACTATTGGTATTATCTTTGCAATCTATTTATTAGTAGAAAAAGAACATTTATTAAATCAAACAAGTAAAATATTAAAAGCTTATTTGCCAGATAAAAAAGTAAATAAAATAAGTAGTATTTGTCATTTATCAAATAAAACTTTTGCTAGTTTTGTAAGTGGTCAATTTTTAGAAGCAATAATAATTGGAGTATTATGTTTAATAGGAATGTTAATTCTTGGAATACCATATGCTGCCACCATATCTATATTAGTAGGATTTACGGCTCTCATACCAGTATTTGGAGCATTTATTGGAACAGGAATTGGAGCATTTTTAATCTTTATGGTAAATCCCATGAAATCATTAATATTTATTATATTCATTTTAATATTACAACAAATAGAAGGAAATTTAATTTATCCAAAAGTTATGAGTAAAAGAGTAAATTTACCAGGAATATGGGTTTTAGTTGCAGTTACAATTGGAGCTAGTATCTCTGGAATTTTAGGAATGCTACTTAGTGTTCCAATCGCATCAATCCTTTATAGTATCCTAGCTACTAATGTTAATGAAAGATTATTAAAAAAAGAAAGTACTAAAAAAGTAAAAAAGTAAATTAACTTTTAGAAATTGCTATTCTTTTATATTATGATAAAAAATATTATTCTTGACAAACTTCGCAAATTTTCAGACTAAATGCAGATTTATAAATATTAAGCCAGTTTACTAGACTTATTACAGCTTTTTTATTAAAAGTGGAATTTTAAATGAAAATTAGCAAATCTATTGAAATATAAAATAAACTTTAAAAAATTTTAAAAAATGTGTTATAATAAAAATAAGAGGTATTTTATGAAAATAAAAAAAAATAAATTCCATCTTAAAAACCATCTTAGTGGCTATATTAGTTATGATGATATTATTCCTGTTCTTTTCATTTATATCATGGCATAATCTAAAAAATAGTTCAAAAGATGAAAGCAAATTAAATTTTTTTAGCTTTATATATAAATTCAGCATAACTAATGAAGAATGGACCAGGTATTTTGAACAATTACCACATCGATTAGAATTAGCTAATACCATTTTTGATATCAGATTAAAGGATTCTAATGAAATAGAAAAGTATTATGAATTTTCAAATTATAATTTATATTTTATCGGTATAGAAGAAATATATATAAAAGAAAATGATATAACCATGACTTTAAGAGAAAAATTAGATAATGATAAAGAATATTTGATAAAAATGAGGAATAATATGTATTATGAATATGGTATATTTGATGGCGGTAGCACAGAATATAGTTCTGTTTACAATGATTCCTTTAATGAAAAAATAAAAATGTTTACTTGTAATAGTATGAATAGTGGTAACAAGGATATTCACATTGCACCAGTAGGGAAAAATATACCTTACGCTAAATGGTGTTAAAAATTATAACATAAAAGAGTTAGTTTAAAAATAAGAGTTGTATTAAAATGATACAATTCTTTTTTATTGCTGCAGAAAAGCAATTTCAATTTAAGAGCTTTAGTTGATGTTAACTTATCTTAGTTAGTTAGTAATTCTATTATAGATGTATTAATTTTAATAAGAATTTTTTTTAAAAATAAAAAATATTTTATGTTGATAATATTATTCAATACTTTAAATGAATTAGCAAAATATAAAGTTAATAATGATCTAATAGCAAAAAAATAAGTATATAAATTATAGATTGACAAATTATATCTAATAAATTAGAATAGACACAATAAAAAAGGAATGATTAATATGTATGGAACTCACACTTATGAAGAAATATTACAAGACCCATATTTAGATATTATTGATTGGAATTATATAACACTACATCCTGAAGCTAAATTTGCTATAAGAGAAAGATATTTACAAGACCCAATATTTAGAAATCGTATTGATGAAAAGAAAAATTTAAGTGTTACATTTAAACAAAAATTTGAAAAATTCTTTCCAAGTTTACAAAAATCACGTTAAATTTTGACTTTTGAGATAAATTATGATATGATACAGCTCCAAAAAGAAGGGGTAATATGGAATTTATTAGTAAAGCATCAGTAGATAAATTTATGAAAAAGAATAAAAATATTGGTTTTGGTCAAGAAGGAGAATGCTTTGTAGATAGTAAAAGAGAATTAGTATATAAATTCTATAATAGTTTTCTTGATTCTATAGAAGATGAGAACCCATCAAAAGAAAGAATACTCGCATTTAAAGATGTTAAGACTGAACTAGTTATGTTTCCACAAGATATTATAGTATTAGAGAATAGAATAATAGGGGACGTTACTAAATATGCTAATGGTAAAAACTTATATAAAACAAATCCTTTTTCAGTTGATTTAAATAGGTTGATTAGATTATGCGAGATTGCCATAAAAGAAATAGAGCTTCTAGCAAAACAAGGAGTTCAATGTTATGATGTTTTATATAATATTTTATTAGGAGATAAACTATATCTAATAGATGGAAAAGATTATATTTGGAGTGAATATGGTTATACTGAGACTCTATCTTCAAATATGAGGCAATTTAATTTATCAATAATGTATTTTTTAGTAGCAAAATTATTTGAAGAAGTAATAAGTAAAAATAAAATTTTAGAAGATATGTTTAAAACGGAAGGTAGAGATATTACTATAACTGAATTTATAATAGAACTAAAAAATTATTTATCTGAGTTAGTAGGTAAAGAAATAAAAACTTTAGAAGAAGCAAGAAGTTTAGTAGATAAAAAAAAGAGTGAAACTCCTTATATACGTTTATTAGAATTATAAACAAAGAAAGTGTCAAACTTTCTTTTATTATGTTATGTTTTAGTGTATAATTAACTTAGGTGATGTAGAATGAAGAGAGTAATATTAGTAGATGGTAACAATTTAATGTTTAGAAGTTATTATGCCACTGCATATTCTGGAAATATCATGAAAAACAGTAAAGGATTTCCAACGAATGCTTTATATGGTTTTGTAAGTATGATGAATAAAATAATTAATGAAGAAAAACCAGAGTATATTGCAGTAGCTTTTGATATAGGAAAAAACTTTCGTAAAGAAAAATATGATTTTTATAAAGAGGGAAGAAGTGCTACTCCTGATGAATTAAAATCTCAAATGCCTATCGCAAGAGACATATTAACAGCTATGGGAATAAAATATTTAGAATTAGCGCCATATGAGGCGGATGATATAATTGGTACTTTAGCTCGTATGGCTGATGAAGACCCTGAAGTATATGCAACTATAGTTTCAAGTGATAGAGATTTATTACAATTAATAAGTCCTGTAGTAGATGTTAAATTATTAAAACAAAAAGATTACATTAGATATAATCCTGAGACTTTTTTACTAGACTGGGGTATAGAACCTATAAAGATTATTGATTTAAAAGCTCTCGCTGGTGATTCATCAGATAATATCCCTGGAGTTAAAGGAATTGGCGATAAAACTGCTTTAAAGTTATTACAAGAATATGGTTCTTTAGAAGGAATATATGACAATATTGAAAATATCAAAGGTAAAACAAGAGAAAAATTAGAAACAGACAAAGAAAATGCTTTTATGAGTAAAGAAATAGCAACCATCTATCGTGAAGTACCCCTTGATATTGAATTTGAAGGTATTAAATATTTAGGAACGAATGAAAAAGAACTAGCAAGTATTTATGAAGAATTAGAATTTTACTCTCTTTTAAAAAACTTTGATCGAAAAAGTACAGCAGAAAAAAATATCGAATTTAAAGAAATAAAAGACATAAATGAAGTAGAACTCGGTAATGAAGTAAGTATATATATTGAATTAGACGAAGAAAACTATCACAAAGGAAATATTTTAGGAATAGGAGTAAGTGATAAAGAACACAACTATTATATAGAAAGTAGTATGTTAAAAGACCTAATTCCTTTATTAAAAGACAAAGTAGTTTACACATATAATGCTAAGGCTTTAGAAATAATAATGCGTCGAAATAATTTAGAATTAGCTCCTGTAAATTATGATTTAATGATTGCTGCTTATTTAGTAAATGCCTTTACGAAAGATGATATCGCATATTTAATGAACCCTCAAATGTATAGTGTTGAATTTTATGAAAATAATGCCAAAAATAATTTTGCAGACAAAGAAAAACTAAAAAAAGAAATAGTATTAAAATCAAGATTTATTTATGATACAAGAGATATTTATATAAATGAATTAAAAAAAGAAGCAATGTATGAATTATTTGCAAATATTGAAATGCCTCTTACTTATGTCTTAGCAGATATGGAGTATATTGGTGTACCAATTGACAGCAATATATTAGATGAAATAAAAGCTGAAGCAGAAGCTAAACTTGAAATAATAACTAAAGAAATATATAATATGGCAGGATGTGTTTTTAATATTAGCAGTCCTAAACAATTAGGTGAAGTCATATATGGTAAATTAGGTATCGCAGTTGGTAAGAAAACTCAAAAAGGATATAAAACAGATGCTGATACTTTAAAAAAATTAATAGATAGACATCCAATAATAAATTTAATATTAGAATATCGAAATTTTAGTAAGATATTATCAACGTATACAATCAGTTTAGAAAATGCTAAATTTCCTGATAATAAAATCCATACAATATTTAAGCAAACATTAACTAGAACTGGAAGATTATCAAGTGTTGAACCAAACCTACAAAATATACCTATTAGAGGAGAAGAAGGAAGAAAAGTAAGAAGAGCCTTTATACCAAGTAATGATTTATTCTTAAGTATAGATTATAGTCAGATAGAACTACGAATTTTAGCTCACATATCTGATTCCAAAGAGCTAATTGAAGCTTTTAGAAATGGTCAAGATATACATACAAAAGTAGCCGCTGATATTTATGGTGTTGAAGAGGGTGATGTCACAAAATTAATGCGTAGTACAGCCAAAGCAGTAATATTTGGAATTGTATATGGAATAAGTGGCTTTGGCTTAGGAGAGAATTTAAACATAGATCGAAAACAAGCCCAAGAATTTATAAATAAATATTATGAATTATATCCAGGTGTAAAAAATTATATGGATAACATTGTAAAAGAAGCATACGAAACTGGAAGTGTCAGGACATTGTTTAATCGTAAAAGAACAATTGAAGAATTAAACAACAAAAATTATATGATTAGAAGCAGTGGTGAACGTATAGCACTTAACACACCTATTCAAGGAACAAGCGCTGATATTATTAAAAAAGCTATGGTCTTAGTTTTTGAAGAATTTAAAAAAGCCAACATAAAAAGTAAAATGGTTTTACAAATTCATGATGAGCTTGTAATAGATACTATTAAAGAAGAAGAAGAACAAGTAACAGAAATAGTTAAAAACGTTATGGAAAACGTAATTGAATTATCAGTACCATTAAAAGTTGGTATAGCTAAAGGTAAAGATTTATATGAAGCAAAATAAATAGAAGGAGAATTAATATGCCAGAGATTGCCGAAGTAGAAACAGTAAGAAATACTTTAAAAGGTAGAATCTTAAATAAAAAAATAACTGATGTAAAAGTTCATTATAAAAATATGATTGAAAGTGATATTAACAAGTTTGCTAGTAGTTTAATTGGAGATAGTTTTATTGATATTAAAAGAAGAGGAAAATGGTTAATATTTGAAACTAATAATAAATATTTATTATCCCATCTTCGAATGGAAGGTAAGTTTTTTATCAAAGATGATAAAGAAGCAAAAGGAAAACATGAACATGTAACTATCTATTTTGAAGACAATACTACTTTAAGATATGAAGATACCAGAAAGTTTGGTCGTATGAACTTAATCAATAAAGAAGAACTTAGTACTACTGAAAGTATAGCTAAACAAGGATTTGAACCTGGAGAAAAAGGATTAACAAGCGCTTATTTATTAGAAAAATTTAAAAATAAAAAATTACCAATAAAGACAGTACTATTAGACCAAACCATTATTAGTGGTCTTGGAAACATTTATGTTAATGAAGTAATGTTTTATGCTAAAATAAATCCTGAAAGACCTGCAAGTTCTATTACGAAAGAGGAATGTGAATTAATAGTTAAAGGTTCTAATGAAATAATAAAAGAAGCGATTAAAATGGGAGGAACTACGATTAAGAGTTACACATCTAGTTTAGGAGTAACAGGAAGATTCCAACAAAATTTAAAGGTCCATAAAAAAGAAGGAGAACTATGCAGTATATGTGATACTCCTATAAAAAACATCAAAATAGGTGGTAGAAGTACATATTTTTGTCCAAAATGTCAAAAATAGTTTTATCTACCTAGTGAATCATTACCTATATTTTTAAGTAAATGAAGAAAGTCTAAAGCATCATTTAATGCTTTTCGTACATCTTCATTTTTTAGTTCTTCTAATATTTTATCACAATCACTTTTAGGCAAAGTTTTGTGTAATGCAAAATGAATACCGCTATGTAATATATTTGGCGAGATTTTTAAAAATCTTATACTCAAGTTTTTTAAACCGTTTATATTTTCCATTAATAAATATTCTATTACTTGCTTTTTTAGAAGATCAAACGCTGAAATATCATTATTAGCTAAATAACTAATACCATTTAAACAAACAAAAGCTTTTGCCATAGAAAATAAGAAATTAGGCGGAGAAATATTATATTTTAAGCAAATATTAATCATATCTGTAAAATAAGCTGTAACAGTTTTATCATTAATACTTAAACAATAATTATCAACCTCTTTTTGAAAATTAACTACTTCTTCATCAGTTAATTTAGCATATTGTGTAAGCATTTTAAATAATTTTTTAGAGTTTCCTGAATAAGCACTTAAGAAAAATTCTTTTGTTAGTTTCAAATCTTCTTTTGAAAGTTTAAAAATTAGACCCATATCTAGAAATCCAATATTCCCATCATTATCTAAATAAATATTTCCACCATGAGGATCACCATGAAAATAAACATCTATATCATTAAACATCGCATAAAAGCTAAGTTTTAAGTAACTATTAAGAGCGGTTAATTTAGCATCATTATCATCAATATGATTAAAATTAGGAAAAGGAATATATTCCATAACTATAACATTTTCACTACATAAATCACTACAAATTTTCGGAATAACTATATTTTTAACTGCTGGAATTTTTCCATTAACTTGTTTAGCAAAATTTGTATAACTTGCGATATTTTGTGCTTCATGAATAAAGTCAGTTTCATCTAAAACCCAAGAATAGTATAATAAAAAAGCTTTATCAAACCCTGATTGATTATTTAGATTTAAAATTGGAATAAATTTACTAATAATATCTCTGACATGAGAATGTTTTCTCAAAAAAGATATATAAGATGTAATTATTTTTTTTAATCTTTTTAAATCTGTTTCTAAAGTATTGGTAATATCTTTTCTTTTTATTTTAAGAGCCACTACGGTCCCATCTTTTAAAGTAGCTTTATGAACTTGCGAAATAGAGGCAGAACCTAAAGGCGTTTCTTCTATACTTAGAAAAGTTTTTTCTAAATCCCCATATTCGCTAATTAAAATATTTTTAATTTCGTCAAATGATAGGGGATTAGAATTATCACAAATAGCTTCCAAATCTCTTCTATCTTCTTCGCTAAAAAGGGTTCCATAATTTTGAGTAGCAAGTATTTGAGCTAATTTAATATATGCTAGCCCATTATTATTACAAAATATCCTAATTGCCTCACCATTACTTTTCTTTAATATTACAATATTTTTTATAAGTTTCAATATTTCTAAATAAAATTTCATAGATTCTCACCCAGGAAGATATTATATCATACTGATAAATTTTATCAAAGAACAAATAATTTAAAAAGAAATTTATTAAATATTCATATAAAAAGCAATAAACTAATCAAAGAAAATCGGCTTATTGCTTTTTTCAAAATTCATAATTTTATTTTTGCTTACTAAACTATAGATATTAGCAGCTATCATTTCATATTTATAAGTTAGAGTATTAGGAATAGGAACAAGACCTATGTCTAAATCTTTCAAATCATGTAAATAAGCTCTACCATTTTTATTAAAACCCAAGACTCTAATATAATCAATATTTGCCAGTTCATTAATATTTTTAGGAACACCAATTAATATATGAATAAGCATTCTAGATATTTTATTATAAGTATATCTTTTAGTTTTAACGAGTTTTATAAATTCGTCAACATTTTTAGCTTCCATTATTTTTTCTTTTAAGCGATATTC
This sequence comes from uncultured Bacilli bacterium, assembly GCA_910587745.1. Classification (GTDB taxonomy): domain Bacteria; phylum Bacillota_I; class Bacilli_A; order RF39; family UBA660; genus Caccenecus. The sequence continues at coordinate 90,195 of CAJUNE010000001.1, forward strand.
AATACCTTCATCGACAGTTAAATATTTACTCAAATCATAATCAGTTAAAATCTTATATTTAATAAAGGGAAAAAAATTATTTAAACTAATATTTTCAATACCATTGATAACTTTCCGTGGAACAAATAAAGAGATATCTTCTTTGTTTTTAAGTTTATTCCTAATATTACTAGCACTAATTATTTCCTTATTACTATCAAGATCATGATAGTTACTAGTTCGCTCAATAGTAATAGGGGTAATATCAAATTTATTTTTATATATTGCTTTTATATAAGAAATACCCAGTAAATCATTAGGATTAAAAATATCTTCAGAAGTATTTAAAGCTTTAGCAAGAGCAGTTGGATAATTAACTCCTTGATCTAAGAAATCTTTTACTTTTAAGTTATATTCTTTAGAGTCTTGTATTTTAGCAACCCGTTCTAAGGCTTCAATATTATTAGATTCACTACCAAAGACTATTGTTTTACAGGCCAAATGATTTAGTATTTTAACGGAAGCATCAGCGAAGATATCAGCGCTCTGAGTACCAAAAATAAAAGGAAGTTCTACTACTAAATCAACACCATAAAGTAAAGCTAGCATAGTTTTATTTTCTTTAGATAAAACACTAACTTCACCACGTTCTAAAAAATAACCATTTAAAACTAAGATTAAAGTTTTACCAGGAAATAGTTTTTTAGTTTGCTCTATATGATAAATATGGCCTTTATGAAAAGGATTATATTCACAAATTATACCAACCGCGTCCATTTAATCACCACTTAATAAGTATATCAAAAAAACAAAATAAAATCTTTAAAAAAACAAAACTATTTTAAATATTTAATATTATCTATTTTACCTAATAAAAAGTCAGTAGATATGTTGATTCTTTTTTATTAGTCGAATACTGTTATATTTTGTCGTGGATAAGCGGGATTTTACCCTAAATCTTATTATTCCTTGATTATTCCTATTTTTTAAGATAAAGTAAAACTTGTGTTAGGACTGGTGTCTGCTAATTTAAGACATTTATTTATCTCCCTTAATCCAGTGGGGTTTTGGTTAGGAAGTAGGTGTTGCTTTATTAGTGATTAAGAAAGTAATTTCGAGAATCATAAGTTTCCTCTTTAGAGAAAACAAAAAGACATCAACTATTATTTTGATTAACAAAGGTAACATAGTTATCAATGTTAAAGAAATAAAAGTTAATGTCCATTTAAAGAAATTATAGTAGGCATTTATGTCCTAACGCACTACTAAATTAATATTAACATAATTTTTCAGGAAAAACAATATTTTTTATAAATAGATAAATATATTTTACCTTGTTTAAATTTAATAATTATAATATAATTAGATTGGTGAAAAAAGTATGCAAATAGAATTAAATAATTTAGAAATAAATGATAAATTTGAATATAATCAGAAAATAGAATTTGATAAAAGTATATATCATAATAAAGAAATAAAAGATATAAAAGAAACCTATTTAAAAGGATATATATATTATAATTCTGCTGAAATATTAGAAATAAACTTAAATGTAGAAGGTATAATGGTTTTGAGAGATAGTGTCACATTAGAGCCTATAGACTATCCCTTTAATATAAAAATTAATGAAGAATATAGTTTAAATGAAGAATATTTTAAAGAATATTACGAAAAAGAGCAAAATATACTTGATATTATGGCGATTTTGTGGGAAAATATTGTCTTGGAAGTACCTATGCACCTAACTAACACTAAAGATGCTAAGTTAAGTGGTGATGGTTGGAGCCTAGGGAGTAATAAAAACGATGAAGAAATCGATCCAAGGCTCGCTAAACTAACAGAGCTATTAGACGAAAGGAAGGAGTGAAACTATGGCAGTACCTTTTAGAAGAACAAGCAAAACAAAAAAAAGAATGCGTCGTACTCACTTAAAAAAAGAGGTTGGAGCACTAACAAAGTGTCCTAAGTGTGGAACTACATTAAGACCTCATCGTGCATGTACAAAGTGTGGTTATTACAAAGACCAAGAAGTAATTAAAACAAATGAAGAAGAAAAATAGTTAGAAAAATCTAACTTTTTTATTTTGTATTATGTAAAATATTATTTAAAATATAGCAAGAGACATAAAATTATGATATACTTTAATTATCATAAAGGAGTGTCAAGAAAATGAAGTATGATGATTTAGAAAAAACTAAAGAGTTATTTGAAATTGACGAAGATGTACCTACACCAATAGAAAATATTGAAATGGAAGGAATTAGCAAAGATACAGTAACAGATGAATTTACTTTAGGATTAACTGATAAAGAAGCTAGTATTATAAATAAAAACATTAAAGAAAAAGAAGAAAAGAGTAATAAGAAAAGTAAAAAAGAAAAAAAAGATAAAAAGAGCATCAAAGAAAAATGGAATGAATTAACTAAAAAGCAAAAAATTCTTACTATATCTTTAATTGTTTTAATATTAATAGTTATTATTACTTTTACCTTAATGTTAGTATTAAAAAAAGATAATAAGAAACCTATTGATGAACCAAATAAACCTAATGAACCAATCGTAGAATTAGAAGAAGAAAACTATATATATAAAGATGGAAGTTTAATATTAATAGATAAGGATAAAAATGAACTTGGAACTTACGAATGTAAAAACAAAGATGAAAATTTATGTTTAGTCGCATATTTTAGCAGTGAAGATGAATTTAATGGTCCAAAATATTTATATGAAGATGAAAGTACCATTGAAAGAAGAAGTCACATATATAATGATAACTATGTTTTTATAAAGGATAATAATAGTGAATCTTCAAGTTCTATAATCTTATATAATATTAAAGAAGAAAAAGAAGAAGGTATTTATAGTTTAGTAAAAGGATTTAAAGATTCCAATTATGTTATTGTAAAAGATAGCAGTAATAAATATGGTGCTTTAGAAATAACTAATGAAGGACCAATTGAAAAAATAAAAATATCTTATGATTATTTAGGAATGATTAATAGTGATAGTAAAGTAGTCGCTAAAACTAATAATAAATACTTTATATATAACAAAGATGGAAAATTAGAAAGTAAAGGTCTTTCTTATCCCATAAAAAATTATAATGATAATTACATAGTTATTGATAATAATGGAGAAGCTTTATATGATTACAAATCAAAGCAAGTAATTGAAGGAACATATGACTATATTAGTTTATTAGATGATTATGTTGGTTTAGTAAAAGATAGTAAATTATACATTAGGGATTATAAGAATAATAAGTATAATGAAGAAGGAATAGAATTATTTAATAGTTACTATAATGAATTAAATATTTATAATGAGGAAAAAGTTTTAACGAATAAAAAGTATTCATACAAGATAAACATTATTGAAAATAATATTGATATTACTTATGTAAATAAAAATGATAAAGAAAAAGATTTAAGTTTATCAATAAATGAAGGAAAGTTAAGTAGTCAATTTGCAAATTTAAATTATCTAGATGGAAAACTATATATTTACAAAGAAGAAAATAAAAAAACATTATTAGGAACATATAGTTGTACAAATAAAAATACGATTGAAAAAGGTACCACTTCTCTTAATACTTGTTTAATTGCAACCAATAAAGATAATACAGGATGGTTACCTATAATAAATGAAAGATATGTATTTATTATAGATTCATTAGATAAAACAAATATAACAATTCTATTATATGATTTAAAAAATAATAAAACTTTAAGTAGATATTCTAGTGTTAATACGGGAATAGATACTAAAGAAAATAAAATAACTTTTATCTCTAATAACAATTTATATATAATCGCTGAAAATAAAAATAATAAATATGGTGTTATAAAAATAGAAGAAGAAGCAAAAAGTGTTATACCATTTAATTATAATAAAATAGAAAAAGTTAAGGACAATTATATAGGTACTGATAGTAACGATTCTTATGTTTTATTTGATGAAAATGGAACAAAGGTAGCTACTACTACAAAAAATATTGTTGACTTTAATAATAAATATATAAAGACAACAGCAAATAATTTATATTATGTCACTGATTATTCAGGAAAAGAAATTGATAGCACAGGTTATTTACATATAACATTAGAAGAAGATTATTATGTAGTAGTAACTAATGATAAAAAATTAAATATTAAAGAATACGATAATAAAGATTTTAGTTTAGAAAATTTATTAGATTTAGAAACGGAAGATTATAGTAATGCTTATAAAGTTGGTAAAAATAGTATAGGTTATTTAATAACTATTACCAAAACTGGAAAAGTAATTCAAGTTGATAAAGAAGGAAAAGTTGTAGGCTAATTAAATATTGCCAAAATAAAAAAAATTTGCTAGAATATATTTATAAAAACGAAGACCAAGAGGAGTAAGAAGTAAAAAGTCTTAATAGAGAGCTTAAGATAGGTGGAACTTAAGTAAGAAAACTTCTGAAGGTAGCTTGCAAGTTGTCTATTTGAAAAAAGTAGAATAGACCGCATACTATGCGTTACAAAAATAAGTTAAATAAAAGGTGGTACCGTGCCCAAAAGCACCCTTTGGTACTATCTTTTTTTATTTTAGAAAGAAGGAAATTTAAATGTTGGACACAAAATATAATCATAAATTAGTAGAAGAAGGAAAATATGAAAATTGGAAAAATAATGGTTATTTTGAAGCAAGTGAGTCTGCTAAAGAACCATTTTGTATTGTAATACCACCACCAAATGTAACGGGAAAATTACATATAGGTCATGCTTGGGATACATCAATTCAAGATATATTAATTCGTTATAAAAGAATGATGGGATATGATGCTGTATGGATACCTGGAATGGATCATGCAGGTATAGCTACTCAAAGTAAAGTTGATAAAAAATTAAAAGAGGAACTTGGTATAAATCCTAGAGAATTATCACGTGAAGAATGGTTAAAACATGCATGGGCTTGGAAAGATGAATATGCCGAAAACATTCATAGACAATGGGCTAAGTTAGGTTTATCTTTATGTTATAGTAAAGAAAGATTTACATTAGATGAGGGATTATCTAAAGCAGTAAGAAAAGTATTTGTTGATTTATATAATAAAGGTTTAATATATCAAGGAGAAAGAATTATAAATTGGGACCCAGAGGCTATGACAGCTTTATCTAATGAAGAAGTTATATATAAAGATATTCCGGGTGCATTTTATCATTTAAAATACCAATTAGAGGATAGTGAAGAATATTTAGATGTAGCCACAACAAGACCAGAGACCTTATTTGGTGATACTGCTGTTGCGGTTAATCCAGATGATGAAAGGTATAATAAATATATAGGAAAAAATGTAATTTTACCAATTGTAAATAAATTAATACCTATTGTCGGAGACGAACATGCTGATATGGAAAAAGGAACAGGCTGTGTTAAAATAACTCCCGCTCATGACCCCAATGACTTTGAAGTAGGTTTAAGACACAATTTAGAAAGAGTAGTATGTATCAATTCTAATGGAACTATGAATGAAAATGCGACTTTATATGTTGGCCTTGATAGATTTGAATGTCGTGAAAAGTTAATAAAAGATTTAAAAGAACAAGGTTTATTATTAAGTATTGAAAATATTACGCACAATGCACCATTTAGTGAAAGAAGTGGCGCTTTAATAGAACCATATTTATCAAAGCAATGGTTTGTAAAAATGCGCCCACTCGCTGATAGAGTATTATCTACACAACAAGATAAAAATGCCAAAGTAAATTTTGTCCCTAAAAGATTTGAAAAAATAATGAATCATTGGATGGAAATAACATACGATTGGTGTATTTCAAGACAATTATGGTGGGGACATAGAATACCCGCTTGGTATAAAGATAATGAAGTATATGTAGGAATTGAAGCTCCTAAAGAAGAGGGATGGATCCAAGATGAAGATGTATTAGATACATGGTTCTCTTCTGCATTATGGCCATTTTCAACATTAGGTTGGCCCGACAAAACAAGTGATTTAGAAAAGTATTATCCTAATAATGTTTTAGTAACAGGATATGATATTATTCCATTTTGGGTTAATAGAATGACTTTCCAAGGCTTAGAATTTATGGATAAAAGACCATTTGAATATTGTTTAATTCATGGACTTATCAGAGATAAAGAAGGACGTAAAATGTCTAAGAGTCTTGGTAATGGCATTGATCCTATGGATATGATTGAAAAATATGGAGCCGATGCCCTAAGGTATTATTTAACTACATCTGTATCGAATGGTTTGGACTTAAGATTTGATGAAGAAACTTTAAAATCAACTTGGAACTTCATTAATAAATTATGGAATGCTTCCCGTTTTGTCTTAATGAATTTAGAAGGAGTATCTATTTTAGATGAAAACTATGAAAATCTAAGTGATACAGATAAATGGATATTAACAAAATGTAATAAAACTATATTAAGCGTTACAAAATGGATGGATAAATTTGAACTTAATAATGCTGGAACAGAAATATATAATTTTATCTATAATGATTTTTGTGATAATTATATTGAGTTTGCGAAGTTTAATATGGAAAGTATAACAACCAAAAAAGTATTAACAAAAGTCTTAAAAAGTATATTAAAGATGTTACATCCATTTATGCCATATGTAACAGATGAAATATATTCTATGATTCCAAATGTTGAAGAAAATATAATGATAAGCAAGTATCCAAAATATAACAAAAAAGAAATATATGAAGATACCGAAGAAAAAGTAAATGTTATTATTGAACTCATAAGTATGTATCGAAAAACTTATCAAGAAAATCATATGGATAAAAGTGTGATAGTAAGATTTAATAATAACGAAGATTATGAATTAATAAAGAAGATTTTAAAAATAACAAATATTACAGAAGAAAAGTTAGAAAAAGTTGAATATAATATTAAAAATAAAAGATTTGATCTTACTATTTACTATGAAAAAGAACTTACAGAAGAAGACAAGATATTAAAAGAAAAAGAAATAGAAAGCTTAAAAGCATCTATTGCTAAAAGAAAAGGCTTATTATCAAATGATAATTTTGTAAGTAAAGCACCAATAAATTTAGTAGAAGAAGAAAAAGTAAAACTTCAAGAAGAAGAAGAAAAATTAAAAAATTTAGAGAATTAAAAAAATATTAGATTAAATAAAATAAAGTACATGAAAAATAAAATTAAGAATATAACACGCCGAAATGCGTGTTTTTATATAGATTTAAAACAGAATTTGTAGTAAAATAAAAATATGTCTTCGTAGCTCAGCAGGATAGAGCAACCCCCTCCTAAGGGGTAGGTCAGGAGTTCGAATCCCCTCGAGGACACCATAAGTATTTTACTCAAGTAATATTTAATAAGTTTAAATATAAATCTAGAGTTATTATAAATATATTAGAAAAGAACCTAGAAGTTTTTATTAAAATTCAAGAATCAGCACAAGATAGAAAATTATCAAATAATATTTAGCTATCCAATTAAAAAAATACAAAGTATAGAGAATTAAAAAACTAAAAAGTAAACTAATTGAACCTTTTAGTTCTTTTTTATTGCAATAATTTAAAAACAAAAAATATTAAAGAAAAATTTTTAAAATAATAGATAATAGTAGAAAATATATTATAAAGATAGTATAATTATTTTAAGGATAGCATATGGAGAAGTAATTATGGTAAAAAAAGTATTAATATATGGTGACTCTAATACTTGGGGTGACAATTTTATAACAGGTAAGAGAATACCTGATGAAAAACAATGGGTAAATATATTAAAAAAAATATATAGTAAAGATTATATATTTTTACAAGAGGGCTTACCTGGACGTTTAGCAGGAAATGAAGAAAAATTTAAACCTTACAAAAACGGAAAAGATACTTTTATATCAACATTTAGAACTAATGCACCAGTTGATATAGTTATTATTTCCTTAGGAACTAATGATTTACAAATAAAATATAATAAAAAAAGTAAAGATATAATTAATGATTTATTATGGTACAAAAACAAATTAGAGGAAAGTTTTACAGATGAAGAAGATAAAATAAAGTACTTTAATAATAAGATGCCAAAGATTATATATATATTACCAATTAATTTTGATTATAAAGTAAATGCTAGTGTTATATTTGATGAAGAATGCGAAGAAAAAAGGCAGGAAATAATTGAATATTTTAAAAAGCAAAACATAAATGCCATTATTGCTAATAGCCTAGATTTATTTGAAGATGGTATACATTTAAGTTATCAAGGACATGAAGAAATGGCCAAATTAGTAGCAGGGGAGTTATAATAATGAATAAAAGAGAAGAATTAAATAAGTTAAAATCACAAATTAATTTAAGTATCAAAGGATTAGAAAACTATCCTAAAAATGAGCTTAATGTTTTAGTATCAAATCACAATTGTTTAATGGATATTTTTTATGTACCGATGTCTTTACCAGAAGAAATTGTTAGTTTAATTAGTGCTAGGTTAACATATAAAGAAGAAAGTAACAGAAAAAGTATAATTGAAAGATATTTATATGCAATGCCAATTGAAGCTCATGGAGGAAGGGCTTATGCTAATATGGGTTTAAATTATGCCACTAAAATGTTAGAAAATGGTATAAGTGTCAATATATTTCCTGAAGGAGCTTATGTAGAAGATAAAAAAATATTTAGAGGAAGAACAGGGGCCTGCAGACTAATTTATAATATTAGAGATATAGGAAAACAAGTTAATTTAGTACCAGTAAGTATTTCTGTTTTAAGAAATGATGATTTAGATAGTTTTGATAAAACAGGAGATAATGTAGAAATTACATTTTTACCACCAATTAATTATGAAGATTCATATTATGGTTATAAATATGCTGAAAGTAATGAAGAAAAAAATGATTTATTGCATATACCTATTGATACTTCTATGAAATTAATCGCTGATTCATTAGGCTTGCCGTATGTAGATAGTTACATAGAATTACGACCTAAAGGTAATGTTATGTTTGCTGATGGCTCTGTAATAGAAACAGGTATGGCACAAAATCCTGAGTTTATTGATAGATATAATAGAGAATTAGAAGATAGAGTTATGCAATTAACAAGAAAACTTACTCGGGGGGGGGGTATTCCTCATAAATAAATTAAATAATTTAATCACTCGAACTTTAAAATTCATTGGTTCGAGTTTTAAAATGTAGAAAAATATGATATACTCATAAATAGTCTATGAGGTTAAATATGAAAAAGATAATTTTGCTAATAATATTATTTATCCCAATAAATATTTTTGCATTAGAAACACCAGAATTAAATAGTAATAAATTTATTATATATGATGTCACTTCAAAAGAAGTATTAAATGAGTTTAAAGCTTATGAAAATACAAGCATAGCCAGTTTAACAAAAATAATGACTACAATCACAGCTATAGAAAAGATTAATAATTTAGAAAAAAGCATTACTATAACTAGTGAAATGTTAAAGGATATTTATTGGAATGCTTCTCTAGCAGGATTAAAAGTAGGAGATACATTAACATATAAAGATTTATTATATGCAAGTATTTTACCAAGTGGTGCGGATGCTACTCATGCTCTTGCGTATTCTTTAAGTGGCAATATAGATAATTTTTTAATTGAAATGAATAATCTAGCTAAGCATATTGGTTTAGAAAATACTAATTTTTCTAATGTAATCGGCTTAGATAATAAAGATAATTATAGTACTTTATATGATATAGCTAAACTTTTAAGTTATGCCTTAGAAAATGAAACATTTAAAGAAATATATACAGCAAAAGATTTCACTTTAAGCAACAATTTAGAAGTAAAATCAACATTATTACTATTTAATAAAAGTATGAATTTAGATATAAGTAGAATTATCGGAAGTAAGACAGGGCATACCAATAATGCAGGTTATTGTTTATCTAGTTTAATAAAAAGTAATAATCATGATATTATAATTATTACAGGAGGGGCTTCTAAAATAAATAATAATTATTATCATCTTATAGATACAATAAATTTAATAGAATACACTGATAAATTATTAGAAGAAAAAGATGAAAAAAAGAAACTTGAAGAAGAAGCATTAATAAAAATTAAAGAACAAGAAAAAATCAAACAAAAAGAATTAATAAAAATTGAAAAAAATAGAATATATGTTAATCGTACATTAATAATTGGCAGCGTTTTTATATTTTGTTTAGTAATAATTAATGCCTGCAAACCCAAGAAAAAGAAAGTAAGGAAGTAAAATGGAACCATACAAAACATTAAATAAATTAAATATAAAATATGAAGAAGTAGAACACATTCCAGTGTTAACCAGTCTTGAAGCAGAATTCATAAAAGATATGATATCAGGATTAGGAGTTAAAAACTTATTTTTAAAAAGTAACAATACATATTATTTAGTATTAACACCAGACGATAAATTAGTAGATTTAAAAAAACTATCAAAACTTGTAAATGGTAAACTTACTTTTGCAAGAGTTGAAGAATTAAGAGAAATACTAAAATTAGAAAAAGGCAGTGTCACACCACTAGGTTTAATAAACGACTTTAAGCATCAAGTAATCGTATTAATAGATAATACTTTAATTAATGAAACTATATTAGTTCATCCCTTAGTTAATACTAAAACGATATCTATTACTACAAAAGATTTAATAAGACTAATTGAACACTTAAAAAATGAATATCTTTTCTATTGACAAATTAAGCTGGGGGGGGGGTATAATTTTAATATAAAAAATATTTTAACTAAAAATGTATTAGTGATATAATAAAAATATTAGAGAGGAAAATATAATTATGGAATATATAAAAGAATTAAGAAAATATATAGGCCATTCTCCAATTATGATGTGTGCTTGTGGTTGTTTAATATTTAATGAAAATAATCAAGTATTACTCCAAAAAAGAAGTGATGATAATTTATGGGGAAATCCAGGAGGTTCTATGGATTTAGGAGAAACCATATATGACACTGTTATTCGTGAAATTAAAGAAGAAACCAATTTAGATATAAAAAAAGAAGATTTAAAAATATTTAATATTTATTCAGGGGAAGAGCAACATCACATATACCCAAATAAAGATGAAGTATATTTTGTTAATATTATATTTGAGATTCATAAATATAGTGGTGATATAGTAAGTGATATTGAAAGCAAAGAATTAAAATTTTTTGATATAGATAAATTACCTAATAATATAACCAAGCCCTTTGAATCAGTTGCTAGAGATTTAAAAAACAAGTTGAATCAATAATTGGAGGAGTATATATGATAGAAGTTAAAAATATAAAAAAGAAATTTAAAAAGCAAAAAAACAAAAAAGAGAGTATTGAATTTTTCGCTGTAAATGATATTAGTTTAAAAGCCGAAGATGGAAAAATTATTGGCGTATTAGGACCAAATGGTGCAGGTAAAACAACACTTTTAAGAATTATTGCAGGAATAATGGAACCAACTGAAGGTGAAGTGAATTATGATAAATTAAACTTCAAAGATAATGAAATAGAAATAAAATCTAATTTAGCTTATCTTTCAGGAAATACCAAAATATACGATTATATATCAGCTTATGAATTACTAAAAATGTGTTTAGAGTATTATGATTATCCAAAAAATAAAATAGATACAAGAATAAAAGAAATAGCCAAATCATTAAATTTAGAAAACTTTTTATACAATCGTATTTCTAATTTATCAACAGGTCAAACCCAAAGAGTTAATATAGCCAGATGTTTAGTTCATGATCCTAAATATTATATATTAGATGAAGCAACAAGTGGCTTAGATATAATGTCTAGTGAAATTATCTTAAATTTTATAAAAAATGAAAAAAGTAAGGGAAAAACAATATTATATTCTACCCACTATATGGAAGAAGCGGAAAACATATGTGATGAAGTTATAATGATTAATAAAGGACATATTATAAAAAGTGGTACACCTGAAAGTATAAAAAAGGATACCAAGACAACTAATCTTAGAGCGGCTTTCTTTGCGCTTATAGGAGGTTCTAATGAAGAATAATAAAATAGGAAAAGTATTAAAAAAAGAAATAGTAAGTGTTTTTCGTGATAAGAAAAGTTTAGCAATGATGTTAATTATTCCTTTAATTATTCCATTGATAATTATAGGTATGTCCGCTTTATTTGATGCTCAAATGAGTGAAGATGCTGGTGATAATTATAATAAAATAGGATTTTCATATGAATTAAGTGCTAAAGAACAAGAAATATTAACTAGTTTAAATATTGAAACTACAGTTGATACTGAAGACAATTTAAAAGAGAAGATAAATAATGATGAAGTATATCTTTATATAACAAAAAATGAAAATAAATATACTTTAAATTATAATATGAGTAGTGATAAAGGTGGATATGCATCTAGTTTAGCAAATAACTATTTAAGTATTTATAAAGAGTATTTACAAACCGAAAAATTAAGTAGTAATAATATAAATCCTACTGATATATTAAATATAATTGAGATAAAAGAAACAGATTTAAATACTGAAAGTTATTTTGCAAATTATATTATAAGTTATGCTTTTATGTTTATATTAATGGCAATTACCGTATCAGCAACATATCCAGCCACCGACTCAACAGCAGGAGAAAAAGAAAGAGGAACATTAGAAACATTATTAACATTCCCTATTAAAAGTAGAGATATAATTATTGGGAAATTACTAGGTGTTACAACGTCATCAATTGTTACAGGTGTTTTAAGTTTAATTTTGGCACTACTATCTTTCCAATTTATAAATAACACATATAGTATATATGAAAGCATTCCTGTTACAATGAGTATTCCAGCAATTTTAATTTCTATCATAATAATTATTATGTACTCTTTATTTATAAGTGGATTATCAATAGCCATAGCAAGTATGTCCAAAACATTTAAAGAAGCACAAAGTGCCTTAACGCCATTAACATTCTTAGCAATGTTTCCAGGAATGATAGCCTTTATGGTTGGAATACCTACAACTACACTATATTCTATAATACCATTCTTAAATTTCTCAATGATATTTAGTGATACAAGTGCAGGTAATATAAATATTATAAATATAGCTTTAATGATTACCTCAACAATTATATATATAGTAGTAGTAATATGGTATATTATCAAAGAATATAAATCCGAAAAAGTATTATTTGGTAAATAATTTGACAATAATAAAAAATAATTATAAAACTAAAAGGAAACTATAAAATTGCAGTTTCCTTTTTTATGTTATTAAAGAGTAAATTTCTATTAGCATAATAAGTAATAGAGTTTTTAATTGAAAAAAAATAATATAAAATTCAAGAAAAAATATTTACAGTATTATTATTTAGTAGTATAACTTTATATATGTAACATACATAAAAATTAGGTACTATTATCAAATTAAATTCCATTATGAAAAGAATAAATTTCATATTAGTATATAGAAAAGGAAAAAGAGAATGAAAAAAATAATAGAAGTAAAAGCTTTAACTAAAGAATACAAAAAATTAAAAGCGATAGATAATTTATCATTTGATGTTTATGAAGGAGAGATATTAGGTTTACTAGGACCAAATGGAAGTGGTAAATCAACAACTATCAATTGTATTTTATCATTATTAAATTTTAGCAAAGGAAGTATTAAAATCTTTAATAAAGAAATGAAACCAGATGCATATGAAATAAAAAAAGAAATAGGAGTAATATTTCAAGATGTGGCAGTTTTTGACGAATTAACAGTTTATGATAACATTGATTATTTTTGTGGTTTATACATTAGTGATAAAAATAAGCGCAAAGAGTATATAGAGGATGCAATAAATTTAGTAGGATTAAAAGAATTTATAAATTTTTACCCAAAAGAATTATCAGGAGGATTACTTAGAAGATTAAATATCGCTTGTGGAATTGCTCATAAACCTAAGATTATATTTTTAGATGAACCAACTGTCGCTGTTGACCCTCAAAGTCGTAATAATATTTTAGATGGTATTAAAAAATTAAGAGAAAGTGGCGCTACAATAATATATACAACTCACTATATGGAAGAAGTAGAGATATTATGTGATAGAGTAATAATATTAGATAAAGGTAAAGTTATTGCAAGTGGAACAACAGATGAATTAAAAGCTTTAGCAAATATTGAAGAAAAGATAAGTGTTGAAATAGTTGAATTTGATTCTAAACATTTAAAAAACATTAAGAAGTTACCTAATGTATCTGAAGTAACATATAATAATCATTTACTACAAGCTATTTATACAAAAGGAGATAATAATTTAACTAAATTTATGGATTATTTAAAAAAGGAAGAAATAGCTTATCAAAAAATATTTTCTGAGCGACCAACCTTAAATGATGTATTCTTAGAACTAACAGGTAAGGAGCTAAGAGACTAATGTTTAAGCATAATTTAAAATACAATTTAAAGACTCTATTTAAAAATAAAGCTTTAATCTTTTGGACATATCTTTTTCCAATTATATTAGGAACATTTTTCTATTTAGCTTTTCACGACATTGAAAAGAATGAAACATTTAAACCTATCCCAATTGCTGTTATAGAAAATGAGGAATGGCAAGAAAATAATATCTGGCAAAGTACGATAAAAAGTTTAAGTGAAGAAAAAGATAATAAAGTATTTAATACAACTTACAAAAATATTGCAGAGGCCAAGAAAGATTTAGAAAAAGGGGATATCATAGGTTATGTTTTATTAGAAGAAAATATTCCTAAAGTTATTATCAAAACAAATGGTACCAGTGCGACTATTTTAAAAAGTATAATTGAAGAGATAAATAGTAAAATTAATATAATAGAAGATTATATAGAATTAAAAGTAAAAGAAAAGATTACCAATGAAGGCTATGAAAATATCGATAAAATTAATTATGAAGAAATAGCACGAGAAGCTCTAGGAATGCTAGAGATAGAAAATAACATTAAAGATATAACTAGTGATAATATGAGTTATACTATGATAGAGTATTATACATTAATTGCAATGGCGGCATTATATGGGGGAATCCTTGGAATGGTTTCTTTAAATAAATGTTTAGCCAATATGGGTAGTATAGGAAAAAGAGTATCAATTAGTCCTACCAAAAAAGGAACAATAATATTAAGTAGTGCTATAGCATCTTATATCGCTCAAATTATAGGAATTGCTTTATTATTTTTATATACGATATTTATTTTAAAAGTAGATTATGGAACTAATTTAGCTTTAGTAATTCTTCTTGCTTTAATAGGGGCATTAACAGGTTTATCAATGGGTATAGCAGTATCTAGTATTTTAAAAACTAATGAAAATACTAAGTTAGGAATAATTATAGCTATCACTATGGCAGGATGTTTTTTATCAGGAATGATGGGAATAACCATGAAATATGTAATAGACAAAAATGTGCCAATTATAAATATGCTTAATCCTGCAGCATTAATAACAGATGGTTTTTATTCATTATATAGATATGACACTTTAAATAGATATTGGATCAATATAATAAGTTTATTAATTATAACAAGTATACTAATATTAATTTCTATAAAAGCTTTAAGGAGGAATAAATATGATAGTATTTAAAACATTTTTGCGTATTGTAAAAAAATGTATCTTTCCTATAATTTTATATACAGTAATATTAGTATTATTTAGTAGTATTAATATAAGTACAGAAGATAATAATATGAATTTTACAGCTTCCAAACCTGACATATATATAATTAATAATGATAAATATGAAGGTATAACCAAAAGTTTAATAGATTATATGAGTGTTAACAGTAATATAATAGAATTAAAAGATACCAAAGAAGCCAAAGATGATGCTATATTTTATCGTGATGTTAATTTTATTATGGAAATACCAGCTAATTTTAATGAAGAATATTTAAAAGGCCAAGAATTAGAGATTAAGATTGAAACAACTGGTGATTATCCATCAGTGCAAGCTAAAAACTTACTTAATAGATATTTAAGTACAGCTCGTATTTATCAACACTTAAATTTAAATGAAGAAGATTTAATAAAAAAAGTTAATGCCACTTTAGAGAATAAAGTTAATATAGAAATAACCTCAGGCTTAGATACTAATGCTTTAACTAAAACAGCCACTTATTATAACTTTTTAAACTATGCCTTTTTAGCAGGTTCAATCTATGTTATATGTTTAGTTTTATCAAGTTTCAAAAATGAAAACATCAAAAAAAGAACTTTAATAAGTAGTATGAAAGTAAATAGATTTAATCGTAATTTATTATTATCTAATAGTTTATTTGCTTTTATCTTATGGTTAATCTATGTTATATTAAGTTTTATTTTAGTAGGCGAGACTATGTTTAGTATGCATGGCCTAATATATATAATTAATTCATTTATTTTTGCAATTTGTACTTTATGTATAGCCTTTTTACTTGGCAATACTATTAAGAATAAAGATGCTATAAATGGCATAATAAATGTTATCGCCTTAGGCTCAAGTTTCTTATGTGGTGCTTTTGTACCTATGGAATATCTACCAAAAAGTGTTTTAAATATGGCTCATATCTTACCTTCATATTATTATATAAAAAACAACAATTTAATTAGTACATTAGAAACCATAAATTTGATAAGTTTAAAACCAATTATATTAAATATGTTAATACTATTAATATTTGCAATTATTTTTATAGTTATTACAAATATTATTACAAGAAGAACAAGAAATTAATCTTGTCTTTTTTAAATATCTACGTTTATAACTCCTTCAATTTCAGGTACTTGGTCTTTTAAATAAGCTTCAATACCAAAGCTAATAGTTTCATCTTGAAAACCACAATTAGCACAAGCACCTGTAAGTTTAATATAAACAAATTTATCTTCATACTTAATAAATTCTATATCACCACCATCACCATTTAAAAAAGGGCGTAGGTCATCTAATAATTCTTTTATTTTTAATTCAGGATTTATCTTATTCATTTTAATTCACCAAACATATTATAGATTAAAAAAAAATACTTGTAAAGTAAATAGTGTGATATAATCTTTATAGGTGGTATTAATGTTAAAAAAAGATGAAATAATTAAATGTATAGTTACAGGTTTTAAAGATTATGGAATATTTGTAAAAATAAATGATGAATATAATGGTTTAATTCATATATCAGAAATATCAGGTTCATTTGTTAGAAATGTAAGTGATTATGTTGAAGTAGGCGAAGAAATATATGCTAAAGTTATTGAAGTAGATGAAGAAAATAAACATATAAAATTAACGATTAAAGATATGAATTATAAAGTAGATGGTAATAATATTAAAGAAATAGATAAAAATGGTTTTTTGCCTTTAAAACAGAACTTAAATATTTGGATTAATGAAAAAATAAAAGAAATTCAAAAGTTTTAGCCAAAAATAACTAAATTTTAATAAAAAAGTCTTGCAAATATAAAAAAAACATATTATACTTAAGAAGTCTTATTAATTAAGACAAGTGCCTGCCCAAGTGGCGGAATAGGTAGACGCACAGGACTTAGGGCCTCTTATTCTTTAGAGAGGAAGGCCTTGAGCACCAGATTTAGAAATAAGCTGAGTGAATTTGCTCAAATTCGGGGAAACCTTCCAGATAACGCTGATGGCAATCCCGAGCCAAGCCTAATAATAATTAGGAAGGTGTAGAGACTTTATGGGCAATACCTAAGTCATTGATATGGTAAAGAGAAAGTCCAGACTACAAACAAAATTGTTTGGTAACGAAAGTTATAGTAGTAAGAAAATCCTGCGAGTGTTAAAGCTCGTGCCGGTTCAAGTCCGGCCTTGGGCACCAATTTTTGAATATAGCCTCTATTTTTTAGAGGTTTTTAATTGCTAATAAATATAAATTGACAAACATATATTTGTGCTTTATAATAAAATATATCATATTGGGGGTAATAATGAAATTAAAATATAAACACAAAACACTTTTTAGGACAAGGATGGAATAAAACTAACTCTCCAGCGGATATAAAACCTATTGAAAAATACTTTCTAAATGAAATTCCAATCAGTAGCTATAAATTAAAAAGAAGAATTCTAAAAGAAAAAATAAAGGAATATAAATGTGAGGAATGTAATTTAACAATATGGAATAACAAACAGATACCTTTAGAATTACATCATATAAATGGTAATAATAAAGACAATCGACTAGATAATTTAAAACTATTGTGTCCAAATTGCCATGCATTAACAGACAATTATCGAAACAGAAATAGTAAAGGAGAAATAATTTGAAAATAAAAGTAAATAATGTAAACATTTTTTATAAAGTATATGGTAAAGGGAAGCCCATAATATTACTTCACGGAAATAGTGAGACTCATAAGATATTTACAAAATTAATAAATAAATTAAAAGAAGATTATCAAGTATATGCCATAGATAGTAGATGTCATGGTGAAAGTGAAAATACTAAATATATATCCTATGATTTAATGAGCACTGATGTAATAGAATTTATAAAAAAACTAAAAATAAATAAACCCATATTATATGGTTTTAGTGATGGAGGAATAACAGGCTTAAATGTAGCTATTAAAGAACCTGATATTTTATCCAAATTAATTATTAGTGGAGCCAACCTAAATCCATCAGGATTAAAAAAATATTTTATAAATATAGCAAAGATAGGATATTTTATAACAAGAAATAAAAAATATAAAATGATGTTAGATGAACCAAATATAACTAAAGAAGATTTAGAAAAAATTAATATCCCAACTATTATATTAGTTGGCGAAAAAGATATTGTTAAAATAGAGCATACCAAATATATAAAAGAAAATATAAAGAATAGTATTTTAAAAATCATACCTAAAGAGAATCATGGTAGTTACATTGTAAATAGTGATAAAATTTATGAAATCATAAAAGAGTATTTATAAAACAAAAACTATTGAAGTTGCCAAAGAAAAAAGTTAATATTATTTTTAAAAATAGGTATTGTTTCATAAAATAGGGCATAATAATAGTATTGGAGCCAAAAAATGTTATAATTTTATTGACATCTGTTTTTAAATTATGTTATAATTCAATTGTTGACAAGAAAAAAGGCTATGGAGGAATACCCAAGTCTGGTTGAAGGGACCGGTCTTGAAAACCGGGAGGCCGCGCAAGCGACGCAGGGGTTCGAATCCCTTTTCCTCCGCCACTTAATTGTTTAACGTTAGATTACATCGCGGGATGGAGCAGTCTGGTAGCTCGTCGGGCTCATAACCCGAAGGTCGTTGGTTCAAATCCTTCTCCCGCAACCAATTGTGGTTCGTTAGTCTAGAGGCCTATGACGTCTGCCTGTCACGCAGAAGATCACGGGTTCGAATCCCGTACGAACCGCCATTTTTTTGGCTCCATAGCTCAGTCGGTAGAGCAGAGGACTGAAAATCCTTGTGTCACTGGTTCAATTCCCGTTGGAGCCACCAGTTTAGATAACTAAAAAGCTTAGGATTTAACTAAGTTTTTTTCATGCCTTAATTTAGGACAAAAAATCCTTGTGTTAAGTTTTAGGACAATTTTGGGACAATTTATATCTTAAGTTCAAGATTAAGTTTAAAACTATAAAAAAGATATTAATAACAAAAAATATAAAAATTTAAAATTATTTAAATATAAAATCTTTAAGTTTGATATTATAAGTGTTATAATAAACCCTAAGTGTTAAGTATATAAAGGATAACATGAAAAATAATTATATTATTCATGAATGTGTGTGTATTGAACAAAGTGAAAGGAGTAATTTTATTATGATATTAGATATATTAAGAAAAAATAATGTAAATACATTTTTAACTATTAATGATTTAAAGAAAAAAAATACAAAAATAAATAATATAACTTTAAAGGACAAGAAAAATGTTAAAATAGTATTTTTGGATGATGAGGGATATGATACAGAACTATTGAAAAATTTAGGATATTTAGATGTGCATAAAATGTATAAATTTACTAGTTTAGACGATTTTGAAAAGTATGATATAATTTTCTGTGATATAAATGGCATTGGGAGAGAAATAGATGAAGTATATCAAGGTGCAGCAGTAGCTAAAAAGATTAAGGAAGCTTTCCCAACAAAAATAGTTGTAATATTAAGTGCAAAAGAACAACTTCTTACTTTTAACAGCTACTATGAATATGTTGATGATGTAATGTATAAAAATGAACAAATATCAATAATAACAGAAAAACTTGATAAATATATTAATATGATAATAAATCCTATTGCTTTTTGGGAAAATACTAGTTCACAATTAATTAAACAAGGGGTAGATTTAAAAGAAATCTCTAAATTAGAGCATTACTATGTAAAATCAATTTTGGAAAAAAAGAGCTATATAAAAGATATAAATAAAATAAGCGCTTCCGATTCTTTAAATTTTGTCTCGTCTATTATTAACGGAATTGTATCTGCTATTGAATTATATTTGGTGTTAAAATGAGAAGTTTAGTAACTTATGATAAAAGCACGAAAAGTCTTTCATGCGAAAATCAAAGTAATATTCCAAATTTTTGTAAAGAATGTATCAAAGACAAAAATAAAAAGTGCCAAGATTTTTATAAAAAGATGCTAAATAAAGAAGAAGAAGGATTATATTATTGCCCTTATAAATTTGGGGTTTATTTAAAAAGAAATAATTTGTATTCCTGTTTGATTATTAAAAATAATAGTTTTGTCAAACTGAAAGAGTCTATAGAAAAATATAAACAAAAAATTAGTGATTTTCACTGTTATACTGAAAAAGAAATAATCGATATTATTAATGATTTTGAAAATTTAATTATGGATAACTTAACTTTAAGAGATTGTATGCATGACTTAAGAAATATAGGAAGCTTTTTTAATGCCATGATTGAAAGGGTTAAACAAAAATATAATGATTTATACGAATCAGATGATGATATAAAAGCGTTGACTTCATTATATGAATTAGTTAATTATAGGATTAATATTTTAAATGGAATTAACCATGCAAATAATAGAAGATTTAAGCAAAAAATACATCCTTTAATAAAAAAATTAACAATATTATTGTCCTATCAAGCGAATAAAAAAGATTTAAAATTTAAAATTGAAGAAGTTCAAAATAATTATATAACTATTTCTGATAATATTTATTTGGCTATGTTCATATTATTGGAAAATGCAGTGAAGCATTCATTTTCTGGTAATGATATAAATATTGGTTTTGAAGAAGATAGTGATAACTTAATAGTAACCATAGAAAATATAGGGGCAAAAATAGAGAAAGATGAAAAAGATAAGTTATGTATTAGAGGTTATAGAGGCAAAAATACTAGTACAAAAGGTACAGGAGTTGGTTTATCTTTAGCAAAGGAAATTTTTGATAAGCATAATTGTGAAATGAATATAAAAATAGTAGATATTAATCATTATCAATCCTTGTTTATAGTATCGATTAAGTTTTTAATTTCTAATGAATAAAACTATATCAAAGTTATATAAAGTGCTTTTAATTTATATAGACATTCTTTTACCAAAAGTAATGTCTTTTTCAATTTCAAAATTATTACCAAATTCAATAGTTAATTTATTTACTATTTCGTCTTCTTTAATATTTATATAATTATATTTTTCTATTCTAACAAGAGCAGGGTAATTATCTAAAAGATAGTTTTTACTTTTTTCTAATACTTCAGATATATTAAAGAAATCTACCTCACAATTATTAAGCTCACTTAAAGTTATTTGTAAGTCTTCAATTTTAGATATTTTAGTATTACCAAGTATAATTGTAGCAATATGTGAAATTGGTATTAATAAAGAATCATTACCATTTTTATATAAATCATCTTTAGAAAACTTTTTAAATATATTAGTAGCATTATTTTTTATTCTAACCTCACTTGAATGAACATATTTATAAGTTGTATTAATATTAGAATGACCAGCTAATTCCTGTACATCTCTAGGAGATAAATTTTCATTATAATTCATTTGATTAGTTAAGTAATAGTGTCTTAAACCATGAAAAGTTAAAGGAATATCATTTTTAATAGCAAAAGCTTTCCAAGTTTCCGATAATCTATGAGGTCTATAAAAGTGTCCATCTTTATTTAAAAATACATTAGGTATTTCTTTATAAGTACCATTTGTTTTATATTTTAAGTATTCTATAAAAGAATTACGATAAATATAATATTCTTTTAAAACTTCAAAGAATTCAGAAGGTAAGGGGATTTTTTCTATTACTAGTCTGTGATTTGGTTTTATCCTCTACGAATTCTTTTTTATCACTATCAAAAACAACAGCTCTATTAATAAATACATACCCCTCAGTTTCATTAAAATCTTCTATATGAATTCCACAAACTTCTTCCTCTCTAATACCTGTAAATAGAGTTAATAAAAACTGACAACGTTCTCTTATTTTACAAGTATATATTTTAGTTTTAATAGTATCTAATTCTTCATATTCAGGGACTATAATTTGTTTTTCTTTAAATGTTGGTTCTTCTACACCAACCATAGGATTTTTATCAATAAAGTTCCAGTTATAAGCTTTATTAAAAAGAATTCTTAACATTGTAAACTCATGATGTAAGGTATGCTCACTAATTTTATCTTTAGTTTTTGCACCATTAGAATATTTTACTCTATTTTTTTCTTTAGCTAAAATCATTTCGATTTGATATGAATTTATTTCTGTTATATCTTGATTTTTAAAAAGTATTTTTAAAAGGTTAATTTTAGATATATAACCATTTATAGTGTTTTTACTAGGACGCTTAGGTTTATTTTTAAACCAGTCTAAGTAGTAGTCACAAAAATCAGAAAAACCAATATGCTTTGTTTTATTAGGTGTTAATAAATTAAGCTTAGCTTTGGCAAGAAATTGTTCTTTACCTTCAATAGCATCTTCTAAATTATCGTAGTATTCATCAAAATCAAAAGGTATTTTATTACTTTTTCTATATCTTACTCTAAATCTTCCATTAACTTGGTAAATATGATCAGGCAATTTTTTTACCATTTTATATTTTTATAATAATAAAAAGAGTCACTTTTCTTTTTAAGCCACTCATCTATATCAGTTTTTAAAAATAATCGTTCTTTACCATTTTCAATATATGGTAATTTATCTTCTTTAATATATTTACTAAGTTTATATTTAGAAAAAACATTTGGATATAAAGCATATAAATCTTTCGCAGAATAATAAGTTTCAATATTATTCTCTATTTTCATTTTACTATTATAATTATTTATTAATGTTATAACATCTACAAAACTAGTTTTCTTTAAAAATTCATATATTTCTCTTTCTTCTATTATCATTCCTCCTTTTATAATTTTAGAAATAGAGTAAATATTCTAATAAAAAATAAGCCAGGTATTAAACTTAGCTTATTTTACCATATTATACTACATATCAGTATATTTACAATACACCAAACAGTACAAATTTAGTACACCTAATAGTACAAAAAAGTACACTAAATAGTACAACTATAAATAGTTATACATTGAAATTTCATATCTTGAATGTCATTATCTTTATAATTATTGCCACATAACTCTTTAAAATATTCTTCTAGTCTTTTATTAATTAAAGTGTCAATTTTGTCATTATTATTAATTTCTATAAGTTTAGTTAAAATAAAATCAACAAGTTTATTATATTCAATATCAGTTATATTTATAATTTCTCTATTTTCTATTTTACTTCTTGTTCCGTACTCTGAAATATTAAGATGATTATTTTCATTTCTAATAAGAATATTAGGTTTGTTATTACATATTATAATTATTTCTTCGTTATTTTCAATTTTTAAATACTTTCTTTTCATTAATTAACTTCCTTTCTACTATATATATAATAAATCAATTTTTAAAAATTTAAAAGCTATTTCCTTATACACTTATGCAAAAGACATTTCTTTTACAGTTGTATAAAATAAATATAAAGAAAAGGAATGGTTTAAATGAAAAGTAGTAAAGAAATATTATCAATGAACTTAAAATATTATAGAAACAAATATAATTTATCACAAGAAAAATTTGCTGAAGTAGTTGATAGTAATTTAGTTTATATTAATCAATTAGAAAATTGTAGAAGAAAACCAACAATAGATTTATTAGATAAGTTTGCAAATAATTTAAATAAGTATGATAAAAAATTAAATATGACTTCTGCTAAATTAATAACATATGATGAATCACATAAAACAAATTTTACAAGAATAGATGGTAAAAATTAATAGCGAATTATTAAAATAGTTTTGCTATTTTTTATTTCAAATATAAAAAAATTATATATCAAAAAATGAAAATTAGTGTACCAGAACTCGACAGATTTTAAAGCAGGATAAGTGTGTATGACAAATAACTTACCAGTGGTAAGTTTAGCCCTAATTAAAAGGGAATATTAAATTTTCCTATGTCAGACATTTTATTTTTTGTCCGACTTCTGTTAGACATAGAATATATCTAAATTAGTTTAAATAGGTTAAAAGTCTGACAAATGTTATAACAAATTGTTAAATTTTAGCGATTAAAAAGTATTAAAATGTACCTAAAATTTTTAATTTTTAAGATTTCTTGGTACATTAAATATAAAAAAATATTTAATCAATTCTTTTAATTAATTCTTGTAAGGCTTGAGAAATAACTTTTAAATCATTATTATTTATGCTTTGTTTAACATATGGTATGTTATAATCTTGTGTTAAATTAATAGTAAAAGAATCAGAATATTCCTTTTTATCACTAGTATATTTAATTGAAAAATTTAATGTATTAATACCTGTGTTTTTAGATTTTATTGGTATTTTATAACTTTGATTAGGAGCAATATAACTATTATTTAAACCATTTAAAGCAACATTTAATTTTGAATATTCTTTACTTAATAAGTCAATCTCATCTTGATTATATGATATTGAAGTTATATGAGCAGTAGTATTACCACTATTTTTAATTACCAAATATTCTATTGGACTAGTCACACTTATTGTATCTTTATACATAAGTAGAAAAGCTCTTTTAGCACTTTCAATAATTCTTTTATTTTGAATAATTGTTATTATTATGGCAATAGTGGATATGATTGCAAGAATTCCTGTGCCAATCGCTAACCAAAATTGTATCCAATCTGTAGTAGTCAAATTATACCTCCTTTCACAAATATTATAATTTAAAATATAAGCTGTTACAATGATAAAAGTAATATAATTTAGTTTACAATGATTAGAAACAATGATATAGTATCTATATATCTAAAAGGAATGTTGATTTATGAAAAAAAGTATATTAATATTTGTGTCATGCATATTACTAAGTGGATGTACTAATGATAAAGTTGAAGATAAATATGCGAATTTTCAGCATTATAGTTCTTCAGATTTTGAGAAAACTTTATATAATAATGGATATGTAATTGGTGTTCTACCTCCTAATAGTATGGCATTTGAAGAGCTTTTATTGTACCAAGTAGGACAAGATGACTTTATATTTTTAACAGAAATAAGTGGGTTTCAAGAAGAGCCAAACTTGGATAAAACGGCAACATATTTTTATAAAGATAAATTATTTGTTTTGAGATATGTGCCTAGTGTAATAATAGAATTCTCACTAGATGGAGAAAAAACTAAAAATGGTAAAACAATATATTTTAAATACAAAGATAAGACAATAAATGTATCTTCAATAAAAAAAGTAGAAAATAACTATATATACCTTGAAAGCAATGAAAAATTTAAATGTACACTAGATACACACATTTGTGAATTAGATAACTAAATTACTACATTAGAATAAAATTATTTGGGACAAAAAATCCTTATGTCTATTTGGGACAATTTTAGGACAATTTTTACTAGATTTATTTAATTTTATTTGAACTTATATAAAATCTAAATAGATATAAATAAGAAAACAATATCAATATTTACAAGGGAATAAGGCTAAATAAGTTAAATAATCAACTACATTTAAACTTATTTAAAATACCAGTTTCAAAACTGAAAATCCTTGTGTCGCTGGTTCAATTCCCGCTGGAGCCACCAAATTGATATCAAGCTCGAAACATAAAAGTTCGAGTTTTAAAATACATAAAATTTTGTAAATGATTGAAAAAGAATTGTTTAAAGAATATGATGTTATTTTTATTATTACTTTCATATGTCTACGAACGAAGTTAAAAAAACTTTAAATAAAAGAGGTGCTACATGTCTAAAATTAGTAATGTACTTTCAATGCTAGAATATTTAAGTACAGGAAAAAAATATAGTCTAGCAGAATTATCTGAAAAATTAGAAGTAACTCCACGAATGATTAGAGTATATAAAGATGAAATAGAAAAAGCTGGAATTTATATTGATACTATTAAAGGTCCGTATGGGGGTTATGTCTTAAATCAAAATATAAATGTTCCCAAAAGATTTATAACTCCAGAGACTATAAATATTAAAAATAAAGATTTATTTAATTTAATTAATAGAGCCTTAAAAGAAAAAAGAAAATGCTTTATAGAGTATTATTCTAAAGATGAAAAAAATATATCAGAAAGAACAGTTCATCCTTATGATTTAATTCTACTCGGGTTGGAATGGGGCGTAGCTGCCTATTGTGAATCAAAGGAAGAAATAAGACATTTTTATATAAATAGAATCAAATCAATAAAGGTTTTAGAAAAATTTTAAAACTGACATATATATTTCCTCTTCTTTTGTTAAAATGTAATTAGCAAAGGAGAGATGAAGCATGGAAATATTAATATTCGTAACAGGAAATATAAATAAAGGATTTGAAATTGAAGAAAGATTTAATAGAGAACAAATACCTATTGAAATTACAGCAATGAATTTTCAAGAACTAGAAGTGAATGATATAGAAGCTGTTTCAAAGAGTAAAGTAATGCAAGCCTATCAAATTTTAGGAAAGCCTTGTTTTGTAATTGATTCAGGATTTAACATTCATAATTACCCTAATAATCCTGGATACCCAGGTGCTTTTGTAAGGAGAAGTGGAATATCTGAGGATATAGATGGATTATTAAATACTTTAAAAGATGTCGAAGATAGAAGTTGTCAATTCTTAGACTGCTTAACTTTCTATGATGGAACAGAATTTTATTGTTTCTATGGAAAGGATGAAGGAATCATAACCTATGAACAAAGAGGAAAAGAAAATAAAGCAATGCGTTCAGCCTTGTGGTATGTATTTCAACCAAAAGATTCTGTTAAAACATTGGCAGAGATGACTGATGAAGAAAGAATAAATCGGCGTGATGGACATATTTCAGCCAAAGAACAATTTATAGAGTGGTATAAAAAGAATTATTTAGGTATAAAACGATTGGTAAAAGATATAAATATATGATGTACTATAGTCAGTTAATAAATTACTACTGACTGTTTATTTTTCTTTCGAAGTTGCTGTACTTCTCTCTCTCGGGCACCATTTAAAAACTCTCGAACCTAGATAAACACTGGTTTTGTTTTGTTTTTGCTTGTTTTTTGAATTTTAATATTTCGCTCATAAGCATTTATAATCTTTGCTCCATAGCCTACAAAAAGCCTAGTATTTACTAAGCTTTTTTTCATATCGTAATTTAAAGCAAAAGATTAAAAAGTTAAGTATAAGATAATATTGGAGCAAATTTAAATTAAGCCAAAATAGTTCTTAATATCTTTAGACATTATTCCATCTCTAACTATAATAACTTTATTATCAATTACTTTAATAATTGTTGATGGGTTATCTTCTAAGAACCCACTATCATAAATATAATTTACATTATTTTTAATATTATCTTCTAATAAATCAATTGAAGTAATCGTTTTTTTGTGAGCGATATTAGCACTAGTAGCAATTATTGGTTTATCAAGTTTATTTATTAAATCTAATAATCTTTCATCATTAGGCATTCTTATTGCTATTTCATTTTTATTAGCAGTCAATATATCACTTAAATTTTTTTTATTTTGAAAAATTATTGTTAAAGGTCCAGGCCAAAATTTATTTATTATTTCAAGTTCCAAAGGAGAAATGTTTTTTACATATTTTTTAAGCATATCAAAGTTAGATATTAAAATCAAAAGGGGCTTAGTATTTTCTCTTTGTTTTATTAGAAAAACTTTTTTTATTACTTTCTCATTTGTGGCATCTCCAACCAAACCATAAACAGTATCTGTTGGAATAATTGCAGTTCCACCATTATTTAAAATATTTACTAAAGAATTAATATCCATATTTTTTCACCAATATTATTATAACATATTTTAAAAATGATTGTAATTTGATATACTAATAAAAGGAGAGTAGAGTTTATGAAAGAATTTATATTAAAAGAACAAGAAGAAATTTTAGCTAAGTTTAATGATGTTTCTGTAAGGGCAAATGAAAATAATTTTAAATTAAGTATTGTATTAACTAATGAAAGAATAGTATTACTAAAAGAACTAGAAGTAGTATTAGAAATTCCTTTTTTTGAAATAAAAGAATTAAAATATCTAAATGGTACAAATAAAATAACATTTAAAGATAATAATAATGAAATAGATATTACTTGTGATGATTTTAAAAGTTTTCGAATTAAACTAGATTAAAAAATATTTAACATAAAAAATGTCAATAAACGTACACTTTATTAGAGGTGTATGTTTTTTGAAAAAAATTATAATTACAATATTTATATTTATGTTATTTATGCCAATAGTAAAGGCAGAGGACTCACTTAATTTAGATAGTGAATCAGCGATATTAATTGATGAAGTAAGTGGCAAAGTATTATATGAAAAAAATCCAGATGCTAAGCTTCCAATGGCTAGTATGACTAAAATAATGTCGATGTTATTAATCATGGAAAAAATTGAAAGTGGCGCTTTAAAATATGATGACAAAGTAATAATAAGTAAAAATGCCAGTGGTATGGGAGGCTCTCAAGTTTTTTTACAAGAGGGTGAGGAGTACAAAGTAGAAGCTTTACTTAAATGTATTTCTGTATCAAGCGCTAATGATGCAGTTGTTGCTATGGCTGAAAAAATAAGTGGAAGTGTAGAATCTTTTGTAAATTTAATGAATGAGAAAGCTAAAGAATTAGGACTTGCTAATACCAAGTTTGCCAATCCTCACGGTTTAGATGCCGAAAATCATTATTCTAGTGCTAGAGATATGTCCAAACTTGCAAGGGAATTATTAAAGCATAAAGATATATTAAAATTTACTTCTATATATGAAGATTATTTAACTAAACCAGATGGTTCTCAAGTATGGTTAGTAAACACTAATCGGTTAGTTAGATTTTATGATGGAGTAGACGGTTTAAAAACAGGATATACAACTGAAGCCGGATATTGTTTAACAGCAACAGCTAAGAAAAATGATTTAAGACTAATTAGTGTTGTAATGAAATCAAGTAGTGGTGATGCTCGTAGTAAAGATACCGCAACTCTTTTAACCTATGGTTTTAATTCTTATAAAAATCATATAATTTATGAAAGTAATAAAGAACTAGGAGAAGTTAATATTGAAGGAGGAAAGAAAGATAAAGTAAAAGTATATTTAAAAGATAATGCTAGCGTTCTTTTAGGAGTGACAGAAAATCCTAAAGAATATAGTTTTAACATTAAAGTAGAAACGATAAAAGCTCCTATAAAAAAAGACACAATAGTTGGTACAGCAGAAATTATTGATAATGAAGGAAATATTATCGCCGAAAAAGATGTTATTATAAAAGAAGATATTAAAAAAGCTAGTTTCTTAGATTATTTAAAAAGAAATTTAAAAACTATAACAGGCGGAAAATAAGTCAAGTATTTGACTTTTTTTATTTTAAGGTTTATAATCAACGAGCAAAAGGAGATGTTGCTTTATGAATATTGTAAAATATTTTGAAGAAGGTGTAGCATTAACAACTAATACCTCACAAATGATTATTATTAAAAAAAGTATTGATTGTTATAGTATTGAAATATCTAGAAATAGTGAAGATGAGAGAGTATTTGTTATTCCTTATAAAGGTCTTATGGATTATCAAGAATTTAAAACTTATAATTTATTCGAAAATTTTATCAGTGCTATGTTTGGTAATAATATATTACATGGTGAATATAAATCATCTGATATAATATTTAATACTGAAGAAAAAAGAATAACATTATCTAGTGATAGTGGTAATGGAGCAGTGTTAAGCATAAAATTTGACAGAGATGAAATAAGACTTGAAATAAGGAAAATACAAGAAAATAATTATAATCATGCAATTTACTGTTATAGTGATGCTAATCTTAGTGGGGGATTCATTAGAATGTTTAAAGATTTATATGAAGCGCTAAATAAAATGGCTTTAGAACCAACAAGGCCCCAAGAAAGAATAAGAGCTAACAATAACAATTAAATATTAGAAGTAAGAATAGAAAGTTTAAATTTGATACTTTCTTTTTTTTAACAATTATTTTATAATTTAAGTATGCAAGAGTGGTGGAATTGGTAGACACGCTATCTTGAGGGGGTAGTTAAGATAATCTTAGTGAGAGTTCGAGTCTCTTCTCTTGCACCAAATAAATGAAATGATTTTTAAGAACTAAAAAAAGGAAATGTATTATATGAATAATAATTTTGAAGAAATAAGTCCAACTGCAATTGTTACTTCTTATCCTAGAACTTTTACAGATATACCATATGAAAAAGAAATATACAATTGGATAAAAGATAATTGTGATACAAATCTACTTTTATATAAAAATTTAGCTCCAGAGATAGAAGCAAGATATAAATTAATAAATAAATTAATTGACAAAAGTAAGATAAATCAAATCTTAGAATTAGCGGCAGGCTATTCATCAAGAGGTCTAATTTATTCAAAAAAAGGTTATACATATATAGAAATTGATTTAGAAAGTGTTTCTCAAAACAAAAAGAAAATATTAGAAAAAATAGAAGAAAATATTCCTCAAAATTTAAATATTATAAGTGGTAATGTATTAATAAATGATGATTTTGATAAGTGTAAAAAGTATTTAGAAGATAGTAATCCAGTAATTGTAGTCAACGAGGGACTATTAAGATATTTAAGTTTTGAAGAAAAAAGAGTAGTAGCAGAAAATATTTACGACATATTAAATGAATATAATGGAATATGGATTACATCTGATGTTACACCTAAGAAATTCATAAAATCACAAAATAATGCTCTTCAAAATTTTAATAAAAATCTATCAAATATTACTTCCAGAAATAATTTAAATGATAGGTTTGAAAACATAAATCATATAAAAGATTTTTTTGGAGACATTGGTTTTGAAGTATTAGAGGTTCATAAATTTAATGAAGTTAAAAACGACTTATATTCAGTAAATAAATTAAATATTATAGATGAAAAAATAGAGCAAACATTAGAAGATGCTATTGTAGTAATTATGAAAGTTAAAGAAAAAATTAAAAAACAGGAGATAAAAGATGAATGAAAGAATTACATTAATTTCTATTTTAGATAAAGAATCAATTATTAAAATTAAAGACACCTTAAAAGTTATAAATAAATCTAATTTATGCAAAGTTCCTTTTGGTAAAAATATAGAAAATAGAGAAGAAGTTGATACATTACCATTTCATTTTACTTTTTGTGCTTGGGATATATCACAAGAAAAAGAAATCCTGGCTTCATTAAAAAATATTAGTTTTAAGAAATTTCAAATTAAAGTTAAAGATATAAAAATAATGAATGGTAAAGAAGATAGTTATGTATTATATTTTGAAGTAGAAAACAATGATTATTTAAAAGAACTTCAAAAGAAAATTTACAATATAAGTCCCATAGAAAAGTATAATCCTGATAATTTTAAATTCCATATTACAATTCATATTGATAAAGATTATGATTTAGTTTTAAAAATGGAAAAAGAATTAAAAGAGAACTTTAAGGAATTTTATTTAACTATTGATAATCTAGGATTATTTGAAATATATCCTGCCAAACTTATTTATACTATATAAAAATTTATAAGTTAAGAGGTGAATTAAATGAGTAATATGCTTTGGAATCCTTGGCATGGCTGTCATAAATGTAGTCCAGGATGTCTCAATTGTTATGTATATTTTTTAGATAGTAAAAGAGATAAAGATTCTAATATTGTAACTAAAAATATAACTAATTTTAATTTACCTTTAAAAAAATCGCGAAATGGTGAATATAAAATACCAGCAGAATCTGAAGTAGCAACTTGTTTTACTTCTGATTTTTTCATTGAAGAAGCTGACGAATGGCGAAGTGATGCTTGGAAAATTATTAAAAAAAGACCAGATGTTAATTTTTTAATATGTACTAAAAGAATAGAGCGTTTTTATAAAAACTTACCAAGTGATTGGGGCTTAGGATATGATAATGTTATAATTGCGGTTACTGCTGAAAATCAAGCTATGGCTGATAAACGTATACCTATATTATTAGAAATACCATCAAAAAGAAAAGCAATATTAGTATCTCCCATTTTAGAATATGTTGATTTAAAAAAGTATTTAAAAACTGGCAAAATAAATGAAGTATCAGTAGGTGGTGAATCTTATGATAATGCCCGTATTTGTGATTTTGAGTGGATTAAGAAAATATATTTAGATTGTAAAAAATACAATGTCAAATTTGATTTTCATCAAACAGGATCAAACTTTTTAATGAATGATAAAGTATATAAAATAAAACATCATGATGAGCATAGTCAAGCTAAAAAAGGAATGGAATATTTAAAAAAATTATAATATATGATATAATTTAAAAGAGATGATTTAATGAAAATTAATAACAAAATCGAAAGTATAAAAATGATAGAAGAATTAAAACTAAATAAATTTCCTGAAAAGTTATTTAAAAAAGGTGATGAAGAAAAAGTAATAGAATTTATAAATGAATATCCTGCAGAGTATTATGCGATTCGAGACAAATCTAAACCAAAAGGAATATTTAAATTGGCAGTAACAAAGAATAAAATTTTAGAAGAAATAAAAGAATATGAAATGTATACCATTAATGTTAGTTCATATAATTATGCCAATAATCAAGTATTAGTTGGCGAAATAGAAGTATTAAGTAACAACGATATTTATCTTATATGTTCTGCTACTCCAGGTGATTCTGTAAGAGATGCAATAAAAAATCCTGATTATAATTTAAAAACTAATATTTTTGATAGAAAATTAAATAATATACCATATTTTAATTGTTTATATGAATATGTTATTAATAATAATTTAATAGATATAATAGTTGAATTTGCTATATTTAATATAAAAATAGGTATAAAAAAAGAAAATATTATAATATATGAATTAAGAACAAACTATTAAGGAGGAAATATTATGGAAAATTTTGATGTATTAAATGAAATGGGAGAATTTACAAATGAAATAGCAACCCGAGAGGAGTGCCACAAAAAAGGATTATATCATAAAGCAGTTGTAGTTTTTATTATTAATTCAAAAAATGAAGTATTAATTCAGCAAAGAAGTAGTAATAAAAAGTTATGGCCTAATAAATGGGATATAACCGCAGGTGGTCATGTAGACGCTGGTGAATTCGGGTTTCAAGCTGTTATAAGGGAAACTAAAGAAGAAATAGGAATCGATATAACAGAAAAAGATTTATTATTTATAGGAAGTACAATTTCTCATAATGAACAAAAAGACATTATTAATAATCATTTTAATGAGTTTTATATAGTAAAAAAAGATTTAGATATCAAAAGTATTAAATTAGATTTAGAAGAAGTTCAAGATATAAAATGGATATCAAAAGAAGAAATACTAAAAATGATTAAAGAGAAAAATACAAAGTTAACAGATAAATGGAGTTGTTGGGATTATTTAAAAAAATATTTAGAAAGGTTCTAAAGAATTATGGAAAAGAAGAAAACCAAAAAAGAAATAGTCAAAATGTTACTTAATAATAAAGAAATAACAATTGATGATGAAGAAGAGTTATTAGATCTATTAATTGATGAACCAATAAGTATTGATGCCCTAAAAGAAGAAGAAAAAAATATAAAATTTGGTGATAGGATAGCAGATAAAATAACTAAATTTGTTGGTTCTTGGACGTTTATCTTAGGTTTTAGTAGTTTTCTAATCATCTGGATAATGATAAATTTATATATGCTTGATAATTTAGATCCTTATCCGTTTATATTACTTAACTTAGTATTATCTTGCATCGCTGCCTTACAAGCTCCAGTTATAATGATGAGTCAAAATAGGGAAGCAAAAAGAGATAGTTTAAGAAGTAAAAATGATTATCGAACTGATTTAAAAAGTGAACTTATTTTAGAAGAATTACATGATAAAATAGAAAAGATTGAGAAAAATCAAAAAGAAATATTAAAACTATTAGAAAGCAGAAAAAAATAATGAAAACAGAATATGAAGCTAGAATATTAGAAATAAATAAAGAAGAACTTATTAAAAAATTAGAAAATTTAGGAGCTACTAAAGTTGGAGATTATATTCAAAAAAGATATATTTATGATTTTAATCCTATTATTAAAGGTAAATGGATAAGACTTAGAGATACAGGCAAAGAAACAACTTTAACAATTAAAGAAATAAGAAATGATAGTATTGATGGCACTAAAGAATTAGAAATTGAAGTAAATGATTTTGTTACAACTAATTTAATATTAAATGAACTCGGGTATAAATCACGTTCATATCAAGAAAATAAAAGAACAAGATATATGCTAAATAATATTGAACTAGACATTGATACATGGCCTATGATACCAACTTATGTAGAACTTGAAGGACCAAATGAAGAAGAAATTTTAAAAGCTATTAAAGACTTAGGATTTAGTAGTGAAGATATAATAACTTATGGAGTATCTAAAATATATAATCATTATGGCTTAGATATAGATGAATATCCAGAGCTTAAATTTAAAAATGAGGAATAACCTTGTTTTTTTAAATTTTATTTGCTATAATTTTCTCTCAGGTGAATTTTATGACATTTAATGATTACTTAAAAATATTTATTGAAAATGATTTTCCATTATTTTTACAAAAATATTTATACACAGATACAATGAGACTGTTGAGGTATAGAAGTCAGTTTTGTGGTTGTGATTATACAAAGATTTATAGTCCAATATTACCATATACAAGATTTAATCATAGTATTATTGTTGCTCTAATTAATTATCATTTTACGCATGATAAAAAGTCTACTATTGCAAGCTTACTACATGATAGAAAAACTCCATGTTTTGCTCATGTTATAGATTATGTTTTAGGCGATTATGAAAAACAAGAATCAAGTGAAGAATTTAAAAAAGATCCTTTATTCCAAGACAAAGAACTATTAATGATGCTAAAAGAAGATAGAGTAGATATTGAAGAATTAGAAGATTTAAGTAGATATCCTATATTAGAAAACAAATCACCAAAATTATGCGCGGATAGATTAGATGGAGTATTACATACTTGTGCTATCTGGTTACATACTAATTCTTTAAAAGACGTAAAAGAAGTTTATGAAGGTCTAACAGTGTTAGATAATAAAGGTGAATTAGAACTAGGATTTAAAGATGAGAAATTAGCTCTTAAATTTATTCAAATGGTATTAGTATATGCTAAAGAACTACAAAGTAATAGAAATAAATTTACTACACAATATTTATGTGATGTTATTAAAACATTAATTGATAGAGGTTTAATAACTTTTGAAGATTTATATACAAAACCAGAAAGTGAGATTCTATCTATAATTAGTACACTTTCATCATGGGAGAAGTTTCAAAATGCAACAAATGTCATTAGTAGTGATACTAAACCAAGAGATTCTTATAGTGTATCGATAGATGTTAAAAAAAGAAATGTTATTCCTTTAGTAGATATTAATGGTAACCCTTTAAGAATAAATGAAGTAAATGAAGAAGCTAGAAAAATATATGAAGAAATTGAGGAGTACCACGATAAAAAATATGGATTTGTAAGAGGATTAAAACTAGATTAAATTAAAAAGGAAAAAGTATATAATTTTTTCTTTTTATTTGGTATAATTATTTTAAAGTAAGAGTTTATATAATAATGTTAAGTTTAGTTGCGATATTTCCAAGTGAAGTTGGTAGAATGCAACCATTAAATGTAATAGAATTATTTTCGAGGTGAAGAAATATGTCTATTGGCGAAAAGATATATGATTTAAGAAAAAAGAAAAATATGAGTCAAGAAGATTTAGCAAGTGTGTTAAATGTTTCAAGACAAACAATTAGTAAGTGGGAAACAGGGGAATCAAATCCTGATTTTGACAAAATAGTACCATTATGTAATTTCTTTGAAATATCAACAGATGAATTTTTAAAAGGAAGTAATCCTATTTTAGAAGAAAAAATAGAAAGAGTAAACAACAAGAATAAAGCATTAACATTTTCAATGTGTATTGTAATATTTATTGTAATGTGTATATTAATTGAAGTATTTGAAAGTATCGAAGTTGATGAAAGTATTACTACTATTATTTCAATCGCTTGTATAGGAGCTATATCAATTATATTAATTTATTATTTTTTATCCAAGCCTTTTGAACAAATATCTATTAAGAAAAAAGAAAGTATTCAAAGAAGAAATTTAATAAGTTCAATAATTAATTTAACTATATTAATAGTATATTTAATAAATAGTTTTATTTGGGGATGGGAATATACCTGGATAATACTAATTGTCGGATTATTAATTAAGAAGATAGTATTTTTAAGTTTATTATTAAAAGAAGATAAGAAGGAGAATAAAAATGAAAAATAACAAAGCATTAATTATAACTAATATAATATTACTTAGTTGTATAGTTATAGGATTACTAATATTTATGGTATTTGGTTTAAATGGTAAAATAAACTTTTTTAGCGATAGAACAAGACTAATTGATACGATAAAATATGAAGATACGAATATCAATAAAGTTTTAGTGAGTGTTAAAAGCTATGATATTAAAATTGAAGAAAATGATACTAATAATATAATAGTAGAAATATATGGCGATAAAAAAGCTAAAGAAAATACTGAAGTATCAAATACTAATGGAGTATTAAATATTAATCAAAAAAGAAGTACAATGTGTTTTGGTTTCTGTTATAATACTAGTATAATTATAAAATTACCAAAAAATTATGAAGGAAAATTTGATATTGATACTATCAGTGGCGATATTACATCTAAATTAGATTTTAAAGAAACTGAAAATAATATATCTACAACAAGTGGTGATATTTTATTACCAAATATTGAAAGTGGCAATATCAAATCTACAAGTGGCGAAGTAACTATTAATTCTCTAAAAACTGGTAAAGTAAAATCAACAAGTGGTGATATATTAATATCAAGCCTCGGAAATGGTGAAGTTATAAGTACCAGTGGTGAAATAGAAATTGAAGATTTTTCAGGTTTTGGAAGTATAGAGACAACAAGTGGTGATATCAAATTAAGTCATTTTGAGATATTAGGTAATACTAGTATTTCTAGTACCAGTGGTGAAATAAGAATAAAGCTCATAAATGAAGCTTATATAACCGCTGATAGTGTAAGCGGTGATAAAAATATAAAATCTTCACGTGGTGAATATGATTTAAAATTAAAAACTATCAGTGGCGATATTACTGTAAGATAAGCTTACAAAATTGTAATTATAATATTATAGAAGAATTTGTCAAAATATGATAAAATAAAAGTAGTAAATGGGGCATTACAATGTTTTATAGAAAAGAGTTAAAATTAAAAGGAAAAAGTGCTTTTTATCGTAATTGGAAAATGTGTATTATAACATGTTTTATATTTACTTTATGTATAGGTGGAACAATTATAAGTTTTAGTAATAGTACAGAAGTTGAATATCCTGATAACCTAAATCAAATAAATATCAAATTAAAAGGTGAGAACAATAGTGATATTGTTAATGATTTTTTAAATGGCATTAAAGGTAAAGAAGATAATATCCCTGAATTTGAAAATGCAACAGAAGGAGTCTTATCAAATGTTGCTAATAATGTTTCCAAATCAGGTTCATATTTATTTGGGGTATTAAATGCAATTAATCAAATGTTATTTAAAGATCACATATGGGCGAGTGTCATTATTTTAATTGGAGCTTTATGTTCATTATTTTATTGGATATTTGTGAGTAAAGTATTAGAAGTAGGAAATGCCAGATTTTATTTAGAAAACAGAAAATACACGAAAACTAAAACTAATAAATTATTAGTAATTTATAAATTAAATAAAACTTGTCATGTTGCTTATACAATGTTTTTAAAAAATTTATATTCTTTATTATGGTGTTTTACTATAATTGGTGGTTTTATCAAATACTATTCTTATATGTTAGTGCCTTATATACTCGCTGAAAATCCTAATATGAAACCGAGTGATGTTATAAAACTATCCAGAGATATGATGCATGGATATAAGTGGGAAATGTTTAAATTAGACATATCATTTATAGGATGGCAACTCTTAGGATTTCTAACCTTTAATATTGGAAATATTGTATTTACAAATCCTTATATGAATACTACCAAAGTTGAAGCCTATATGTATTTAAGAGAATTATCTAAAACAAAAGGAATTAAAAACGCTAGTATGTTATGTGATAGTAATTTAGATGGTGGTATAGTTTTTGGTGAATATCCTTTATATGAATATATGCTAAAAGAAACTAAAGAAAATAAATGGTTAAGTTTTGATTTTAATCGTAATTATTCTTTATGGGACTATGTCTTAATATTCTTTATTTTATCAGGAGTAGGCTGGATATGGGAAGTATTATTACATTTATGTCAGTATGGTAATTTTGTCAATCGCGGAACTTTATATGGTCCTTGGTTACCAATCTATGGTGCTGGATGTGTAGCCCTTTTAGTAATTTTAAAGAAGTATCGTAAAAATCCTTTTATCTATTTTGTTTTAGCCATGATAGTATGTGGTTTAATAGAATATGGTACTAGTGTTTATTTAGAATTAGTCCATCATATGGCTTGGTGGGATTACACTGGATTCTTTCTTAATCTAAATGGCCGGGTATGTTTAGAAGGATTATTAGTATTTGGTATTGGTGGGACATTTGTAACATATATTGCAGCACCTTTCATCGCTAATATCTTAGATAAAATAAAAAAAGAGCATAAAACTATGATATGTCTTATTCTAGTATGTCTTATCGCTTGTGATTTTTATATATCAGGCAAAACACCCAATACAGGTGATGGTGTTACTACCGAGATTAAAGATAGTAAATTAGATAAAATTAAAGAGCAAATAAAAAAATAATGAAGTTGTAAGATAAATGTAGGCAAAGAAAAAAGCACTTAATACAACTTAGAGCTACATCTAAGAGTTAAGTGCAACCACTTTGCTGGAGGCGCTTAACGACAAAAAGTTATACGCCTCTCTTTTTTTTGTATGAAGTTTCCTTCATCTGTATACATTTTATCATACTTTATATTTTAAAGCAATTATTAAATATAAACAAATATGTCAAATAAAATATCTAAGCTAGTAAAATTAAATAAACTATTTTATAATTAAGGTGGTGGTTATATGAAAGTGCTCAGTTTAACAGAACCTTTTGCAAGCTTAATAAAAGAAAAAAAGAAGTTAGTAGAAACTAGAAGTTGGAAAACAAAATATCGTGGTGAATTATATATTCATGCAAGTTTAACTAAAATGCCTAAAACAACATTAGAACGAAAAGAGTTAATGTCTTTAGTTCAAGATATACCTTTAAATTATGGTTATATTATATGTAAATGTAAATTAGTAGATTGTATTTATATGACTAAAGAATATGCCCGAAATATGAAAAAGAACAATTACGAGGAATATATATGTGGAATATATGAAGAAGGAAGATATGCTTGGATATTAGAAGATATTGAACCTTTAAAAGAAAAAATTGAAACCAAAGGTCATTTAGGAGTATGGAATTATGAAGAATAAAAAAGGATTTACATTAATTGAGATTTTATGTGTAATAGTTATTATTGGCATTTTATCGGTTATTGCAACTATAAGTATTGTAAATTTATCAAGTAAAAGCAAAGACAATTTATATTGTGCCAAAATAGATTTAATTGAGAATATCGCTGAGAGTTATGGTATTAAATACGAGTTAGAGTTAAATAATAGTAATGAATTATATAATGGATATAAAAGTTTAAAGATAAAAGTTAATACTTTAGTTGATGCTGGAAAGTTAGATCCAGACAAGAAAAACGATGTTATAAATCCTAAAGATAATACAGTTATGAATGATATTGATATAATACTTTATTTAAAAAATAATCAAATAAAGGCTGAAATTCCAAATAATATTTGTGAAAAATAGCATTTTATGTTAGAATATAGCAAAAAAGGGGAGGATACAATATGAAATGTGTATGTTTAATAGGTAAACCCAATGTTGGTAAATCAACAATATTTAATAAACTAATAAAAGAAAAAAAATCTATCATAATGGACGAACCAGGTGTAACAAGAGATAGAATATATGGAAAAGTTACATATAATGAAAAAACATTTTCGGTAATAGATACAGGTGGTTTAGAAAATACAACTGATGATTTTAATAAAGATATAAGAATGCAAGCTGAGTTAGCTATTGACGAAGCTGATTTAATTCTTTTTGTTGTAGATGGTAAAACCGGACTTGATACAAGTGATTATTTTATTAGGGATATGCTTATAAAAAGTGGCAAAGAAGTAATTGTCTTAGTAAATAAAATTGATAATAATAAACGTCAAGAAAACATTTATGAATTTTATGAGTTAGGTTTTCCAGTAGTTATGAGTATAAGTGGTGAGCACAATTTAGGATTTAAAGAATTATTAGATGCTATAACAAAAGAATTATCAAATGATTTAAAAGAAGAAGAAAGAATTCCTAAGTTTTGTATAATAGGAAGACCAAATGTTGGAAAAAGTAGTTTAATAAATGCTATATTAAATGAAGAAAGAGCAATTGTTAGTGATATCGCTGGAACAACAAGAGATTCCCTAGATACCAAATTTACTTATGATAAAAATGAATATATCGTTATTGATACCGCCGGTTTAAGGAAAAAAGGTCGAATATATGAAAATGTAGAAAAATTTAGTTACTTAAGAAGTATGAGAGCAATCGATGAAGCTGATGTATGTTGTGTTGTAATTAGTGCTGAAGATGGTATATTAGAACACGATAAACATATTTTAGGATATGCTATTGAATCAGGAAAAGGTTTAGTTTTAGTAGTTAATAAATGGGACACTATAAGTAATCCGGATTTAGAAATAAAAAAATGGAAAGAGAAAATAGCAAGTGAATTCCAATTTGCTGATTATTTAAAAATAGTATTTTTATCGGCTAAAACTAAAAAAAGAATTCATACTTTAATGCCAGAGATAATAAGTGCCTATGAAAACAATCATAAAGAAATCAAAACCAGTTTGTTAAATGATGTTATAACAGAAGCAGTAAGCCTAAATGCTCCACCATCATTTAAAGGTAAAAGACTTAAAATATACTTTGTAAGTCAAACAGGAGTCCAACCTCCAAAATTTACTTTCCAAGTTAATAATAAAAGACTTATTCATTTTAGCTATGAAAGATATTTAGAAAACAAACTAAGAGAAAATTTTGATTTAACAGGAACCCCAATAATGCTCCAATTTAAAACCAAAAATGAAGATTAAAAGTGTAAATAAACGAAAAATTACACTTTTTTTAATTTTTACAGATTTTAACATTTTAGCAAGGATTTTACTAAAATCGCGTTGCATTTGCAACATTTAGCAACAGATTTTATATTTTCTGCTTAGCAGATTTTGAAAAATCTGTATTTTGACTCCTAATAATCTATATGATACACTTCACTTGTAGAAATTTTAAAAATAAAAAAGTTTTAAGAAAGTGAGGTGTTTTAAAATGTCTACAATTAAAGAAATATATTCAATGTTAGAAACTAACTTAACAGAATTTAAATATCAAGATACAGATAATGTTGTTGAAGATGTTTGTTCTATTATTGATTCAGCACAATCTTACGCTCACCAAGCAGTAAATATTGCCTTGGTAAAAAGAAATTGGCTAATAGGCTATCGAATAGCTAAAGAAGAATTAAAAGGGCTTAAAAGGGCAGAATATGGAGAAGAAGTTATAAAATATTTAGCAAAAAACTTAACTGAGAAATATGGTAAAGGATTTGAACAAAGAAATTTATATTACTTTTTACAATTTTATAAAAAATTTAATAAGATTTTGCACACAGTGAGTGCACAATCTAAAGGCCTACTATCTTGGTCTCATTATCGCGTGTTACTACAAGTTGAAGATAAAGAAGCTCGAGACTGGTATGAAAGTGAAGCTTACAAGGAGATGTGGAGCGTTAGAACCCTACAAAGAAATGTTTCATCACAATATTATTATCGTTTATTAAGTTCAAAATCTTTAAGTAACAAAGGAAAAGAAAAAGATAATAATGAATATAATCAAAAACTAGAATTTATTAAGAACCCTGTAATCGCAGAATTTTTAGGTTTTTCTTTGGACAACAAATATACAGAAAATGAGCTTGAAACATGTATAATAAATAATTTACAAAAATTTTTAATGGAATTAGGAAAAGGCTATGCATTTGTAAGCAGACAGGTTCACATTCATACAGAAAAAGAAGAGTATTATATAGACTTAGTATTTTACAATTATATCTTAAAATGTTTTGTTTTAATTGATTTAAAAACTAGTAAAATTAGGCATCAGGATATAGGCCAAATGGATATGTATGTTAGAATGTATGATGAATTAAAAAGAAATAAAGATGATAATCCTACTATTGGAATTGTATTATGTGCTGATACTGATGAAGATATTGCGAAGTATTCTATTTTAAAAGAAAATGAACAGCTTTTTGCTACTAAGTATAAACTATACTTACCAAGTGAAGAAGAATTAAGAAAAGAGATAGAGAAGCAGAAATTATTATTTGAATTAAATGTGCAAAATAAAAAAACTTCTCGGAAGAAGATTTAATTATTTACTTTTTGTTTCTCATCAATTCGTTTTTTATCTATTACATGATTTTCATTATATAAAATTAAATCATTAATATGAACTTTTAACTTTTTAGCTAATTCTTCTACATAATCAAAAGAAATATTAGCTTTACCTCTTTCGACTTTAGCTAAATATTTAGGATTTAGTTCTAGTCCTAAATAAAATTTTTCTTGTGATAAACCACTTTTATATCTATAATATTTCAAATTTATGCCAACTATATTTCTTAACTTCATAAAACTAACTCCTCACACTTAATATTATTGATAAATTATCACAATGTCTACCCACACATAGCAACACAAAATTTGACATTGAAAAGTTTTTGGTATATTATATATCTAATGGAGGAGTTATGGTGAAAAGTAGTACCAAAGTAAATTTTAAGTTACAGAACTTAAGAAAAGAGCATAATATGTCTTACGAA
The DNA here is from genome assembly GCA_910587745.1 of uncultured Bacilli bacterium. Classification (GTDB taxonomy): domain Bacteria; phylum Bacillota_I; class Bacilli_A; order RF39; family UBA660; genus Caccenecus. The sequence continues at coordinate 133,635 of CAJUNE010000001.1, forward strand.
GCAGTTGCGAAAGAGCTAGGAATTTGTAAAGCTTATTATTGGCAACTTGAAAATGGTAATCGTAGGGTATATTATGATTTAGCTTTAAAAATCGCAAAAGTTTTTAAGTTAAAACCTGATGATATCTTTTATGATTATTATAAATAAACAAAAAGTACTTTCTAACATATAATGTGTTAGGAGGTATTTTTTTATGTTAGACGATTCATTTTTTAAGAAAGTTGAAAAGAAAACAAAGGTGGACAAAAATACCATTATAGGACTTGCTGAAAAATTACAAAAAGGAAACATGAAAGATGAAAAAACACTAAGTGAAGTAATAGACACACTAAGTAAGATGACAGGCAAAAAAGTCAACAAAGATTTAAAAGAAAAGATTATCAAAAAAGTTGTAAATGATGATGTTCCAAATGGAGTAGATAAAATGTTTTAGAATTTTAAATGTTTTTCTTGCCAATTACTATGTATATTTGCTATAATAACTATCAGGTGGAGTCAAAATGAATCAAGTAAAAAATGTTATTGATATTTTAAATTCTTTAGAGGGCATAGAGTATGGCTGGATGGATATAGAAAAGAATACTCATATTAATACTGATAAAGGATATAAAAAGAATTATGTTTTATCATCACCTGAAGAAGTAGTGAAGAATTCTTTAGGCACATGCTTTGACTTAGTGGAACTTGAACGAAGTTACTTTAAAAGTATAGGTGCTAAATTTAATACCTATTTTATGATTTACTATGAATCTAAAAAAATGTTTACCCATACATTTGTAGTTTATGAAGAAAATGAAAAGTTTTATTGGTTTGAATATTCTTGGGCTAATAATAAAGGAATCCACGAATATTTAAGTTTATATGATTTACTAACTGATGTTAGAGAGAAATTTAAAAAGAATAACAATTTAAAATTTATGGATTTAGATTACTTATGTGTATATAAATATAAAAAACCTAAATATCATATTGGCTTAAAAGATTTATATAAACATTGTGAATCTGGAGAAAATGTAATTATATAAAACTTGTAAGAAATTAGATTTTATGCTATAATCATAAGTAGAAACAAGCAATTGTTTAATTAATACAATGATGAAAGACGAGATTTATAAATATTTGTTTTTTAGAGAGTTAACGTTTGGTGCAAGTTAATAAATAAATTTATAAGTTACTACTTTCTAGTAGAAGATTAATATCTTCCGTTACTCGCGATAAGAGAAATTAAGTAAAATAAAGGATGGTACCGCAAGACATTGCTCCTTAGGAGTGTGACTTGTGGTTTTTATTTTTTAGGAGGAAAAAATGAATATAGAAGAGTTAAAAGAATTTTTAGTAAAAGCTAAGAAAAGTACTTATGCTAATATCAATGCACCTAAAATAGCTTCTAAAAGATTAGATTCTAAAGACTATGAATATGAAGAAATAAATAATGGTAATAAATACACTTATCATGATACCTATTTTGGTGGTATTAATTTTATGGGTGAAGAAATAGTCTATATAAATGATTTACCAGTATGGGGAATGAATTATTATGGAGTAACAATTGATAGTAATTTAAGTGAAGAAGCTATGGATAAAGCATTAAGGCCTGCTCTAATGCAAGTCGGAACAGATAACACAATACCAGTTCGTGGACCTAAAAAGTACACTAATGAAGAGTATTTATATAGTTTTACTTGTAATGATGGTTTAGATAAATTTCAAGGCACAGAACAAATTAAAAAGAATGACGAATTAGTATATGAGCTACATTGTCATGGTGGTTTAATAAAATAAAGGAGGAAATAAAATGATAAATATTAAAGAAAATGAAAAATTAAGTATAATGAATCATAGTTGTGCGCACCTTTTAGCACAAGCTGTAAAACATTTATATCCAGAAGCTAAGTTTTGGGTAGGTCCAGTAGTAGAAGAAGGATTTTACTATGATATTGATTTAAATGGTAAAACTTTAACAGAAGAAGATATACCAGCAATAGAACATGAAATGAAAAAAATAGCCAAAGATGGTAAAAGAATAGTAAGACATGAACTTTCTAAAGATGAAGCTTTAGAAATGTTTAAAGAAGATATGTATAAATTAGATTTAATAAGTAGAATGGATGAAAATGATACTGTTATTTCTTGTTATACGCAAGGTGATTTTACCGATCTTTGTCGTGGACCTCATGTTGAAACTGTAAAAGAATTAAAGAATTTTAAATTATTAAAAATAAGTGGAGCATACTGGAAAGGCGATGCTAAAAATCACATGCTTCAAAGAATCTACGGTATTTGTTTTGAGACATCTGAAGAATTAGAAGCTCATTTACAAGAATTAGAAGAAGCAAAAGATAGAGACCATCGTAAAATTGGTAAAAACTTAGATATATTTATGACTCATGATTTAGTAGGTAAAGGTATGCCTTTATGGTTACCAAATGGAGCAATAGTAAGAAAAGAATTAGAAAATTATATATATGAAAAAGAAAGAAAGTTAGACTATAAACATGTATACACTCCATGTGTAGGTACAGTGGATTTATATAAAACATCAGGGCATTGGGACCATTATAAAGAAAATATGTTTCCCAAAATGCAAGTTGATGATGAAGAATTTGTTCTTCGACCAATGAATTGCCCACATCATATGTTAGTATATGCTAATGACTTACATAGTTATCGTGATTTACCAATAAGAATCGGAGAATTTGCTGCAGATTTTAGATATGAAGCAAGTGGAGCAGTAAAAGGTTTAGAGCGAGTTCGTTGTATGTGTCAAAATGATGCGCATCTTTTTGTCAGACCAGACCAAATAGGCGAAGAATTTAAAAAAGTTGTGGCATTAATATTAGATGTATATAAAGACTTTGGTATTAAAGATTATAAATTCAGATTATCATTAAGAGATCCTGAAGATAAAGAAAAGTATTTTGATGATGATAATATGTGGAATGAAGCTGAAAATAAGCTTCGAGAAGTATTAAATGAGTTTGGCTTAGAATATTTTGAAGCTATAGGAGAAGCAGCCTTTTATGGGCCAAAGTTAGATGTTGAAGTAAAACCAGCAGTAGGACCAGAAGTAACATTATCTACATGTCAATTAGACTTTTTATTACCAAGAAGATTCGAATTAACATATGTTGATAATGAAGGAAAGAAACTTACACCAGTTGTTATTCATAGAGCTATACTTGGAACATTTGATAGATTTACAGCATTCATATTAGAAGAAACAAAAGGTTTATTACCTTTATGGCTAAGTCCTATTCAAATTAATATTATACCAGTTAACAATGAATATCATTTAGAATATGCCGAAAATTTATTTAATAAATTAAAAGATTTAGGAATTAGAGTAGAACTTGACGATCGTAATGAAAAATTAGGCTATAAAATGCGTGAATCAGTTATGAAAAAAATACCATATTCCATCATAATAGGTAATAAAGAGGTTGAATCAAATACAGTAAGTTATCGTAAATGTATGAGTGATGAAACAACAAATATAAGTAAAGAAGACTTTATAAATAAGATTACAGAAGAAATAAAAAATAAAGCTAATTAAACTCAAAACTACTAATTTTAGTAGTTTCCTAAATTGAAATTTCAACCGCACCACTAGGTGTGGTTTTTTTGATATAATA
>CAJUNE010000002.1 GCA_910587745.1 uncultured Bacilli bacterium
CGAGATCTACACTCTTTCCCTACACGACGCTCTTCCGATCTTGTTTTGGTGATGGTTCCGCAGCTTACCTTAGCTTATGTCAAGGAAGAAAAGATACAGAAAATGCTCATAAAGCGATTGGTAATAGTTTACTTGTAACTTTTATTATTAGTGTAATATTTGTCCTTATTTGTTTTTTATTTATGGATAATATTTTATTTATGTTTGGAGCTAGTGAGGCTAGTATAGGGTATGCTAAAGATTATTTTATTATTATTTTAGCTTTTACACCTTTATATATGCTTACTAATGCTTTTACTAGTGTTATTAGAGCTGATGGTAGTCCTAAGTATACAATGTTAGCTACTCTTAGTGGCGCAGTTATTAATATTATTCTTGATCCTATTTTTATTTTTGGCTTTGATATGGGAATTAAGGGCGCTGCTTGGGCAACTATTATTGGGCAAGTTTTCTCATTTATTATTGCTTTTAGTTATATTTTTAAAGCTAAAACTTTTAAAATATCTCTTAGTAGTTTTAAATTAGATTTTAAAGTATTTAATAATGTTGTTAAACTTGGTATTTCAACTTTTATTACTCAAATGGCTATCGTTGTTATTAGCTTGGTTTGTAACTTAATGTTAGTTAAATATGGCGCTTCTAGTAAGTATGGTCCTGATATTCCAATTGCATCTTTAGGTATTACCATGAAAGTATTTTCGATTGTTATAAATGTCGTTGTTGGTATAATTGTTGGTGGTCAACCAATATTAGGTTATAATTATGGGGCTAAAAAAATGTCTCGGGTAAAAGAAACTTATAAAATTATAGCTCGTCTTACTATACTTGTAGGAATTATTGCTACTTTAATATTCCAAATATGCCCTATGCTCGTTATTAATATATTTGGTTCTGAATCAGCCTTATATAATGAATTTGCAGAACTATGCTTTAGAATATTTCTTTCTTTAGTAACTCTAACTTGCTTTGTAAAAATGACTTCAATATTTTTTCAAGCGGTTGGAAAACCTGTGAAAGCTATTGTTGTTTCTCTAACTCGTGATTTAGTATGTTTTGCTCCTCTAGCTTTAATCTTACCAAAGTTTATGGGTATTAAAGGTGTTTTATGGGCGGCCCCTATCGCTGATATAATTGGTTTAATTGTTACTATCCCTGCTTTAGTATCATTCTTTAAATCTTTGGATGATGTGAAAGACATTAAAACTTCTAAAGCTGTAATTAAACCTAGTAAGCCTGGTGTTATTATTACAATTAGTAGACAACATGGTAGTCAAGGAAAATATATTGGTGAATTAGTAGCTAAAAAACTTAATATTCCTTATTATTATAAAGAACTTACGGCACTTGCGGCAGAAGAATCTGGTTTATCTAAAGAATATGTTTCGGAATTAAATGAAAATGCTCCTAAATTTATGTATGATTTATATGTTAGTACAACTCCTGTTAAGGAAGCTATGAAAGCTCAAGATAAAATTATTAAAAAAATTGCTGATAATGGTTCTTGTGTAATTGTAGGTCGTGCTGCTGATTATGTTACTCGTAAATATGATAATGTAATTAATGTTTTTATTTATGCTGATAATGATTATAGAATTTCTAAAGTAATGGAAATGTATGGCGATACGAAAGAACAAGCTTCTAAAAGTATTAAAAAGTCTGATAAAGCACGTTCTAATTATTACCACTCTATTTCAAATAAAACTTGGGGAGATGTTGATAATTATGATTTATGTATTAATTCTATAATTGGACCTCAAAAAACTGCTGATGTTATTGTCGAATATGTTAAAAATATGAATAAATAAGTTCATATTTTTTTTATTATTTAAATCCTTTTATTTTACTTTTTTATTTCAGATTTTTAATTTTGCTTATTATAGTTATGTTTTTTTAATTTACTATTTCTTTTATTATTGTTATAATTGATTATAAGGATAGATTATTATGATTAATAAAATTAAAAATTGGATTTATAGTGATAATAAACCTTTTGCTAAAGGACTTAGTTTCTCTAAATTAGTACTTCTCTTTACTTTGGGAAGTTTTCTTGGTGTTGTTTGGGAAAATGTTCTTGGAATAGTTAAACGTTTAATTAAATATGGTACTTTTAGTTTGCGCGACCATCGTGGTGTAATTTATGGACCTTTTAATCCTTTATATGGTTTTGGTATTGTGATAATAGTTATTATTTTAGGTAGAAAAAAAAGACATCCTTATAAAACTTTTATTTATGGAGCTATACTTGGTGGTTTGATTGAATATGTTGCAAGCTTTTTATTAGAATTTGTCTTGGGCGCTAAATCTTGGGATTATAGCGACCAAATACTTAATATTAATGGTCGTACTTCAATTTCTTATATGATATTCTGGGGATTTGCGATGATGCTTTTAATTCACTTTGTTCTTCCTTGGATATCTAAAAAAATAGAGTCTATTCCTAAAAAAATCGGCGATTTATTAGTTAAGTTTTTTGTCATTTTTTTAAGTATCGATATGCTTATTTCTTTTACTGCACTTGCAAGACAAGTTTTACGCCATAAAGGATATGAACCTCTAACTTTTATTGGCGAATTTTATGATAAAGTTTATACAGATGAATTTTTAAAAAAGATATATGTTAATATGAGTTTTGAGGATTAGTATTATGTTTGAAGTTGTTAGTGTTTTTCTTATTGTACTTGGTTTGTTATGGCTTTTTAGTACTGCTTTTTTAGCTAGATTTAATAAAAATTTTCCTAAAACAAAAAGACCAGAAATGGAAAATATTTGTTTCTTGATTCCTGCACGTGATGAATCAAAAGTTATTGAAGATTTACTCATAAGTATTTCTAAACAATCTTTTAAAAAAGGGTTGAAAAATGTTTATATCATAGTTGAATCTAGTAATGACCCTACTGTTTCTATTGCTAAAAAATATGGCGCTACTATTTTTGTTAGAAAAAATCTAAATTTAAAAAGCAAAGGTTATGCTCTTCAAGAAATAGTTAAAGACCTTGTTTCAAAAAATATTTATTATGATGCATATTTTATATGTGATGCTGATAATGTATTAGATAAAGATTTTGTTAAAGAAATGAATAATTCTTATATGGATGGATACGATATTGTTACTAGTTATAGAAACTTAAAAAATGGAAATGATTCTATTATTAGTGCTTGCTCTGGCATTACTTTTCAGTTTTTAAATTCTAATGGCAATGAAACGAAAAGTAAACAGTCTAGAAATGTTACTCTATCTGGTACTGGTTTATTTATAGCGGGTGAATTAATAAAAAAATGGAATGATTTTCCTTTTCACTCTTTAACAGAAGATTATGAACTTACTTTATATTCCATTTTAAATAATCTTACTAGTACTTATAATAAAAAAGCGATGTTTTATGATGAGCAACCTATTAAATATAAAAATACTATAAATCAAAGAGTTCGTTGGATTAAAGGTTATTTTAATGTTAGAAAAGAATATATTCCTAAGTTTAGAAAAGTTTTAAATAATAATCCTAATTTTGGCTCTTTAATTACTGAAATAACGGGTATGAAACCTTATATTTTAATGATAGTAGGTGCAATTTTTTATATAATACAACAAATAATTAATATAGTGTTACATAAATTTATATTATGGTCTTTATTTAAAATCTTTTTAATATTTTTCTTAGCTTATTTCTTATTTTCAATGATGACCCTCTTTGTTATTTATAAAGATAAAAATATAAACTTAAATAAAAGTATGAAAGTAAAAACTTGTTTATTTAGTCCCCTATTCTTTGTAACTTATGTTCCTTGTGCTCTAAGGACATTATTTAAAAAAGAAGTTAATTGGGAAAAGGTTGAACATTCAAGAAGATGGGATGAAAAAAGTTAGTAATTGTATAGTTACTAACCTTTTTTATTAATATGTGATATATGTAAAAAATGTAAATAATTATTATTTTTCTATATCATCAAATAATTGTTTTAAATCTATATTAAGTGCTTTAGCAATTCGACTTAAACTATCTAGACGGGGTCTTACTACCATTTTTAGGGATTCTAAATTTCTAATAAATTGATGCGAAAATCCACTTCTATCTGCTAATTCTTGTGATGTAATATTGGCTAGATTTCTATACTTTTTTATATTTACTCTAGCAACATAATAACAATAATCATCACTATTTTTGTTATAGTTCATAATATCACCTATATATATTATCTGTAAAAATTGTAAAAAAATATGTACTTAGTTCAAAGACATTATTAACAATAAAAGCTTACCTTAAATTATTCTAATGTGGTATAATATTTTTGGATTAGTAATAGAAAAAGCAACTATATAAGTTACTTCATATCAACTCTATTAGGTAATTGTTTGTGAGTATTTTTTGTTTCTTGGAAAAGAATGTGAGGTTCGATTTCTAATACTTTGGAAATAAGTTCTATTTTTTCAAATTTCGGACCATATTTTCCACTTTCTATTTCACTTATGTAGGAAGGATTTAAATCAACTTTTTCAGCAAATTTTTCTTGAGTTAAGCCTTTCTTATAGCGATAGTAGCGCATATTTTTTCCAAAAACTTCTTTTAGAGTCATTGTACCAACCACCAATACTAATAATATGGTACAATTTTCTTTTATAATACTCCATTGAGTTAAACTCAAAGAAGTTACTAATCTTAGAAAAGAGGAAATACTTTAATGAATTCAAAAGAACAGGAACTCTATCAATATATTGTTGGTATAAGTTGGGAACCTTATATTTATAATTATATTGAATTAATTTATAATAAAGCTCAATCTTTAGAAAAAGATAGCAGGAATAGGTCTAAACTTATTGATAGTACATTATTTAGAATTTTTACAAATCTGAAAAATACAATAAAGATTAATGACTATGATAAAATATTAGAAAAGATAGGTTCTAATGAAGAATATGAATTGGCTTTTAAAATAATAAAAACTTTTTATAATGATGAATTTATAGAGAATAATGCTATAAATACTTTATTAGAATTAGTACAACAATATAGATTTAATAAAGATAAACCTTTACTTATACTAACTAATGATGTTTTAATGTGCATACTTTCTATACATTATGTTTATTGTGTAAAAAAATAACTTTTTATTATTTTTACAGATTTTGTGTTTTTAGCTAGACAGATTTTATGTATTCTGTTTTTGACTTGTGTCTTTTTGTATGGTATCTTGATTGGTGAAAGGAATATTTTATATGAAAGAAGAAAATTATTATATTGAAATTGAGAATTATATTAAAAGAAATGAAACAAATAAAAGGAGAAGAAATCTTGAAGATAATTACGATACTCTAAATAATTATTGGAATATCGGTAAGCTTATAGTGGAAGCTCAAGGAGGAAGTAATAGAGCAAAGTATGGAAATGAGTTAATTAAAGAATGGAGTTTAAATCTTACTCGGAATTATGGCAAAGGTTATGATTATACTAATTTATCTAGATTTAGAAAATTGTATATAGCATTTCCGAATCTTGGGCCACTGGCCCAACTATCTTGGACTGTTATTTGTAAACTATTACCGATTAAAGATATGAATAAAAGAAATTATTATATTAATTTATGTATTGAAAGGAATTTATCTAAAAGACAATTATTAGAAGAAATTAAATCTAATAATTATGAAAGATTAGTTAACAAACCTAAACATATTGAATTAGTTTCACTAAAAAAAGAATATTTTACTTTTGAAGATATAAAAAGCCCAATAATTATAAAAATAGATAAAAATAAAATAATTAAAAGCGAAAAAGACTTAGAGTTAACAATATTATCAGAAATAGAATTTATTTTAATGCAATTTGGTAAAGGCTTTACTTTTGTTGGGAGTCGGTATAAGATTAATAATTATTATATTGATTTATTATTATTTAATATTGAATTAAATTCTTATGTAGTAGTAGAGTTAAAGGTGAGGAAATTAAAGCCCGAAGATAAAGCTCAAACAGAAATGTATATGAATTTAGTTGATAATAACTTAAAAAAATCTTTTCATAATAAAACTATTGGGATAATAATTAGTAAAGAACAAGATGAATATATTGCTAATTTTGTTAGAAGTAATAACTTAATACCTTTAGAATATATTATAGAGAACAACTAAAAAAGATGCCTTAATCTTTGGCATCTCCTATAATGCTTAATAAACGTATGAATATATTTATAAAGTCTAAATATAATTCAAATGCGCCATTAATAGCTAATACTTCATTATCAATGTTTTCTTCACTTAATTCTTTAATCTTTTGAATATCATATGCTGTATATCCGAAAAATACTACTAAAGTAATGATTGATACAATTAAATCAAATGTATCATTACCAATGAATACATTGATAATTGAACATACTATGACTGCTAATAAACCCATTAATAATATTGTTCCAATATTACTTAAGTCTGTATTTGTTTTATATCCTATCATACCGAATAACCCAAATACTAATGCTGCGATTAAGAATACCATCATTACAGAATCTAGTTCAAATAAAACAAAGATACTTGAGAATGTTAGACCAGTTACAAATGAATATAACAAGAAGCATATTTTAGCTGTTGTCGGACTCATTTTTCTTACTCTTATTGAAAAGAATATTACTAATGCAAACTCAGCGATAATAAATACCCAATATAATGAACTATTAAATACTGCATCTAACATTGTTTCACTTATTGATACTACATAACCTGTTGCAAATGTAACTAATAAACCAATAAACATCCACAAGAATGATTTTGATAGTAATTTATTCATTTTATCCTCCTTTTTCTATTTATATTATAGCATATTTTATAGTATTCGTAAACTTTACTATTTTAAACATTAAATCTAAAATATACTATGTCGCCATCTTGCATTAAATAGTCTTTACCTTCAAGTCTTAATTTACCGGCTTCTTTAACTTTAAGTTCACTACCATATTCTTTTAAATCATCAAAACTTGTTACTTCTGCTTTTATAAATCCTCTTTCAATGTCACTATGAATTATTCCTGCACAAACCCGCGCATTCATTCCATCTTTAAATGTCCATGCGCGACATTCATCTGGACCGCTTGTAAAAAATGTTTTTAAACCAAGTAAATTATAAGTTGCAAATATTAATTTATCTAATCCACTATTTGAAATCCCTAATTCACTTAAAAATACTTTTTTATCATCGTCTGATAACTCTGATAATTCTGATTCCATTTTGGCACACATAACTATTACACCGCTATTTTCTTTTGATGCATAATCTTTTACTTCTTTGGTATAATTATTATCTCCTATAACTATATCTTCTTCACTTACATTAGCAGCATATATAAGAGGTTTTAATGTAATAAAATTAAAAGGTTTCATTACTAATAATTCATCTTCATTCCACTCAACTCTTCTTAAAGGAATATTTTGTTCTAGATTAGTTTTAGCTTTTGTTAATGTATTTACTTCTAATACTGCATCTTTATCTTTGGTTGTCTCTGCTTTCTTTAATATTTTTCCTAATCTATTTTCAATGATTTCTAAATCCGCTAGGATAAGCTCTACATTTATTATTTCTATATCTCTAACTGGATTAGTTTTTCCTTCAACATGAGTTATGTTTTCATCATCAAAACATCTTACTACTTCGACGATTGCATCAGTTTCTCTAATATGACTTAAAAATTTGTTTCCTAAACCTTCACCTTTAGATGCTCCACTTACTAAACCTGCTATATCGGTAAATTCGAAAGTGGTGGGAACAGTACTTTTTGGTAAATACATATTTTCTAGGTATGTTAATCTTTCATCTGGTACAGTTACCATTCCTACATTGGGCTCAATAGTCGCAAAAGGATAATTAGCTGCTAAAATATTTTTTTTAGTTATCGCATTAAATAGGGTTGATTTACCTACATTGGGTAAACCTACAATTCCTGCTTTTAAACTCATTTTTATTCCTCTTTTCTGTATTTTATTATAACATATTTATTAATATTCTTTTAGTATTTTTAAATAGTTCTTTAATTCATTACTAGGATTTATTTCTAAGCAATAGTTTATTCTTCCTATAATGCTATTTAAATATTTCTCTTTATCTTTTTTTAGATGTTTACAATGACTTTCTAGTCCATATTTTTTTATATAATACATCTCTTGTCTTATTTTTCTTTTATATTCTTTCATTATATTTATTTTCTTATTTACTATTATACCTGTTACTAATTGTCTACTATTATTTTGGATAACTTTTGTTTTTTTCTCATTTAAATTATATCCCATTTCCTCTAAAAAAACTTCAACTTTATTCTTAAGCTTTTTGACATTAAAATCACCTGAAAATGTTAAATCATCACAATATCTTGTGTAACTTATTTTTCTGTCTTCACAATATTTTCCTATATATTCATCAAAATTTTTTAAAGCTAAATTTGATAAATAAGGACTGGTAGGAGCGCCTTGTGGTAAATAATCATAGTATGTACATAGTTTAACTAATAATACTTTTATTTCTTTAGGGAATATACTATTTGGTAAGGAATTATAAATATTCTCAAATGTGATGTTAGTAAAAAAATCTTTTATGTCTAGTTTTAAAATGACTTTTTTATCTATATGAGGATAAGCATTGTCTACTAGTTTTTTATTTGGTATGTATGCACAGGCATATTTAGATATTTTTAAACCATATAAAACATTATTTAATATATTCTTTTGAATACTTTTTAAGATTGGTTTTGGTACTAATAACTCTCTTTTAGTCCCATCTTTTTTATTTATATATTTGGAAGTATAAAACTTTTCAGGTTTATTACTTATAGTGTATAAGATATTTAATTTTTCTTTATCACTAAACTTATTTTTTACTAAGTCTAATGATAAAATAAATTCCTTAATTTGTTCTTTGGTTAAATACTTCCACATTAAAATCACCTTTAAAAAGCAGTACTTTAAAATTATCTTATATAGATATCATGGACAAAAGTATAATGAAATTATACCTTAGCCTTTAGGCGGGTCCTTGCTAGCTATATTAGTAAATGAGTTATATAAAATCTTTCGAATAAGCGACTCGCTTTTCTATCTGCTATTTCAAACAGAAACCTCTACTGCTTTATTCGTATTATAACAGATATAATATTAAAATGCACTAATTATTTTTTTATTATGTCGAAATCTGTCGTACGAATTTTGTTGCTATTTACTCTTTAATAATTTAGAATAATAACTTGAGCGTTAGGGCTAATGCATTTACTTATACCATTATTTTTTATTCTATTACATTCCCTTGGGGGTTTTGACGTAGAAAGGAAGTGATGTTGTGGAGTTTCGGATAAGAGTAATTTTACCGTTTAAAAAAACATTAGTCTTAAAGATAAGGCTAATGCTTACACGCAAGTAGTAGGCGTTAGACTAACCCTAACGCTCTACTAATTTAATATTAACATATTTTTTAAATAATTACAACCTAGATAGTTGTTACGCCATTAATTCCAATTGGTAAACCTATTATAAACCATACTATTAATAAAGCTAGTAATATTATACCTACTAACATAGTATATGGCATTTGATATCTTAGTGTTTTAAATAGATTAATTGGCTTGGAACTTTGATTATATTTTTCTAAATAAGCAAGATATATACAATAATATGCCATTAATGGTGTTATACCCATAGTTACTGATTCACCAAATCTAAATATTGTTTGACTAAATTCTGGAGATATACCAATATTCATAAGAGTTGGTACAGCTATACCTGCCATTATAGCCCATTTAAAGCTTGAGTTTGGTAAGAATAAAGTTGAAATCGCAGTTATAATAAATAATATTACTATTAACGGAAAAGCTCCTAAGCCTTCTATAGTTAAGATATTTACTAAAGCTGCAGTTATAACTTCACCTATACCAGTTTTCTTAAATATACTTATAAATGTTGAAGCTAAAAATATTAATACTAATGTCTTTCCTATTCCATCTAAACTATGACCTAAATCGTCACAGAAATCTTTATTGTTTCTAATAGTCTTAGCTCCAATACCATAAAAGAAACCTAATATGATAAACAACATTGTTACTACAAAGACAAATCCATGGCTGAAAAATGATGTTGGACTAAATAATTTATCGATATAGAATAACTTAGTATTATCTAGTAATGCTCCTGATAAAGGTAATCCTGGAATAATACAATAAATAAATATTAATAAATATACTAAACCTGCTAGTCCTGCTAAAACTAATCCTTTTAGCTCTTTTTTATTTATCGTTAAATCCTCTTCTAAAGAACTTTCAGGAAATTCATACTTTGGTAATCTAGGAACTATAAAGTTTTCGGTAACAGATGTTATGACAAAAGCTAATATGATTATAGCTACTAACATAATAAATATAAAAGCTGTTGTTCCAAGAGCATAACTAGAATTTATCATATGTGAACCTAATAATGTATTTATTAAAAGCTCAGAATCTGTTGCAGTAAATAATACACTTAATCCTGTACCAGCACTGAGAGCTGCAAAAGATGATATTATTCCTATATAGGGATTACGTCTTCCATATTCAAATATCAAGGCACTTAGTGGTATCATAATAACATATGGTAAATTGCCCATAACACTAGATAATAAACATATAAGAACTAGTACAAAAGTTACATTTTTCTTTTTAGCTTTTTTTGTTAATAGTGTTATTGCTGTTTTTAAGAATCCACTTTTTTCCATTACACCTATACCAATTAATATGATTATTAAACTTGATAAGGGAGTAAATGATATAAAGTTTGATACGGTATTGGTAAATATATATTTTAAACCACTTAAACTAAATAAAGATTCGACTGATACTAACCCTTGAGTATACTCTATATTAACATCACTTGCTATTTTATTATAAGTTACGTGTGTTCCTAAAAGGTGCAAAAAACCACTTAAAACAATGGTTGCTACTATTAAAATTAGTAATGTCATTATAGGATCTAAGGTTATTCTATCTTTAATTGACCTCTTTTTCATTCTTTCCTCCTATTACTTTTTTTAACTTTTTTGTAAATTCTAAACGGTCTAGCATTACTTCCCGTCCACAATTTAAACACTTTATTTTAATATCTACTCCCATTCTTGTTATTTGCCACTCATTTGTGCCACAAGCATGGGGTTTCTTCATTATTACTATATCATTTATATTAAATGTCTTGTCCATGATGTACCTCGATTTGATTGTATGGAATTTTAATATTGTTTTTATCATATGCTAGTTTTATTCTTTTTAGCATTTCTCTTCTAATGTTATATCTTTTGTTTTGGTCACAATTAATCTTTACTAAGTATTTTACTGATGACGTGCCTAAATCATTAATTCCTAAATATTCACTATCAGGGAGAATTAATTTTTCTACTATTGCTTTATCTATAACGCCCATTAATACTTTTTCGACTTTGCTTTCTTTTTCTTCATATGCTGTGTCTATCTCCAGATATAAATTGGCTTTCTTTTGAGATAAATTAACTATCGTATCAATGTTACGATTGGCTATAACCATTACTTCACCACTAGCTTTTTTTATCTTTGTAACTCTTAAACCTAATTCAATTACTTCACCAGTAAAATCATTATAAGTTACAGTATCTCCTACAGCTAAATAGTTTTCTAATATTAATGATATACCACTTATAAAGTCTTTTAATGTATCTTGTAATGCTAAACCTAGAACAGCTCCAGCTACTCCAATACTAGCTATTAAACTTTTAGTATTAACTCCATAAAAATCTAATATTATTAAACCTGCGATAATATATATTATATATTTAAAAATACTTCCTATTAATTCAATTATAGTCTTTCTTCTTTTAGCTTCATAATCTGTCTTGCCTTTAATTAATATTTTAGAAACTACATTTTTAAATATTTTAACTAAAATTATAGCGATTATAATAGTTAGTAATGTTCCTAATACTTTCTTGGTTAAAACGAAATCTAAAATATTTTCAATAAATGTTTTAAAATTCATTTTTAATCACCTTCAATGTTTATATTTAATTCTTCTAATATACGAGTTAATTCTTCGTCATCTTTATATGGTATTTCTATTTTTTTATTGTTAATCTTTACTTTAACGCCTAGTCTTTCACGACATAAGTTTTCATAAATACTAAACTTTATATCAAATGTTGAGGCTCTATTTATGTTGTGCTTTTTAGGTATGTTTTCAGCATTAATTAATTTCTCGGTATCCCTTACACTTAAGCCTTCTCTTACTATTTTATATGCTAATTCATTAATCTTGTTTTCATCTTCTAGTTTACTTAATGCCCTAGCATGACCCATTGATAACTCTTTTTTTTCAACTAATTTAATAGTACTCTCAGGTAAATTTAATAAACCTAACATATTTGTTATGTAACTTCTACTTTTAGAGAATTTGTGCGCTAACTCTTCTTGAGTTATATTATTTATCTTAATGATATTTTCATAAGCTTTGGCCTCTTCAATGGGATTTAAATTCTCTCTTTCAATGTTTTCTATAAGAGCTATTTCCATCATTTCAACATCATTAAAATCTTTGATTATAGCGGGAATTGTTTTTAAACCTGCTAGTCTAGCTGCTCTTGTTCTTCTTTCTCCTGCAACTAATTCATAGCCTTTGATACTTTTTTTAACAATTATAGGTTGAATAATTCCGTGCTCTTTAATTGAATTTGCTAATTCTTCTAATGTGTCATTATCAAACATAACACGAGGTTGATAAGGATTACTTCTTATTTCCTCTAAAGGTATTTCGGTTATACCTCCTGTTTGTTTACCCTCGTCAACTATCTCAGTTTCAAATTTGTTGAAATTGATTACTTCATTTGAAAATAATTGCTCTAATCCTTTTCCTAAAGCTTTTTTGCGATTAGTTTCCGTCACGTAATATCACTTCCTTTGCTAAATTGGCATATGCAATTGTGGCTTTACTTTTGGGGTCATATTCATTTATTGGCTTACCATGACTTGGAGCCTCTACTAATCTTACTAATCTTGGTATTATGGTGTTAAATACTTTATCTTTGAAATATTTTCTTACCTCTTCAATTACTTCTAAACCAATAATGGTTCTTCCATCTAACATGGTTAGTAATACTCCTTCTATTCTAAGAGCAGGATTCATACTTGATTGAACCATTATGATAGAATTTAATAATTGAGTAATTCCTTCTAATGCGAAAAATTCACATTGAACTGGAATAATTACCGAATCACTTGCGACTAAAGCATTCATTGTTGCTAAACCTAAAGCTGGTTGGCAATCAATTATAATATAGTCATATGTTTCTTTTACTTCTTCTATGGCAATTCTTAACTGCTCATTTTGATGGAATTCAGGGTCTTCTAGCATCTTTTTTACGAATTCAACATCTACACCAGCAAGATTTATAGTTGATGGTAAAATAGATAAATTCTTGAACTTAGTCTTTTTTATTGCCTCTTTAATACTACAAACTCCTGCCATTACTTCATATACATCATGGGAATAATCTCCATTTGATAATCCTAGTCCTGTTGTTGCATTCCTTTGAGGGTCTAAATCTATTAATAATGTCTTTTTTCCTTCTACTCCTAGGGCTGCAGCTAAATTGATACTGGTTGTGGTTTTTCCTACTCCACCTTTTTGATTAACTAATGATATTACTTTTGCCATAATGCTACACCTCTTTATATTATAATTAGATAACTAGAATTATTTTATCATATAATTCTCTTTTTGTCTTTAATTTTAGATAATTATTTTTAGTTTTTAAAGCCTATCTTAGTATATTTTTATTTCTGTTATTAAATAGTCTAATCTTATATCTGTTTTATCGCTTTTTATTTCTTTGGTTATTTGTTCTTCATAACATAAACCTATTTTTTTAATATTTGTATTACTTAAATATTTGTCATAATAACCTTTACCATAACCAATTCGATTCCTATTTTTATCAAAACATATTCCTGGAATAATTATTAAATCTATTTCTTCTTTTTTTATTGGTTTTTTATTTTTTACTTTTGGTTCTTTAATATTAAATGCTCCTACTTCTAAATCTTTTAAACAATTTATCTCATAAAAGTCCATAGTATTATCTTTGTTTATTTTAGGTAAAACTACTTTTTTGCTCTCTAAACTTATTTTAATTAATTCTTTTGTTTCTACTTCTGAAGATATATTACTATATAAAGCGATAACTTTACTTTTTTGATACTCTTTTGTATTTATTAATCTTTTAATTATTTCACTACTTTTTTTATCTCTATTATTAATATTATCTCGAATTATTTTATATCTCTTTCTTAATTCTTCTTTATTCATTATTAACCTCAATAGGATTTACATGAATTATAGTTTTGTATATTTTACGATATTTATTAACAATTTCTGTTTCTAAAGTATCTGCGATATTATGTGATTCAAAAGTACTTAAATTACCATCAACATCTATTGTTAATATCGCTATATATTTATAACCAGTTGCAATAGTATAAAAATCACTTACTTTTTTCACATTTTTATTACTTAATATATAATCTATTATTTTGGCTTTTTCTTCTTTTTCAATAGATATATCCATTAGTATTTTATAACTTTCAATAAATATCTCAATGCCACTAAACATTATATATAGAGAAATAATCGCGCCAAATATTCCGTCAAAATAGTAAAATCCATATTTGCCTAAGATACATGATATTAAAGTACCTGTTGTTAATATCATATCATTTCGATGGTCTTTCATACTAGCTTTAATTAAAATATTTGAATGTTTCTTGTACTCTTTCTTGCAATAGCAATATAAAATAAATTTAATTATAATTGTTATTATACATACTAATATTAAATAATAAGAGAATATAAATTCATTTTTAATTATAATAGATGTTATAGATGTAATTAGTATTTTACCTGCTATTATAATCATAAATATGCTTATTAATAAAGAAAATATATATTCAGCTTTACCATGACCAAAATTATGATTGTCGTCTTTGGGTATACTAGCTATTTTATTTCCAATTGATGTCATTAGAGATGAAAATATATCACCTGCAGAATTTAAGGCATCTGCTAACATAGCTTCACTATGACTAATTATTGCAACCGATATCTTGATTATTAATAAAAATATATTGCCGATAATTCCTAATAATCCTACTTTTTTTGTACTTTCATATCTATTCATTTAATCACTTCCTTAGTGTTATTACATTATATCAAATATTTTATTTATTGGATATTATAAACGCTTAATTTTTAAAAGATATAAAATTTTATATATTCATTTAATAACAAAAAAAGAGAATAATTCCTTACCCTCTTCCTCAAGTTCATTTATCTTTTGTTTATTTATATTTTTCAATTATTTTAGTAATATCTTCTGCTTCTTTAAAACCTATAAAACCATCGACCATTTTACCATCTTTGATAACAACTACTGTTGGTGAAAGTTTACTATTTTTTAGTAATTCACCATAAGTTGCTTCTTTCTCTTCAAAGATTGTTTTTATATCTAATTTAGAATATAACTTATCAAAAGTATTACTACTGTTAAGTGATGTATTATATATGTTTATATTCATAGTTTTAACAAGACTATCTAGTTCAACTTCTAAATTGCGACATGGTTCACAAGGAACACTATCAAAATATAAAATATGTAAACCTTTTTTATCAAATAAACTTAATGCTTCTTCTTCATTTATTTTTTTAATAACGTTTAATGGTGTGTCATTAAAAACATCTAATGATATTCTTGCACTAACAAAACTAATCGGTTCATACATTCCTGGTTTTTCTTCATACATATGAAGCTTATTATTAACTTTGTCAATAGCGAAACTCGCTTCTTTAATTAAATTATGATAATCTCTTTTTTCTTCACAATTTTCATCTTCAGAAAAATAACATGTATCATAACCAGCGAAATCATTTCCAGCTTTTTTTAACTCTTGCATTATGTATTCATATAATTTTGTTTCAAAGTTAGGTATATCTTTTGTTGGATTATCACTTAAATAACTTATTTTTTTGTTTTTATCTATTAACATATTTACAGCATTTATTGTTTTTGTATTTATTTCTTTAGCTTCATTAAAGCCTAAATGATATTTGATAAAATCTTCTTTTTTATATTCTTTTTTATTAATCTGATAATATACTTGATAATCGTTTGCTGTATGATAATATATATCAGCGTTTATATAAATATAAGCATAATTATTTCCTTCTGTGTCTAATTTTTCTTTTTTTAATATTTCTTTTTCTAATAAATTAATATAATCTTTTAAATTAAGTTCTGTTATTTCTTTAGAAATATAATTGTAGTCAGGGTCTATATTATTTTGATTATTAATTCTAAAGTTTACATATGTTTTATCATTTATAAAATGACCTGCATCAGCATATCCATTATTATCTTTTTCTAATAATTCATATATTTTATCAGCACAATTATTTGGTTCACAATAATTAGTTATATCTTTTTCATATATACTATTATCTAAATAACGATCATATATAGTTATATCATTAAAGAAATCATAATACTCTAAATAAATTCCACTAAATTCATCTTCCTTACTTTCATAGGTTAGAACAGCATTCTTAGTATTAACACTTAAGATATAATCATTATTTTTAATTTTTTGGAGATTTTCAGCGATGGTATTTTCAATATTGTTATCATATTCAGAATCATTATCTTCAGGGCTACAAATTCCCCACATACAAGTACTATTATAACTACTTTTTACTATAAAACTATATATATCAGAATCTTTATTGAATAGTTCTTCTATTGTTATTTCTTCACCAGTCTTTAAATTGACATTTACTGTTTCTATGGCACAACTTATACTTAAAACATTTGATACATTTGTATTGATGTGACAATTGTTACCAAATTCGCTTTCTTCAACTGTTAATACAGATAATTTTTCATTAACTTTATTTTCAATCTCTTTATCTTTTAAACCACTTATTTTAACCTTACCTTTTGTAAAATTTATTTCAATAGGATTTATAGGATATTTTTTAAATATATCAATTGTATCACTTTTAGAGACTTCTTTAAAAGTTAAAAATGGTTTAACATCCTCTTTGGGAGTGTTAGTAACTCCATTTTTATCAACATTTTCTTTATGTTTATAGATAGCAAAAGCTGTACCTGAGATGCTTAATATTACCACTAAGGCTAAAATACTATAAAAGATAATATTATTTCTTTTTGATTGGGACATAACCTGCCTCCCTTGCTACTTTAGCTCCTTCATTTGATAATAATGCTTCTTTAAATTCTAATGTTTTTTTACTTGCATCTTTTCTTGTTACAATATAATATGCTGTCATTAATGGATATGTCTCATTTTCTATAGTTTCATATGTTGGTTTAACTCCATTAATACCTAAAAATTTGATATTTGGTGTGCGATACATTATATTAGCATAATAATAGTAAGAATAGCCTAATCCATCTATATTGTTATCATAGTTGGCTACGGCATCAATTATTCCTCCCATAGTTGCTACTAATTCAGTTGTCGTTGGTTCTCTTAATGGTACGCCTTTCATAACAAGTGATAACATTCCTGTTTGAGAACCTGAATTAATTGGTCTTTGATATGGTATTATTCTTGATTTATTTCCTCCGACTTCATCCCAATTATTTATTTTTCCAGAATATATATCAATAACATTCTCTAATTTTAAATTATCTACTGGATTTTTAGCGTTGGCATAAAATACAAACCCTTCATTGACAACTTTTGTTACTTCAAGTTCAACATTCTTTTCTTTGGCTAAAGCTAATTCTTCGGCGCTCGGTTCTGTAACAACTATTAAGTCTGTTTCCCCATTAATTAACTTAACATAGCCTGGATGTGTATTAGTATAATTTTCTTTTACTTCATTTAAAAAGTCTTCATCTCCAAAATATTTAGCATACGCATTCATTAATGGTTGAGTTGCTAATGATGCATCTACTCTTAATTTACTATTTGCAAATTTGCCTTTTAAATCTTCAGTAACTGGTAGTTCTTCTTGAGGTTTCTTATCAGGTACTTTTGGCTCTTCCTTGGTAAAATGTTTATATGCAAAAAAACAACTTGGTGCTAGTATTAATAATACTATTATTGATATAATAACTTTCTTTTTCATACTTCAAACTCTCTTTCTTTTTTTATCTCCACTCACTAACACTATCTAGTTCTTTTCTTGGTCGTGGTTTGGGTTTAGCATCACTATATCCTAAGGCTAGAGTTGCTATTAACGTTTTATCAGTGTTTAATAATTCTTTTAATTCTTCTTCTATCTTTAAAGTATATCCGATCCATAAACTCGATATGTTTAAATCTGTTGCTTTTAATATCATATTTTCGATACATGCGCCAACTGACTGAACATCTAAAATTGTATTTTCAATATCAGCATATATCATTATGATGGTATCACTAGTTTTTATAACTTCACTAGTTAAACTGGCTTCAGGAAGCCTTTCTTCTAATAAATTTCCTATTTCATTTTTTAAATCTTTATCCTCTTTTATAATTATAAAATGCCATGGTTGGCGATTTTTGGCAGATGGTGCTAAAATTCCACACTCTAATATTTTTTCAATATCCCTTTTTTCTATTTCTTTTTCATTGTAATGCCTTATGCTTCGACGATTTTTTATCACAGTCTCTAATTCCATATTCTATACGCCCATCGAAGAAGTCTCTGGTAAAGTGGATCCTCCATCAATTACTATTCCTTGACCTGTTATATAACTTGCTTCATCGCTTCCTAAGAAAGCTGCTAGCTCACCTATTTCTTTAGGGTCTGCTAGTCTACCCATTGGTATAGAGGCTGCTATATCTTCGACAACAGAATTAGGATTTTCCTCGTTTGATAATATCGCCATATTGTCTACTAAAGGTGTTTTAACATAACCTGGCATAATTGCATTTACTCTAATATTGTTAGTAACTACTTCCATTGCTAAACTTTTAGTAAAACCTAAAACCGCTGCTTTACTCGTGGCATATGCTACTTCTCCACTGTCTGCGACCATTGGACCTGTTACACTTGATAAATTAACTATTGCTCCTTTACCAGTTTTCTTAATTAATGGTAAAAATACTTTAGTAACATTCCATGTACCATTGATATTGATATCAAAATGGAAATCTCTAGTATTATCATCCATATCTTCAAAAGTAGTAAGTTTACATACACCAGCATTATTTACTAAAATGTCAATGTGGCCATATCTACTTTCAATTTCTTTGGCACAAGCTTCTAATACTTCTTTGTTTCTAATATCAACAATAAAGCCATTAATTTTATTAGGATACTTCGCATTTAGTTCTGTTAGCGTATTTGTTAATGCTTCATTGTAATCTAATATTATGACACTCGCACCATATTTTAGATATACTTCTACAATGCCTTTTCCTATACCCATTGCCCCACCAGTTATAACTGCTATCTTATTCTCTAGTTTCATATAATCCTCCTATTATTTATAGTATACCACTTATTAAATAAAAAAAGCAGAGATTTTTCTCTACTTTATTTTTACTTTACAACTATATTGATTATTTTATTTGGAACTATTATAGTTTTAACTATTTCTTTGCCTTCTAAATATTTAGTAACTTTTTCATCTTTTAATGCTAAATCTTTTAAAACTTCTTCTTCAGTATTTAAAGCAACTTTAATGGTGTTACGAAGTTTGCCATTTACAGATATAGCTATATTAACTTCATCATCTACTAATTTTTCTTCGTCATATGTTGGCCAAGGCTCATATGCAATAGTATTATTATGACCATACATTTCCCATATCTCTTCACCTAAATGTGGGGTTACACATGATAACATCTTAATAAAACCTTCTGCATAAACTTTCGGACATTTCATAGTTTTATAACAAACATTTACAAAAACCATAAATTGACTAATTGCTGTGTTAAATCCTAATGTCTCAAAATCATTGGTTACTTTTTTAACCATTGTGTGATAGGCTTTATCTAATGAACCATCATTATTATCTGTGATATTTTCCATATTGGTGAAGAAACGCCATACTCTATCTACAAACTTTTTAGCTCCTTCAACACCTTTACTACTCCATGGTTTGGAATCTTCAATTGGTCCCATAAACATTTCATATAATCTTAATGTGTCAGCACCATAACTTGCTGCGATATCTTTAGGGTCAATAGCAAACTCAGGATATCTTTTTCCCATTTTGATACCATTTTCACCTAGTATCATTCCTTGATGAACTAGTTTTTTAAATGGTTCTTTAACAGGTGATAAACCTTTATCATATAAATAATTGTTCCAAATTCTAGAATACATTAAATGCCCTACAGCGTGCTCTGGTCCACCCATATATAAATCAACTGGTAACCAATGTTTGGCTAATTCTTGATTACAAAATTCTTTATCATTATTTGGGTCGATATATCTTAAATAATACCAACTAGAACCAGCACTGCCTGGCATAGTGGATGTTTCTCTTACTCCTTTAATACCATTTTCGGTAACGTATGTTTTCCATTCAACAGCATTCTCTAAAGGAGCCTTTCCATTGTGACCTTTGTAATCTTTTAATTCTGGTAAAACAAGAGGTAATTCTTTATCTTCAAGTAATATATCTTCACCATTTTCTAAATGAACAATTGGAACTGGTTCGCCCCAATATCTTTGACGAGCAAATATCCATTCTCTAAACTTATAATTAATTTTCTTAGAGCCTAATCCTCTTTCTTCTAACCATGCAACCATTTTATTAATAGCTTCTTCTTTATTTAAACCATTTAAAATGTCAGAATTAATGTGAGTTCCATCATCAGTGTATGCGCCCTCACCTTTCATTAATAATGAAAAGCTATATTTGTGAGCTTCATTAGTTAATGTATCTATTAAATTTTCTTTATCTATCCATTTGATATCAGCGATATCTTGCTCTTCTTTGGAAATAGCTATTTGTTCTAAACTTTTTAACTTTCCAACAACTGTATAACAAGTTATATGGCGATTTACATCTTTATGGGCTGCATAAAATGTATCATAATAAATAAATTCCATCTCTCTTAAATCCGCAAAATCTGTATATCCTGTTTCTTCTGTAATTTCTCTTTTAGCAGCTTCGATTGGTGTCTCTTTACCTTCAATGCCACCCATTACAAAATCTATCCAGTTATATTTTTTGTTATTTACACACAAATATTTATCTTCAGTTGGATGTTTAATTATAGCATTTACTACTCTTCTTTCAGTCATGGGTTTATCACTTCTTACTTCAGAAGAACCACTGCCAATAAAGTTTTTAGCTAATACTTGAATTATTGGAATATTAAATTTTTTAGCAAATTCATAATCTCTTTCATCATGGGCTGGAACTGCCATTATTGCTCCTGTACCATAACTTGCTAAAACATAATCACTTATATAAATAGGTATTTTAGTATCATTAACAGGATTTATAGCATATGCACCAGTGAATACTCCTGTTTTATCTTTATTTAGTTCTGTTCTTTCTAAATCACTTTTACTAGCGCATACTTTTTTGTATTCTAAAACTTCTTCTTTTTTATCTGGTGTAGTTATTATATCAACATATTCATGTTCGGGTGCTAATACACAATATGTAGCACCATATAATGTATCTGGACGAGTTGTAAATACGGTAAAATCTAAATCATGGTTATCAATTTTAAATTTAACATGGGCTCCAATAGATTTACCAATCCAATGTGCTTGCATCTCTTTAGTAGATTCGGGCCAATCAATTTCATTTAAGCCTTCTAATAACCTTTCCGCAAATTTGGGTTGGTCTATACATAACTGTTTCATTTTCTTACGAATTACAGGGTAGCCCCCTCTTTCAGATTTTCCATCAATTACTTCATCATTTGATAAAACAGTTCCTAATTCTTCACACCAATTAACAGGCATATCGATATATTTAGCATAACCATCTTTGTATAATTCTTTAAATATCCATTGAGTCCATTTATAATATTTTGGATCACTTGTAGATATCATTTTTGACCAGTCATAATCAAAACCTAAAGTATTTAATTGTTCACTAAAATATTTAATATTTTTTTCAGTAAAACCACTTGGATGATTGCCAGTTTGAACTGCATATTGCTCTGCGGGCAAACCAAAAGAATCATAACCCATTGGGTGTAATACATTATATCCTTGCATTCTTTTCATACGTGATACTATATCTGTTGCTGTATATCCTTCAACATGTCCTGCATGTAAACCAACACCACTTGGATAAGGGAACATATCTAATACATAATATTTTGGTTTACTAAAATCCCAAACATCAGTTTTAAAAGTTTCATTTTCTTGCCAATATTTTTGCCATTTTTGTTCTATAGTTTTATAATCGTACATATAAGCCCTCTTTTCTTATAATTATAGTTTAAATTATATAGTTTGAGTGGTTAAATGTCAATTGTTTTATTGTTTACCACTTAAAAAGAAATATCTATTGATATCTCTTATTTTCTTTCAACTGGTTTATCTTCTGTTAATAATTTTTGTTTAATGTGAACAGACATTTTTCTTTCACCAACTTGATATGTATATATTCCTCCAATAACTTGATTGTATAGAGCTCTTCCAAGAGGTGAATTAATCGAAATTTTATCTTCATTATGTAATGTTCCTATGGTTGCTGTTAATTCAGTTTCCATTTCTTCAACATCATGTGATGGAAACATTATTTCTAATAATAATCTGTCACCTATATCTACTCTTGTATCTTCTCCGTGTTTTTCAATAATTTTTATTCGATCTCTTTTTTTTCGCAAATCTTGTAAATTATCTAAAATCAATTTTTCTCTTCTAACTAAATCACATGAGGTTGCACTTGAATAGTGTTCATCTAATAAAATATCTTTTGCTTCTGTACTTCTTGTTGCTAAAAAACTTTTTAATTCTTCTTCTAATGCACTTATTCTTTGTAAATAATCCTTATAACCTACAACATCTAAATAATATATATTTTCTTCCATATATTTACCTCCTCTTAATTTGAATATAATTATTTATTTTAAATCTTTTCTTACTCTTAAAATCATTTCTCTTTTAAGTTTTGTTCCTTTGTATTCATCGTCTAAATTTGGTATGCCATTTAATGCATTTTGAAGTTTTTCTCTTAATTCTTCATTTTCCATATAGTATATAGCAATTGTTATTATTTCAACGTTCTTACTTTCTATAATTTTATCTACAGCATAACTTGAACAAGGTCTATTACATATAGCTAAGGTGATTATATAATTTAACCAAAAATCAGTTTTTTTTGCATTGCCATTTTCATTTAAAATGTAATCTATCATTCCAATATACGTTGTGTTTTCTGTATTCTTTATTAAATCAATAATTCTTATATAGTCTTTACTTTCGACTATACCTTTTATAATTTTATCTCTTGAGTCTTTATTATCTACTTCATGGTCTTTTAAAAACATACTTAAGTGAACTGCGTAAATACCCGTTTTTTTGGCATTTAATAACCCTTCTGCAAATTCGTTTATTGATACAATAGTTGCAATATTCGCTACAGCAACAATGTATCTTGAATCTTTTAGTTCGATTACTCTTCTTTCTAATAACTCTTTTGTTTCTGGATTTAATTTTGAACCAATGTCTCTAAGCATGTAAAAAATATATGTACTATTATCATATTTTGCCATAGCAGCAGCTAGTTTCTCAATTGGCGCAAACATAATACCTCTCGCATAATAATACATTCTGATTGGATCTTTGCTTCTTATCATTCCTTTACTAAGTTCATTTAAAATTTTCTTTTTTTCTTCTTCTGATAAATCTTTTAAATTTTGAATAAAATAGGCATATTCTAAAATATAATAACTGTCTAATTTTTTAGATAAAGTATTCGCTACTCTTCCTTTATTTATCCTCTCTATATGTTTTCCACATAAATATATTAGTCTAGTATCATTAGAACTAAAAATATAATCTTCAATAAATTTTAATTCAACTTCCCCTGCTTTAATTAAATTATTTAACTCTTTTATTCTTTCTTCTTTTGATTCTAATAATACTTCTTCAACACTCATAAAAAACTCCTATATATTTTTTATTATACTTTTATTTAATTCTTTTGTAAATATAATTAGTTTATAAGTATATTTTAATAATATTTATTCTTTTCTTTAACTTTTACTATCTTTATTGTATAACCTATAGGACCAATTATTTTTAATAAATTTATTATACTTGGAGAATGCATACCCGCTTCAATTCTAGCAATTTTTTCACGAGATACTCCAGAATATTTAGAAAATAAATCTTGAGTTAAATTGTTTTCTTTCCGAAAACGAGTAAAGTCTTTAATAAATATTGCATTTAATTCTTCGGGGTTAAATGATGCTTCAATATAGTTTTTATTATAGTTCATTTTTCTTCACCAACCATATTGTATCATAATTGATACAAGTTTTCTAATAATATATTGCATTTGGGAAGAAATTATTATATATTTAATTTAGAAATGAGGTAAATTATGGAAAAAAATAAGATCATTTTTGAAGACTTACATCGTACTGGTGAAGTTAGAGAAATGGAAATGCCAAATCAATCTAAGTATAATTTTCTTCTTGAAAGAAACAAAAAATATATGAATTTTAACGCACTTAGCTTTGAAGGTATGAAAGATAAAGTTACTTACGAAGAATTGCATGATAAAATATGGCAATATGCTAAAGCTTTATATAAGAAAGGAATTCGTAAAGGTGATTTAATTGGTTTTTGTGCCGTTAATACACCTGAGTCTATTTATATAATGTATGCCCTTGATATAATAGGAGCTATTACAGTTGGACTTAGCCCTCTTAATAATGAATATCAAATGCGTAGAGATATTGAAATGATTAAACCGCAAAGAGTTATTACTGTTGATATGTTTTATGGTAATCTAAAAGGCTCTTTGAATGATTTTAATGTTTCACCTATTTTATATTCTCCTATTGAATCAATGCAAAGCCCAATTATAAAAGCAATTTATAAAATGAAACAGATTAAAGAAGGTAATTTTAAATTTGGCAAAGATTTTGATTTAAAAAGTATTGTTAAAGATGGCAGTGATAGCGAAATTGAGAGATGGGCATATAGTCCAGACTATGTTTCAGATATTATGTTTACTGGCGGTTCAACTGGTAGACATAAAGGTGTTGAACTATATGGTAATGGTTTTAACTGTTTAATTAAAGCTTTAGATAGAGTATTTTTCTTAGAGCCAGGACAAATTCATTTAGGAAACGTTCCTGTAAATCATATGGTTTTTGGTAAAGCATTAACTCACTATGTATTATGTAATAATATGGAATATGCGCTTACTTTAAAAATGGGACCTAATGATTTTACTGACGAAATCATTAGAACAGGAGCTAATGGTATTATGGGTGGACCTATTCACTTTGAAAATATGATTAATAACTCTAAAATAACGCCTGGTTCTTTGGCTACTGTTGAACAAGCTGTATCTGGTGGCGAAGCTTTTAAATTAAGAAAAAAACAAGAAGTTGAAGAAACATTAAGAAAAGGTGGCTCTAACGCTGTTATTGCTAATGCAATTGGCGCAACTGAAACTGAATCAGTAACACACGTAGATATTATAGATACAAGAAACTTACCTTTCCCATATTATGTTGATTATAATAAGGAACCTGTTACTTGCGGATATCCTATTCCTGGCATTGAATATAGAATTGTTGATAAAACTGCTTTAACAGAACGTGGAGAGATTATTGATGTTGCTCCTGGAGAATCTGGTTTATTCTTAGTTAGTGGTCCAACTATTATGAAAGGTTATTATCAAAATCCAGAAGAAAATGCAAAAGTATTTGTAACTGATAGTGATGGCAAAGTTTGGTTTAACCAAGGCGACTTAATGAGAGCTACTGGTAAAGATTTTAAGAAGACTGAATTTACTGGACGTGTAAAAAGAAATTTTGTTAGTGGTGTTTCAAATATTTATCCAGAAGAAATCGAAGAACTACTTTTAAAATTTGACGAAATTAGAGAAGCTGTTATAGTTAGTGTGCCTGATGAAAAATATCAATACTTACCAGTATATCATATAAGTTTAAATTATGAGTGTGATACTGAAGCACTAAAAGGTAAAATAGATGAGCTTATTTATAGAACTGTAGGCGAAGATGCATTACCTGGATTAATTGAATATACTTTAAGTCCACTTCCTAGAACTGATAATGGTAAACTTAATGCGCCTATATTAGAGCAAGCTGATAGAGAAAAATATATTGGCGAGAATAAAGCTAACAGCTTAGTTAGAATGAAATACTAAATTTAGTATTTCTTTTTATTTGGTTTAATTGCATTTAGATTTTAGATGTGTTAAAATATTATTATAAAGAATAGGAAGTTGATAATATGGGACTTTATATGTCGATTAGTAGTTTAATTTTTATTGGAATTTTAATGATGGACTTTTTTTCAAAAGAAAGAGTTAACAATATTGAAACAAGGTTATATAAATATTTACTTATTTTGACTTCAATTGGCTTATCATTAGATATTTTTACTGGTATCCTTTATAATTTGAATGTTGATTATAATAATTTCTTTTATATGATAGCATCTAAGCTGGTGTTTGTTTATATTGTAGCATGGCTTTTAATTTTTGCTTTCTATATCAAACTTATTAGTATGCCTAATAGTGAAAATAGAAACAAAAAACTTTATAGTTCTTTTATGATTTTCGCTTTTATATTTATTATTGTAACTCCTTTTATCTTAATATTGCCTGTGCATTATATTGAGACTGATGCTACTATTGTTCCGAAAGGAATTTCAATGATTATCGCTTATATTGTTAGCGCTTTGTTAATAATTTATACTATTGGTTTAGCAATTAAAAATAGAAAGATAATTTCAAAAAGAAAAATCAAACCTCTTTATGCTTTAGTTATTTTATTAATAGTTAATTTCTTAGCTCAAAATTTTTTCCCAGATTTATTTTTAATAAATTTTTTGCTTAGTTTAGTTGTTATATTTATGTATTTTACAATTGAAAATCCTGATGTAAAAATGATTAAAGAACTTAATATGGCTAAAGACCAGGCTGAGAAAGCTAATAGAGCTAAGTCTGAATTCTTATCTAATATGTCTCATGAAATTAGAACTCCACTTAATGCAATAGTTGGTTTTAGCGAATGTTTAATTGAATCTCCTAACTTAGATAGTGAAGCTAAAGATCATGCTAAAGATATTGTTGATGCTTCTAATAACTTACTAGAAATAGTAAATGGTATTTTAGATATTTCGAAAATAGAAGCTAATAAAATGGAAATAGTTCCAAAAGAATATAATCCAAAAGAAGTATTTAATGGTCTTTGTAAATTAATTATTCCAAGAATTGGAGCTAAACCTATTGAGTTTAGAAGTAATATAACAGAAGATTTACCTGGTATTTTAAAAGGTGATGTTGGTAAACTTAAACAAGTAGTTCTTAATATTTTAACTAATGCAGCTAAATATACTGATAGAGGCGAAATAATCTTTAGTGTTAGTTGTATCAATAGAATTGATACTAAAAAATGTTCACTAAACATCGCTGTTAAAGACACAGGTCGTGGTATAAAAAAGGAAGATATTAATAAATTATTTAATAAATTTGAAAGATTTGATGAAGACCAAAACACTTCTACTGAGGGTACTGGTTTGGGCCTTGCTATAACTAAGAGTTTAACCGAAATGATGGGCGGAAGAATTACTGTATCTAGTAATTATGGCGAAGGCTCAACATTTAGAATAAATATAGAACAAGATTTAATTAGTATGGAAGCTCCTGTTGGTAGTAGTGAGGAGATCGAAATTGATTACTCTCTTCATAGTGGTAAAAGAATATTAGTAGTTGATGATTCTAAAATTAATTTAAAAGTTGCTAATAATATTTTAAGACCTTATAACTTTACAATTGTAGAAGCTACAAGCGGATTTGAAGCCTTAGAGCTTGCTGAAACAGGGACTTTTGATTTAATTTTAATGGATATTATGATGCCTAAAATGAATGGGGTTGAATGTCTTCGTAGATTAAAGGAAATACCTGGTTTTGATATTCCAGTAGTAGCACTTACTGCGGATGCTATTGAAGGTCAAGATGAAAAATATATTCAAGCTGGTTTTAATGATTACTTATCAAAACCAATTGATAGATATCAACTTAATAGAGTTTTAAATAAATATTTGGGAGGTAAATAGGAATGGAAAAAGTAGATATATTAAGAAATAATAATGTTCAAGTAGATAGTAGTTTGGAATTTTGGGGAGATATGAGTTCTTATAATGATAAACTTAGTAATCTAGAATATTATAGAAATCAACAAGATTTTGAAAACTATGGAATTCTTGCTCATAGTACTAAAAGTGAGGCTAAATATTTAGGTTTTATGAATGAAGCAGAAATATTTTTACAACACGAAATGGCTGGTAAAGAAAAAAATAAAGAATTTATTGATAGTCATTTTGATGAACTTAAAAATACTATTAATAAAATAAATTCTACTTTAGAGGAATATTTTGATTCAAATGATGTAAGTACTGATGTTAAAAATATTTTAATAGCTGATGACTCTAGTATTATGCTTAATTTTATAGAACAAACTATTGGAGATGAATATAAAATAATTAAAGCTTCTAATGGGAAAGAAGCAATTCTAAAGCTAAATGAATTAAATATTTATGCATTACTTTTAGATCTTAATATGCCAAATACTAATGGCTTTGAAGTTCTAGAATATTTAAAAAATAATGATTTAATAGAAAAAATCCCAGTGGTTATTATTACGGGAGATGATACGGAAGAAACAATTAAAAAAGCTTTTTCTTATCCTATTCTTGATGTTCTTAATAAACCATTTAAAGAAGATAATATAAAAAGAATTCTTGTTTCTATTAAAAGTTTTTATGAAAAAAATTAAGAAACCAATTGTGGTTTCTTTCTTTATTTTCTTGTAATATTTTTAAATATGTAGTTGTCTTCACTTTTTTCAAATACAATTATATATGTTGATAATTTATCTTTATATTCTGTTATATCTTTATTATCGTATTCTTCCTCGATAATATTATCTTCAATGTCTAAAAGTTTGTTTTCAGATGTTTTAGCAATAATAAATTCAAATGTTAATTCATTATTTTCTTCATTTGCATTTATAATTTTATTAATAAGATTAATACTATTTGATTCTTCTTTTAGACCTATATATGTATCATTATAATACATAAATTTGATATTATTATATATAAACATTTCATTTTTAATATTTATGTCTTCTCCAAATATTTTTTTGGCTGATTCTAATAAACTATCTTTATGGAATGTTATCATATCATTATTGTTAGTAATTAAAACTTTATTAATGTTTTTATAAGCTATTTTTAATACTAATTCATTTGGAATAGTCTCTCTAGTAATAGTTTTTGTAAATAAATTATATATTTCTTCATCATTTATTAATAAATTATCTAATAAATATCCATAGTTTTTAATGTAATAACTACTATCTGGTTTAGTGTCTACTATTGGTTCATTATTATCTTCTTCTTTATCATTATTCTTTATTTCATCATCTTTTTTATTATCACTCGTTTTGTCTACTACTTTAGTTCTAATATTAAAATAATCGACATCATATAAACAATAACAAAAATAACCTATGACTCCTAATAACAATATAATTATTATGTCTCGACGAATGATTTTACCAGTTTTACCACGGCTTAACTTTTTTTCTTCTTCTTTCATTCTTTTAGTTACTTTAAGTTCTATTTGTTCATCAATTTTATTAGTTAATTCTTTTTCTATATCGACTTTTCGATCTTCTAAATAATTGTTTAATTCTATTTCTATACTTTTAATATCAATATTTTTTTCTTTTGGTTCTTTGATTTCTTTCTTTTTTGTTTCATTTGCTTTTCTTGGCATATTTTTAACCTCTTCCCTGAATTTTTTTAAAACTAATCTATATTCATTCTATCATATATTTAGATTAAAAACTATACCTTTTTATGTTTAAAGCTTATTTATAAAGCTTTTAAAGATTAAGTAACTGTTGTTATCATTAATTGATTCAGGATGCCATTCTAAACCTATAAAATATTTTAAATGAGATAATTCAACAGCTTCAATTATATTATCTTCACTTTTAGCACTTATCAGCATATTTGTATATGGTATTCCCGTATGATGCCTACTGTTGACTAGTATTTCTTCTTTATTTAATATATCATATAATCTACTTCCTTTTTTTATTTTTACTTTATGCACATATTTGTTAGTACTATAATGGTTATTAACTTTTATTTCTCTTCTATCATTAAAATATTCAGCCATACTTTGCATTCCTAAACATATACCTAATGTAGGAATATTTTTTTCTATTAAATATTTAACTAATTTAAAGTCGTTTTCATGAAAGTTTTCTCCTCCAGATAAAATTATACCATCACATATGTTTACCCCTTCTATAAGCTTGTTAAATTCGATATTAATGGGTATTCCAATTATACTTACATTAAAATCTTGGAATCTTGAAAACAAATCTTTTCTTGTGCCAATAAAATCAATGTTATTTTCTTTAAATTCACGTATTATTATACCTACTCTTTTTATATTAATCACCATTATATTTTATTATTCTTATATATTATTTATAAATAAAAAATAGAGATAGCCTCCATTTATATTTTATAATAATTAATTATAATGTTATTTCTCAATTTTATCTTTTATGTCTTTTACTATTTTATTTAATTTTTCAATAGAATACATTTTATTTATATCATCTATTTCTAATATATCTCCACTTGTAAAATTATATAAATATTCAAATTCAAAATATAAAAATTCACTAATTCCTAAAAAATATTTTTTTATGTCTTGAACGACTTCTTCTTGTTCTTCTTCAGACATTTGCCCAATAGTAATTAAATAAATTTTTTTACCTCTTAATTTTTCACTGGAACAATAAGGATTTAATCTATCAATTATATTTTTTAATATTCCTGTAATTTGATTCATATAAATTGGTGACATTATTACTATTTTATTACACTTATCTATTGCTTCATAAACCTGTTTCATATCATCATTTAAAATACAAGTATTATTTTTATTTTTTGCACAAGCATTGCAACCTCCACAATACTTTATATTTAAATCTGCGACAGAAAGAAAAATGTCAGTATCATTTTTTATCATTTTTAAAAAATTATAGCTATTATGTTTTCTATTACTTCCACTTATATATAAGTTCATTTATTATTCCTCCTAATTCTTATTTTTATATCTTATGTCTATATCGACATCAACATTTATTCCATCTACTCTACCATTACTACATATTTGCCAATAATGATAATTACCCTTATAAGATGTTGATTTGGCATAATGTGCTAACCAGATTGGATAGTCTGTGTCTAACCATATTTGCTCTAAATAGTTTTTACTACCATATAATAAACCTTTATATCCTTTACTTTTAAAATAATTTAAATAACTATTGGCCATGTCTGTTAATTTGTAAAAACTTAAATTAAAGTCATTATAGAAACTCCAATTTTCCCAGTCATAGGCTACTCCTAATTCTACTTTATAGGGTTTTATTTGTTCATATATCCACTCGGCATCTTTTAAAACTTTTTCTTTGCTATTAGCATAAGAATAAAAATATACTCCTACTGGCATTCCTATTTCATTAGCTTTTGTTATATTTTCTATAAACTTACCATCTAAAAAATATTCGCCTTTTATTCCTTTTGTTCCACCAACTCGCAAAATAACAAACTCTACTCCTGCTTCTTTTATCCGCTTGAAATCAACTGTTCCTTGCCATTCTGATAAGTCCAAACCTATCTCAGTATCTTCATTCTTATGTTTTTCAACTATATCACTAAAATAGGTTTTTGGTGATGGCTTACTACTGTTATTATTTCCTGAATTAGGTTTAGGTTCAATAACATATAAATTAAATTTCTTCTCAGTAATATTATTTGAAGAATCAGTAGCTTTAAATGTAAGAGGATAGGTTCCTACTGTATCCATATCATATTCACCAATAATTTCACAAGATGGATTATCGTCATAGTTATCACCACACATTATTTTTTCAGTTAAATTGACTTTACTACCTTTATTTACTGTGTAACTAGAACCTAACCAAACTACTGGTGGTGTAGTATCTTTGATATTTAGCTCATATGAATATGGAATTTTGATATTATCTTCATTTATATATTCAAATTTTATTTCTTTTTCTCCAATAATGGTGGTATCTATATTATAATCGTTTGTTATAAAACCATTGATATTTGTTATAAAATCCGATACTTTTACTTTACTTAAAAACTCTGTTTCTAAATCCTCTTTTAATTCTACAACTATTTTAGCGTTTTTTAGCTCTATTTTTTTGTTAATCTTTACTCCTACAAGAATAAATAATACTATTGATAAAATACTTAGACTTGCTATAACTATATTTTTTTTATTCATTTTATTTTCTTCTTTCTTAAATTGGTTATTTTTTAATATTTTCTTCTATTATAATCATTTATTATTTCTAAATTAGATAAATTTGTAATCTTTAA
Organism: uncultured Bacilli bacterium; assembly: GCA_910587745.1. Lineage (GTDB taxonomy): Bacteria > Bacillota_I > Bacilli_A > RF39 > UBA660 > Caccenecus. The sequence continues at coordinate 32,648 of CAJUNE010000002.1, forward strand.
CTGGTTTGTAAAGTTGTTTCTTCTACTAATTTTTCATATATTTTTACCATTGCTAAAGTATCTAACTCGCAATATTTAAGTAAGTTTTTTCTTGTTTTTTCTTGCTCTTCTTTAGTCATATTTTTTAAGTTTTTAAAACTATTCATCGCTTCACTACCATTATGAATATTATCTAACGCATGATAATCTAAATTTCTATCATTAGGAAATAAAGCTGGCAAAACATACTTTATAGAATAAGACCCTTGCATTTCTTTAGTGTAATAACTCCTGTTTTTAAACGGAATCATTAAATCTTTTATGTTATTATAAATATTCATTAAATGCTCACTTAAATCGGGATATAAACTGGCTAATTTTTTAATTATCATTTTCTCAAAACTAGAATTATACGCGATTACACATGTATTTTTTGGAATATCCTTAATAAGCCGCTCTGCTAAATCTCTTCTAGGATCAGTATTTATTTTTGCTAAAAATTCTGCATGCTTTAATGTACCATTTTCATTTTCTAAATAATGTAAAGAATATTGAAATGGTATTTGTTCATAAGGACTCGAATTTTCTAATACTGGTATTGATTCCTGAAAAGTTTCAAAATCTAAAAAATACATAGGAAATGTTAATGTGTTTAAAAACTCTTTTATTTCATCTTTTTTGATACTTGGTTCTTTGTCATTTAACTCAAAATCAATTTGTTCTAAATATTTATTATTTAATTTCTCTTGTAATAATTCTTTAAAACTTATTTTGTTTTTATTATATAATTTAAACTTATTTGATATGCTCATTCCCCTTATATCGAAAACGTTAGGTCTAACTAAATTATTAGTACAATATTTAAAAAATGGGCAATCATAGGGTTTAACACAATGCATTCCTATATCTTGTTTTGGCTCACTTTTCTCTTTAATATATTCATTTATTTCTTCTATGTTTTTTTCTATTTCCTCTTGTTTTTGAAGTGCTATATCTGTTACGTCCTCGATTATAAATAATTTTCTTAAATCTAACTTTTTTCCTCGGATGTATTTGGAATTGATATAAACAATCGAGGCTTTTGTTATATTGTATCCTAAACTTTTTAAGACATATACTTGATATGAAACATCTTCTAAATAAATATCACTGATACTTGTGGAACTTTTTACTTCATATATTTCATATCTATCATGATCCTTTTTTAAAATATCAACACTACAAAAATTATTATTATAAGAAAACGATGCTTCTGTAATTATTACACTATCTTGTTTTAAAGTTTCTTCTGTGTCTTTAATCATTACTTGTAAATTTTCATTAAATTCTATATCAATTGACTTACCTAATAGGTGTTTAGCTATAATTCCTACTTCAGTACCATTTTCTAAAACTCCCTCATTATTTGTATCTTCTTTTACTTCTGGTTTAAATTCATTTAACCAAAGCATTTTTAAACATTGATGAGCATTGCAATATTTAGATTTTGATAAATACATTTTAACCCTCCTAACTTAGTTTCTATTTTTTAAAGCATCAATATATTTATTTAAATATTTGTTTTTATCTTTGCTGTTATATTGCATTATAAACCTGGGATGCTCTAAAGCTATAATCTTATCAAAGAATTTATATTCTTTATTTATTCTAGTTATAAAATTATAGTTTTCTCCACTTCCTATACAAAAACAAATAGAAGTGTCTATGCCTAAAGAAATTTGCTTTTTTAAAGATTCAATAATAAAATTATATAAAGCTTTTTCTAATTTTTTATTTTCATAATAATTTGAATTAATTTCATTTCCTTTGCTACTTTTATTTATAATACCTACTGGACAAATAAAACTCATAAAAAAGTCTTTATAGAATTTTTCACAACCTCCATATTGTTCCATAACATCATATAAAAAATTTGAGGATGATTTATTTATATAAAAATTATCAATCATAATTCCTGTTTCTTTATAAAGATGATTGGCATCTTCAAATGGTATTCCAGTCATTGCTGTACCTTTTCTTGCTGGAGAACTTCCTAGTATTAAATATCTTTTATTATTGTCATTATAATATTTTTTATAAAATCTATTTGTAATAGCTTTTATTTGCTCTTTATTTTGACCATTAAAGGGATTACTAATACTATAATTATCAAATAATTTTAAAGATATGGTTGCTAGCCAATTATTAAATTCTAATACATTATCTGAAAAAGTTTTTTGTTTAACCATTTTATTTATTTTCCTTTCTAATTTTTAAAATGTATTTCGGCTTGCCCTTATATTTAATATTTTTTTCACATCCTCATACTTTTATCTTCATCTTCTAAATCTAGCATCAGCCATTTTTGATGATTACATTCCCTAGTGTCCAAATAAATTTCTTGTATTTCAATACAAAAGTGAGGTAACATATTTTCAAATTGTTCTTTTTCCTTTTTTCAAATAACAATCATTACACAAAAATAGTTTTCTCTTGGATATACAGCACATAGAGTTCTACTACCTTTTTTGAACTTTATATTCCAGCCGAATTCCAAACTACATTTGCTAAATTCAAATTTAGGATTTACATTATAATTGCTTCTTATAAATTCACAAAAGTTATCCCATAGTTCATTATTGATATAATTGCTCATTTCATATTCGCTAGGAATATGTTTAAAATCTTCCTTACTAAACATAAATATCTCCTATAACGTTACTTGCATTTTGTAATTATCTGTGTCTTATATAATTTAATGTTTTAGTTGTTAATGGTTTTAATATTAAATACATAATATATCCAATAATTCCACCTGTGACATTAGTTATTAAATCTGTTATGTCTGCTGACCTAACTCCATTTATCAAAGGCTGTAATAGTTCGATACTTAAGCTTAATAAAAAAGTATAAAAAACAACTTTTAATAGTTTATCATTTTCTTTTTTTACTAAAGGCATTAAAAAACCAAAAGGAATCGTCATTATCACATTTAATCCAACTTGTCTAATAAAGTCTCCTCTACCATTTAAAACATCAATAAAAGGAACCAAATTCATTCTATCATATGGATGATTAAATATAAATGGTAAAGATGTTATTATAGGCATTAAGGTAAAATATAGTACAAAAGATAAGTATATATACATAAGAGTATTTATAAGTAGTATATCTTTACCTTCTTCTTTCCATTTCTTATAAAATTTCCAAAAATATATTATTATTAAAATTACAAAATCCATTAATTCTTTCATATTATTTTTCTCCTCAATAAATTACTATTTATGCACAACTTTGTATTAAATATTATACCATTAAAAAAGCAAAATCTAAACTGATTCTACTCTTATTTTAAAAAAAAATTATCTAGTCTAACACCTAGTATTATAGAAATTTGGTATAAGTTTTTAAGCAAAAAAAGTGGAACCTTTCAACTCCTTCAGGGGGCTATTAAATTTTGGCTTATTTAATTTTAAAACCTTTATTTTGCTTTATATTTTGTTTGTTTTTTCCCAATTTTGATTAAAATATAAATATAAAAGTTTCAAATTTTGCTACCTAAATGCTACCTGAAATTTCAAAAATAATCTGCTCGATAAATTGTAATTTATTGGTTAGACAATATTTTCACCCAAAATTATTTTAGGCATTGTCATTAAACATCTATTCCAACGTTTATAAAATTTTTCTACACCAAGTTTAGACACTCTTGCATGTGCTTCTTCGCTTTCTAGCACCCAATATAAGACATATATAACCTTACCCACATTTTTTGTAAGTCGGATAGGTAGCTCACCTTTTTTTACTGCATTAAAATCTTTTTGTCGATGAGTACGTTTTATATAATGTACATCAATAACTCCATCTTGTTTCAAATAAAATTCTGCTACTTCCTTCATTAGTTCTTCAATTTCATCAAGTTTGTTTAGTTTCGCTTCATATATACATATTTCATTAAACATATTCCACCTCTACAAATTACTATTTGTGCAACACTTTATATAAAAATATTATACCATTAAAAAAGTAAAATCTAAACTAATTCTACTCTTATTTTAAAAAAATTATCTAGTCTAAGACCTAGTATTATAGAAATTTGGTATAAATTTTTAAGCAAAAAAAAGTGGAGCCTTTCGGCTCCTTCAGGGGGTTTTGGTTCATATTCACATAAGTCGTGAATATGAGATCTCGGACATGATGTTTATCATGTCATAATAATCATATTATGTTTTTAGTTTTTTGTCAATTCTATTTTCGTAATTTCTTTTTTATTTTACAAACTTAATTTAATCTGTCTAAGTCTTTAATTATTTTATAATATGACATATTGTTTTTATATGCCTCACTATTTATATATTCTTCACTGTCACTTTTGGCTTGGAGCATTATTTTTAAATCATTTTTTAAATTAGCTATTTTAAATATTTTAACTCCACTTTGACGAATACCAAATAAATCTCCTTCTCCTCTAAGTTCTAAATCTTTTTCAGAAATATAAAAGCCATCATTACTTTCTTCTAATACCTTTAATCTTTCAATCTCTTTATCACTTATTAAATAGCAATAACTATCTAGTGAGTTTCTTCCTACTCTTCCTCGTAATTGGTGAAGAGTTGCAAGACCAAATCTATCAGCATCAAATATAACCATTATCGTAGCATTTTTTACATCTACTCCGACTTCTATAACCGTAGTTGATATTAATATCTTCGTTTCATTATTCTTAAATCTAGCCATTATTTCATCTTTTTCTTTTTGCTTTAATTTACCGTGTAATATTTCAATGGGTATCTTATTTTGAAATGCTAAATTAAATTTCTCTTTTAATGTTTCAACACTTTTTAAATCTAGTTCTTCATTATCGTCTATAAGACTTGCTACAACATAAACTTGATGTCCTTGCTTTATTTCTTCTAAAATATGCGATAATACTTCTTTTAATTCACTAAATTTCTTTAGCTTTGTGATTATTTCTTTTCTCCCACCAGGTTTGTGAGTAATAAAAGATACATCTAAGTCACCATATAATGTTAAAGCATAACTTCTTGGTATTGGTGTTGCACTCATATAAAGAGCATCTGGTACTTCACCTTTACTTTTTAATATCTCTCTTTGTTTGACACCAAAACGATGTTGCTCATCTGTAATAACTAAGCCTAAACGATAAAATATTACACTTTCCTCAATTATAGCATGAGTTCCTATCAATATGTCTATATCTCCTCTTATAAGCTTATCTTTAACTGCTTCTTTCTCTTTTTTAGTCATACTTCCTACTAATATCTCAATATTTATTTTACTGTCTCTAAAATAATTTATAGCACTTTCAAAATGTTGTCTTGCTAAAACTTCAGTGGGTGCCATTAAGACACTTTGATAACCAGATAAAAAACTAGCATACATAGATATAAAACTTATTACTGTCTTGCCACTGCCTACATCTCCTAAAACTAATCTATTCATTTTGTTATTATTTTTTAAATCTTTCAGAATTAAATCTAAAGCTTCATTTTGACTGTCTGTTAAACTAAATGGTAAACTATTTATAAATTTAGTTATATCTTCGTCATTAAAATGTTTTTCTTCCTTTTTTATGTTCTGATTATCTTTTTTCATATAGCCTATTTTAAACATAAATAAAAATAATTCTTCATATTTTAAATAAAAACTGGCTTTTTTTATTTCTTCAAAATTATGGGGTAAATGTATCATTCTTAAAGCTTGCTTTTTACTTATCATATTATATTTTTCAATAAATTCACTTGGAACATAATTGTAACTAGCAGCATTATCTATAATAGCATTTTCCATTATTTTTCTTAGTTCACTATTTTTTATATCTTTTTTAGTGTGATAAATTGGTATTATTTCTTTCTTTTCAAGAGGTGTTAGTTTTATATCATCGCAGATAAATGTATTCTTTTTTATATCATATTTGCCTACTAAAGTTATAGTTTTTCCAATAATAATATGTGGTTTTAAAAAGGCACGATTAAATATGACAGCATACATTGTTTTATTATTGTGGTTACATCTAAATTGTAATTTATTAAAATTTCTTTTTATAAAAGCAGTTGTTGCTGTTGTTTCTACAATTACATTAATGGCTACTCTCTCTCCATTATAGTTTTCATCTAGATTAATAGGCTCAAATATGTCATAACGATATGGATAGTAAGATAATAAATCTTCCATATTATTGATATTTAAAGTTTTTAAGTTACCTAACATTTTAGGTCCAACACCTTTTATGTCACTTAGTTCCATTATCCTACTTCCTTTCTTTTTTATTATAGCATTTAAAAAGAAGAATTTCTATTCCTCTTTTAATCGTCTCCAAATAAATCATAAACTTCTTCAGTATCATCAGATACATTGTCAATAACATCTCGGTTATTAACATTTATTTTTTTTATGTTTATTTCTTCATCTTGGTTTTTATTTTTCTTTTTTTCTTTAGCTTTTTTCTTTTCAAGTTTCTTTAATTCTTTTAACTCTTTTTTTGATAATTCATTTTTGTCTATTTCAAGCTTTTGTGTTGCTTCTAACTTTTCTTTACTTAATGTGTCAAGTATTCCTGTTAAATCGGCTTTGTCATATTCTGATTTTTTTTCTTCTTCAACTTTGGTGATTTTCTTAGTTTCTTCTAAATTTATTTTTGCTTTTTTTTCTAATTCACCCTTGTTATCTTCTTTTTCTTTGGCAGTTATTTTTTGCACTTCACTTACGACATCATTAAGCTTTCTTGTAGCTTCTATCTTGGCTTCTTGACGCTCAATAAATTTATTTATTTTCTTTTGTTTCTTTTTTGAACTATGTAATAAACATATAATTATTATTAACATTAAAAATGATGTACTTGCAAAGGCAATAATTACATAAGAATATAATTTTAATGTTTCTTTAGATGCACTGATTAACTCTTCATCATATCTAATTACTGTATTATTTTCCGTATCATATAAGTAGTAACTAGTGTTACCATCTGATAGACTTTTAGCATTAATAATTACAAATTCACTATTATCATTAATTTTATAACAATCAATCTCTTCGCCATTAATATTTACTTTTCCTTTATTAAAGTCTAATTCTTTATCAAGAGGAACTGGTATTAGTAAAATATGATTTAAATTCATTTCATTAAATTTAGAATATTTGCCATCTTTATATTCAAATAATTTAATTACTCCATCTTCATTTTTTAAACCTACTAAAGTAATATCTGCTTTGTCATTTATAAATACTGGTATCTCATAACCCTCAATTGTTATTGTACTTTCCTCAAATGTATCTGGTTTTGTTAAATGTTCTTTTAATTTCACTACTGTGTAATTTCGGTCATTTACTGTAACTTCAATAGGGTTCTCATCTTTAACATCAATATTTATTGTGTATATCTTTTCTATTCCTGTTTCTGATTTTACAACTATGTTAATAGCATTAGACCCTTCTTCTAATTCTATATTTCCAGCGCCTGTTACAGTGGCATAGGGACTATTTGCAGTAGCTTTTATCTCTATATTTTTTGTACCTTCAGGGACTGTTGCTAGATAAACTTGAACGTCTTTATCAAATTCAGGGCTTAATTCAAAACCTGTAACATTTAAGCTTTTTAAATTATTGTCATTAGATTTTTCTCTTGGTGCGGTAACATTTATTTTTATTGATTTAGCTTTTAAATTAGCAGGATTACCACTACCATCACTTACTCCACTTGGGGTTACTGTTATAGTGGCACTTCCCGTATTTATAGCACTTAATTTAATACTATAAGTATTGTTTTCTATCCATGCTCTATCTTCACTTACTGCGACTACTCCAGAATTTGATGAAGATATATTAAATCTTCCAGTTACATCATTTCCCCTAATAGTTAATGTTACAGTGCTTCCTTTAGTGGGATTAGTAGTACTTGCTGATATATTAAATGATGCTGCGTTAGCTTTTGTAAGACCAATAAATAAACTTATTAGCATAACCCCTATTTTTAAAATATTCTTTTTCATTTTATCACTCCATTATACTATTTTTAATTCTTACATAATCTGTGGCTTTGATATTTCCATCACCATCAACATCTGCGGCAATGCTCGCAGGAGTAGATAATTCACTTCCACTTTTTTCCATTATGTAATTTTTAATTTTTACATAATCGGTTGCTCCTAACTTGCCATCACCATCTACATCACCTTTGACAGCGATTATATATTTATAAGTTTTCTTGCCATCAGTTATTGTAATTTCTTGTCCTGTTTTTATAATGTCATTGTCACTAGCATTAATTGTTACTGTATATCCACTTAATTTACTTTTTATAGTTCCTATTGTGGTACCAACAGCAAGATTTTGCAAACATCCTGCATTAACACTTGCTCCTAGTTTAGCTAACATAGCTGTTTCATCACTATCAACACTTGGAGACGAAGAGCTACCACCATTTACAATAACATCTTTAGAACCACCACTTGCATATACTAAACCAGCTAAAGCAGGATTCTTGGCACTACTACTAGCACCGATATTAAAGAAGTTATATAACCCAGCATAAGTTACTCCTTCATATGTAAACTCTGCACCATTAGTAGTATTTGATAATTTAACTCCAGCCTCTTGAATGGCTAAACTTGCTAAATATACTGCGCTTATATTTTCATTTTTTCCAGCTTCAACAAATATAGAAGAATATGATTGATTGTCTAATACCGAAGTACCTGACATAAAAGTTCCTTTTAAAATTGTCTGTACAACTTGTTCATTATAATTATCAGAATATCCTAAATTTTCAAACATTAATATTCTTTCTTCTATTAAAAAGTTTCTTGGGTCTAAATAATATCCTACGGTTGCACGATTTGCTTTATACCATCCTTTTTCTGTTTGAACTAATGGTTTATCATAATATGCATCACCACCTTGAATAGAACTTACATTTTGCTCAGCTGTTATTGACTTTTCAAAATCTAAGCCTGTTTTTAAAGCTTTAAAAGTCCAGTTAGGACGAGTTTTATGAAGTAATCTTAATTTGCATTTATAACTTTCAGGAAAACCTTGTTCATTTAATTCAGCTTCAAAAGTAGCATCAGTTATTGTACTTTCGCAAGTTTTATCAATTTCTTTTCCTGGCAACCCAGTATATTCTGGCATATTTTCAAATATCGGTATGGTAAATTCTAAGGGTAATTCTAATAAATTATTGGCTTTATATGTTCTATAACTTGTTAATGCTTCACTATATGGGGCTGCTAAATTAGCCATATATTGATGATTGTAAACATTGTATGATGAATTCGGATTTACATTGAACTTTTTTAAATATGATGTAAATTGACCTTTATTTATGTATGACCTTGTCATAAATCTTGCTCCACCTACAATGGCTTTCTTTGGTGTTGTCCATGGTCTATCATATACATCAGTATTTTCCCCAGCATTTTTAATTTCTATATAACTAGCACAAACATAGGCACTTTTTCCACTGTAATCTATTTCATACCAGCCAGCATTACAAGCTCCATTTTTAGGTTCATCAGGTACTACACTTTCTTTTTTTAATGAGTAAGATGTGCCACTTTTACCAAGTATATAATAGCCATAATTTGTTCCTGGACCTTTTCTTAAATATACTGCATCTTTTAATACTGCTTTTTTTTCTTCAGCATAAACATTTATAGTTAGACAAAAAAAGACAAATATAAAGACTAAAAATAACTTTTTTCTACTACACTTCATAACTGCCTCCTTATTCTCATAGTTATACATTATAATTATAACTTATAGTAAAAAATATCTCAACTTATTAGACTTTTTAATTCGTAAATTTTATGTAAAGCTTATAAATTGTTTGCAAGAAGACATAATATATTATATAATAATAATTGTTAATATTAGAATAGAAGGTGTTTAATGAAAGTACTTTTTAATAAATTAAAAAAATGTAATAAAATATTTCTTATTATTTATTTATTAACTTTTATTATATATTTAGTAACTTATTTCTTACTGATAAAGAATTTAATGGGTCTTAGTGGTGTTGAAACTTTAATAAGATCTATTGTAATTGGTTTGTTCGGAATATGGTTAATAGCTTATTTTTTATGGAACTTAATTAATCTTATTTTGAAAAAACATATTACTTTATCTATTACGACAGCTTTAACTATTATTTTTGTGGTAGTATTCTCCGCGGTAAATTATTATATAAATGTTATTTATACAAGTATTGATAATTTAGCAGAAAGTGAACAAGTTACTTATACTTCTAATTTAATTGTTATGAGTGGAACTTCTTTAAATGATAATAGTAAACTGGGAATGATTAATACTGATAAAGATATTGAAGGTAATGTTCTTGCTAAAGAACTGATTAAAGATAAAAAATTGGAAAATTTAGAAGTTATTGAATACTCTAGCTATTATGAAATGATTTATGATTTAATTAGTGGTAAAATACAAGGAACTTTCTTAAATTCTAATTATTTAGTTACTTATAGTGAAGAAGAATTTGAAGGTATTAAAAATAGTATGATTCTTTATTCTTATAGTAAAAAAATGAAAAATCAAGATACCGAACTTAAAAGCAAAAAAAGTTTAAATGAACCTTTTACTATTCTCCTTATGGGTGTTGATAGTGAGGATGATGGACTAGATCAAAATGCTGCTTTTAATGGGGATACTTTAATGCTTGTTACTTTTAATCCTAAAACTCTTAATGCGACCATGTTCTCTATTCCAAGAGATACTTATGTCCCTATTGCTTGTAATAACAATAAATATGCAAAAATAAATTCAGCGGCTGGGTATGGTACAAGTTGTGTTATCCAAACTATTGAACAACTTACGGAAGTGAAAATAGATTACTATGTTAAAATTAACTTTAAAGGCGTTGTTGATTTAGTAGAAGCAGTTGGTGGAATTGATGTTGATGTTGAAGTTCCAGATTATAAACTTTATTATAAGGCCCATAATGGTCGTGTTTGTGAGCAAAACTCTTTAAGACAATTTGGCGATCAACTTGTTTGTATGGATACTGGTATGCAACACTTAAACGGCGAACAAGCCTTAGCTTATGCTAGATGTAGACATGCTTATTTACAAAGTGATATTGCTCGTAATAGACATCAACAACAAATTGTTGAAGCTTTAGCTAGAAAAATCGCTAATCCTTCTAATATTAATCGCTTTGAAGAATTACTTAATGCTATAACTAATAATATGAAAACTAATATGGAAAAGAAACAAATGCTTACGTTCTATGATGTCCTAAAAGAAATGGTCTTAAAATCTTTTGGTGATGGCGATTTTGTTAAAATTCAAAAAACTTATTTAGAATATTATTCTCTTCCTGTTAGATATGGTAATATGACATTATCAGCGGTTGGTTATTATCCAGACTCTTTAAATGCTATTAAAAATTTAATGAAATCTAATTTAGGCTTAGAAAAAAAAGAAATGATTAAAACGTTTAGCTTCGATGCTAATGAAGAATATACAACAAAAGTTACTGGTCAAGGTATTACAACAGGTGGTAAGTTAGAAACCATGCCAAACTTTATTGGTAAACCTATATCAGAAGTAGAAGCTTGGGCAACTAGCCATAATATCACTTTAAATACAGAATTTGTTGATGCAGATAGTGAATATTATAATTCTAATACTTTACCTGGTATGGTAGCTAATCAAAGTATTGGAGCTTATACTCTTATAAATGAAATTACAGAATTAACAATTTATATAAATAATGCGTCTCAAATACCAACTCCTAATCCTGATGATAACCAAAATAACAATGATTCTAATAACGGGGAAGAAGATAATTCTAACGATGATATTCCTGATGTAATTCTTCCGAGTGAAGAAGAGGAATCTGATAATGAGAACTCTGAAAATGAAGAAACTAACCAAGATTAATGGTTAGTTTTTGTTTTTAATACTATATATTTTCACTTATTTTTATACTTGCTAAAGCACCTTCGCTTGCAGCATTTATTAATTGGTAGGTATCTTTTTTTGTTACATCGCCTGAGGCATATATTCCATCTATATTTGTCGCTCCATTTTTATCTACCAAAATATACCCTTTATCTAATTTAATGTCACTATTTTCTATAAAACTAGTATTTGGTATAAATCCTATATAAATAAATAAAGCACTTACATTTAACTCTTGGCCATCTTTTAAGATTAAACCTGATAATATATTATTTTCTTCTTTTAACTCTTTTATTTCATTATTTAATATTAATTCTATATTATTAGTATTCTTAACTTCTTCAACTAAAGTATCTTCGCCTCTAAATTCTTCTCTACGATGAATTAAATAAACTTTTTTTACTAGTTTAGATAAATGTATACTTTCTGCTAAAGCACTAGAGCCTCCACCTATAACTGCTACTTCTTTATTTTTATATAATGCTCCATCACATAATGCACAAGTACTTATTCCTCTTCCTAATAAAGCTTCTTCTTTGTCTAAACCTAATAGTTTAGGTCTTCTACCAGTAGCTATTAAAATATTTTTAGCTTGATATACATTGTTTTTAGTTTTTATTGTTTTAGAATCAGTTATAATATCTGTTACTTCTTCTATTTTATATTCAATCTCTAATTCTTGAACTTTTGTAAATAAGTTAAATGCAAAATCAGGACCACTTACTGAAGATATTCCAGGATAGTTCTCGACATTAGTTATTTTATTTAACGTTCCACCTGGTGCGCTACTTTCAATCATTAAAACTTTTAAATTGGCTCTTTTTGCATATATCGCTGCGCTTATACCAGATATACCCATACCAATTATTATTAAATCATACATTATTCTATTCTCCCTTTATTTATATCATTATATAAATTTTCATATTTACCTTTATGATGTAATATTACTAAATATACCAAAGCTATTACAAATAAACATATAGATATTATTTGAGCTATTTTGAATCCCCCTAGCATTAGGGAGTCTGTTCGCCAAGCTTCAATAAAGAATCTGCCAAAACTATACCACATTAAATATATACATGTTGTTGCTCCTATTTTAATATATTTTCTACTTCTAATAAATATTAAAACTATAAATCCTAAAATACACCATAAGAATTCGAAATAAAATGTTGGTAAGTAATATATTCCGCCAATATGCATTCCTTTAATAATAAACTCTGGTATACATAAATCTTTTAAAAATGTATAAGTGGTAGCAAACCCGTGAGCTTCACTATTGAAAAAATTCCCCCATCTGCCTATCCCTTGAGCTAGAATGACTGCTGGTACAACAATGTCTAGTATTTTTAAAAAATTTAACTTTTTTCTTTTGGTATAAATATATATTGCAATAGTTCCAAATATTAAACCTCCATGAATAGCAAGGCCACCATTCCAAACTGCAAATATCTCCATTAAATTGTATTTATAATATGATATATTAAATAATACATAATATAATCTAGCACCTAATATACCAAATACTATGCCATAAAAACACATATTTATAATATCATCTTTTGATATATTAAACTTTTTAGCTTCTTTTAAGACTAAATACATTCCTATAAAAATTCCTGTTAGTATTAAAAAAGAATACCATTTTATTTCTAATCCAAATATTGTAAGCATTGTGGGATTCATATAATCAACTCTTTTCTTTTATTATTATACTAGAAAATAAAAAATAAATAAACAAAAAACTACTTTGATACTTATTCATCAAAGTAGTCTTAGATATTACTCTTTAATATCGTTAATACTTATAATATTAGATTGATATCAAAAAATAAATATGTGCATAAGTAATACCTGTTGCACATATTTATAGTTTGTTATATTTTATTTCTTATATTAAACCTGTTTTTACCATTTTTTATTTTATTGTATTTTATTTTTTTCTTTTTTCTTGTATAATTGTTTTAAAGGAGTATGGGAAATGGAAAAAATTAAAGAATTATACACTAAATATGAAGAGATTATTAATTATTTAATTGTGGGAGTTTTAACTACTGTTGTTAGTCTTGCTACTTATTTTATTTGTACTGAAACATTTTTAGACCCTAATAAAAAATTAGAACTACAAATTGCTAATATTATTTCTTGGATATTCGCTGTTGCTTTCGCTTATTTCACTAATAGAAAATACGTTTTTAAAAGTAAAAATAAAAATATGCTAAAAGAAGCTTCCTCTTTTGTAGGCTCTAGAATTCTTAGTCTTTTAATGGATATGTTTACAATGTTTATTATTGTTTCAGTTTTACATCTTAATGATAAAATTGGTAAACTTGTTTCTCAAGTTATTGTTACAATTGCTAATTATATATTAAGTAAATTATTTGTATTTAAGAAAAAAGAAAACTAGTATTTATTTAGAAAATATGTTAATATTAAATTAGTAGAGCGTTAGGATGCAATCTAATATCTACTTTTTGGGTAAGACATTGACTGTAATAGTTAATGTCATTTTTATTATTCTGAACAAGGTTACCCTTATTTGAACCTTCATCTAATCACACTCCTTACTAGCCCAAAACCCCGTAGGATAAAGAAGAGTCGGATAGTGAATAGAAAAGGCAGACATTAGCCCTAACGCTCAAGGTATTATTCTAATTTATTAAGTATTAAATGGCAATAAAATTCGTACGACAGATTTCGACATAACACTTAAAAAGATGTGATTTTTTATAGTCACATCTTCTTTGTTTTAGTTTCTTTATATATTAAACCGATGATTAATGGTAAACTAAATACGATTGGTACCATATATCTAAAATATGTATTTACTGGTCCTACTACACAAGTGAGTAATAGTGTAAATGCTGGTATTAATAAAAGTATGAATTTCTTTTTCTTTTCTACTATTAAATATGTAAATATTAGCATATATACCCAAACGTTAAAACCAATATTGACTTGAGAACCTAGTATAGGAATATAAGGATATATTACACCAAAATTTCCAAGTATGTTTCTTGGTATTCCTAAGCCTTTAATAAAATGATAATCTAGGCCAACATTTTCTAACTTCTTGTCATAATTATGATAAACATACCAGTTAGATGTATTAGGATAAAAATAACCATAAGTTGTATTTATTGTAGCATTTATATAAGTCATTGGATGTTTAAATAAATGAATAAACCATATTTTTAAATATTTAATTAAATCTTCATTAGTCGTATCTTTATTAAATTCATCTTTAACATGATCTGCTAGATTGGCTTTATATCTTGTACCTAATGTTTCATAATTTAGAATTTTATCAATTATAGCAATTTCTTCTTCATTTAATTCTTCACTATGATATTTTACATATCTGGCTGTTTGTTGAAAAGGTACTGATAATACTTCTCTTATACTTCCTGATGTTATATTCATTTTTGGTAAAAGAATTTTATTGTGTACAACATACACAAACAATGTAGATAATATAGTTATTATTAAAGCTACTCTTTTTTCTTTTATAACGATAATTGCGCCTAAAATAGTAAATAATAAAATGTATACACCATTGTTTCTTGTAAGCATTGTAAATAGCATTAATAAACCTAATATAATATAATCTTTTTTATTATAATTTGATGTTATTAAGCGATGTAATTCGATAATGAAAAATATTAATAATGCTCCAAAAAAGACATCTTTAACTGGTGACATCGCATATAATGGAAATACTGGTATCAAAGAATACATTATTAAGACTATAAAGCGATACATAAATGGTATTTTTAATCTTTTTAAATATATTAAAGAATATGTTAAAGCACTTATTAATACAAATATCTGAAAGCAACTAAACATAAATAATCCTAAATTAATATTTCCTATAGCATCGCCTATTTTAGCACATCCACCTAATATAAATGAATGAAATGCTGGATGATGGTTTGTTATTTTAATATTATCATTTATTAAATTAACTCCTGTTGAAAATCTAGTGTCCATTCCAAAATATTGCTTTATTTGATTAGCTGGGTCCGATGACATTATACTAGGATAAAAACTAATTATATAGGGTAACCAAGCGATTAATATAATTATTATTGTTGTTTTATATGGATGTTTTTCATAATAATTTTTAAATCTTTTTAAGAACTTTGGTTCTTTTATTTTTTTTAAGTTCATACCTTTAATTTTTGCCATTAATAAATTAATAACTGTTGATAAAAAGTAATAATATGTAATTATTTTTACAACTGATAACATTATTAATATAATATTTCCAGCGATTAAACTTTCATTTCCAATAATACTATAGCTAAAACCAAATGTTAGTAATAATGAAAATATAAAACTTAAAATATTGTAAGCTTTTTTCTTCTCTATATCAATAAACTTTTTATAAAAAATTATTAGAGCAATTGTTATCCCTAAGATTAATAAAAAATCTGTGTTAGAGTAAAAAAACTTTGTTAAAGAAGATATACTAATATTTTTGATATTTCCATAAGTTAAAACTACTTCTTTTAATATCCTTTCACTATATATACATAAGGCAGTGAATAAACTTATTAAATATATAACTATTCTTTTCATAGGCTTCACCTATCTTTAATTTATCATAATTTATTACTTTTTACAATATAAAAGATTTATTTATTATTTTTTTAATTTTACAGATTTAAGGTAAACTGCTATATAGATTTGTGACCTTTAGCTTAGCAGATTTAGTGCTTTTAGCTAGGCAGATTTTTAGGATTCTGTTTTTGACTTTTATTATTTTGTATGTTATTTTGTTTTCGTGAGACACATTATGTTATGGTACTTGCCACTTTCTAGGAGGTGGTCACTTGTGAGTAAAAAAGACTTTTTAGTTTTAATACTTTTAGTGATAATTATTCTGTTAATCCTATTTAGATAAGTATCTATGGGGGTTTTGGATATAAAAATAAGCACCACTCATAAAATAAGTGGTGCACCATAAAATTCTTGTGGCAAGCACTATTTAGTGTCTCGCTAAGTTAATATTATAATATTTTTAACAAAAAGTAAAGCTTTTTAATATTCGTCATATAGTAATTTATTTAAATAATCAACTAGTAAATACTCTTTTTTATTGATAATAATCTTATTACAATCTTCTTCATTTATTTCTAAAGCCCCTTTTAATACATTATATTTTAGGGTGCATTTTTCTTTAACATCTATCATATTATTTTTTAGTTCAATTTTTGGAATATCAAAAATAGTACTTAGTTCATTTCCGACATTTGCTTCTTTAACATCAAAAAGATTGCCACAATACATACATAAATGTGTATCGTGGGGACTGTATGCAAATTTGCCATCATCACTATGGATATGACCACATATAGGACATTTCTCCTCTTTTAGTGTTATATCATTTAATAAAGATAATAAAAGTCCTCCAAAGTCTCTAACTTCAAAAATCGAATTATCAATTTTTAATATCCCTATTTCTCTATCATTAATTAAAATTTTACCTTTAACGCTTTCTAATAAATTAGGATATATTAATACTATTTCTTTTATATCTTCTTTTTTCATTTCAATAATATTATCATAGGCTGATTTATTTTTGGATAAACATTTTTCTAATTTATTATTTTCTTTATCAAATGCAGGCGAACGATGAGTAGTACAATAATACTTTCTTTCACCATTCCAAATTACTTCTTCAATATTACATGTCATATCTTTCTCTCCTACTTCTTTATGATTTTTTCATTTCAAATAAAATATCTCTTAATTCCATTGCTCTTTCAAAGTCTAAGTTTTTAGCTGCTGTCTTCATCTCTTCTTCTAAAGTCATTAATATACTTTCTTTTTCTTTTTTGCTCATCTTTGGCTTTTTAGATTTATTTTCTACTTCATTTGATACTACTTCTTTGATATCTTTAATAATTGTTCTTGGGGTAATTCCATTTTCTTCATTGTATTTCATTTGGATTTCACGACGTCTAGCAGTTTCTTTTATTGCTTTATCCATTGCTTCACTTATATTATCTGCATACATAATTACATGACCATTTTCATTTCTGGCACATCTACCAATTGTTTGAATAAGTGAACGTTCACTTCGTAAAAATCCTTGTTTATCAGCGTCTAATATACATATTAAACTAACTTCAGGTATATCTATACCTTCACGAAGTAAATTTATTCCAACTACACAATCATACATTCCTAAACGTAAGTCGTGAATTATTTTTAATCTTTCTAAGGTTTTTATTTCACTATGTAAATATGCAACTTTGATACCCATTTCTTTTAAATAATTTGTTAACTCTTCACTCATTCTAATAGTTAAAGTTGTAATTAATACTCGTTCATTTTTTTCTTTTCTGATGTTTATTTCATTTATTATATCATCTATTTGTCCCATACTTGGTTTTATTTCAATAGTAGGGTCTAATAATCCAGTTGGTCTTATTATTTGTTCTACATATTCATTATTTGTATGTTCTAATTCATAATCTCCTGGAGTTGCTGATACATATATTGCTTGATTAATCTTTTTTTCAAACTCTTCATAATTAAGAGGCCTATTATCTAGGGCACTTGGTAATCTAAAACCATAATCTACTAAAACTGTTTTACGCATTTTATCACCATTATACATACCACGTACTTGAGGTAATGTAACGTGCGATTCGTCAACTACTAATAAAAAATCTTTGGGAAAAAAGTCTATTAAACAGGTTGGGGTCTCGCCTGGTCCTCGTAAGGCTAAATGTCTTGAATAGTTTTCAACTCCACTGCAGAATCCTGTTTCTTTTAACATTTCAATGTCATAATTGGTTCTTTCACGAAGTCTTTGTTCTTCTAATAATTTGTTATTTTCTTTTAGTTCTTTTAACCTTTCATCTAATTCAGCTTGAATTCTTTTTAATGCTTCCTCTAATTTTTCAGGGCTTGTTACGAAATGAGAAGCGGGAGATATTGTAATAGTTTTTTTATCAGATATGATAACGCCTGTTACGGGGTCAAATGTTGATATTCTTTCAACTTCATCCCCAAATAGTTCAATCCTTATTCCATAAGCGTGTTCATTAACTGGTATGACATCAATAATATCTCCTCTAGCACGAAATGTTCCACGATGGAAATCTATATCACTACGTTCATAAGTCATATCTACTAATCTATTTATAATGGCATTCCTTTTAATGATATCTCCAACTGTTAAAATAAGTCTGGCTTTTTCATATTCTTCTCTTTCACCTATACCATATATACAGGATACACTTGATACTACTATAACATCATTATAGTTAATTAATGCACTGGTTGCTCCATGTCTTAATTCATCTATCTCATCATTAATTGAAGAATCTTTCTCAATATATGTATCACTTGAAGGAACATATGCTTCTGGCTGGTAATAATCATAATAACTAACAAAATACTCAACGTGATTATCAGGGAAGAATTCCTTTAATTCTGAATAAAGTTGTCCTGCTAGAGTTTTATTGTGCGCTAAAACTAAAGTTGGTTTATTGACTTCTTTAATAACATTAGCAATTGTAAAAGTCTTACCAGTTCCCGTTGCTCCTAGTAAAACTTGCTCTTTCTTGCCTTCTTTAATTCCTTCTACAAGTTCTTTAATTGCTTCCGGTTGGTCTCCTGATGGTTCAAATTTTGATACTAATTTAAACATATTGCCCTCCTAATTTTTAGTTACTCTAATTATTAATAAAAATTAAACTTAATAATTATGTATTGATATAAGCTTTAAAAAATATTAATTAATACTAGATAATTTATCTCAGACTTATTTTATCATATAATAACTTTAATGTATATTTTTTTTTAGTATTTCCTACTTATTTCTTTTTTATTATCAAATTTGACTTTGCATGAAGCATTTTTTTAGTTAAATGTTATTTGTATTCTAATATTAGCAAAACTATGTTATAATAAAAATGTATTATAAAGGTGAGGTAGTGTTATGGCATTAATTAAATGCAATGAGTGTGGTAAAGAAATTAGTAGTGAAATTAAATTTTGTTTACACTGTGGAGCAAAGATAAATAATTCTTCAAATAAAGAAGTTAATAAATCTCCAATTAATAGTTTTTATATTTGGTCGGTAATATTTCTTCCAATTATATGTTGTTTTTTGTTTTGGGCAATAGAATATTTTACTAATTCTTTTTTAATAAGTATTTTTCCTACATTAGTATTTAATATAATTTTAGAAATATTTTTTATTTTAAAAGATTATAGAGTTTTAAAGGCAACTGAAATTGACACTTCTTCTTTAGGAATAGTAAAAGCCACTAGTATTAACATTCCTAAATATATTATAAAAAGAGCTAAATTGTTAAATGAAAGCATTCTTAAATTTATTATTTGGCTTATAGGTTTTATTTTCTTTATTCTTATAATACTATTAGAATTTAATCCTTTTAATTCTTACAATAAATATATTGATGAAGTTAAAGAAGGTCGATTATATTTATGTGATAATTATACTGTTGAAGCGTTGATAAATGAATATGTAGAAAATCCTAAATGGAAAGTTGAAAAAACAAAAGATGGTAATATCGCTGTTAATATTAGTGGTGAAATAACTTATTTAGATAAACCTGCTAAAGCATTAATTCAATTTTATATAGATGATCAGGAATTTAAGTTTAATGCCTTTGAAATTAATGGTATACTTCAAACAGATGTAATATTTTATGCTTTTATAGAAAGTATGTGCAATAGTATGCTTGAAGAAAATACTAAAAATGCTATTGTAACATTTGATAATGGATTAATAATTGAAGAAGAAGAATTTTATAATGAAGTTAAAGAAAGTAGCAAAAATGCTTTTGATGTATTAATAAATAAAATAGATTGTATCATATATGAAAATGAATTTCCTAATGAAATAAATAATGCTAAAGATTACGCTAAAGAATATATTAAAAATGTTAAAAGTTATTATGGTTCTGAATATGAATATTTGGAAGCTTTAAAGTCATATGGTTATAAAAGCGAAAAAGACTTGGAAGATTATACATATACCGCCTATTTACAAAATTATGCTGTAAAAACTTATATTAAAAGCTCACTTACATCACAAGAACTTAAAGATTATTATGATAATAAAGTTTTTCCTGATATGGCGCTTTATCATATTTTAGCTTTCTCTAAAGAAGAAGCTACAAATATTCTTAAAGAACTTGATTATGCGAAAGAAAATGGCAGTGATGTACTAGAAAGCTTTAAAAAAATTGCGAAAGAAAAAACTCAAGATTCTACTAATAAATCTGAAGGTGGATATCTAGGAATAGTAAATAATGAATTTTTTTCTTCAAATAATATTGAACTATTTATTGAAGCTGGAAAAATTAAAGATGGTGAATATTCTTCTAATATAATTAAAACTGAATATGGATATCACATAATATTTAAAAGTGCTACTTATTCTAAAAAATCATATGAAGATAGTCTTCCTTTTATAAAAGAATCTTTAGCAGAAGAAAAAATAAATAATAAATCAAATTTAATATATGAAATAATTGAACATTATTATAATAAATATAATCCTAAAATATTGGACCAAGAATTAAATATTAAATATCAAAATTACTTTAAGGAACTAAAAGATAAGTTTCTATAATAAATAGTGTTGGTAAATAGCTGACACTATTTTTTAGTTCATATAAAGTGAATTATTAATATAAAACTATGATGCTATAAATTTATATAATTATCATTCCATAAAAAAGAGAATAATTTCTTATCCTCTTTAGCAAGTTCATTTATCTTTTATTTTTGATTTTTCAATACTACTTGATGAATCCTAGTATTTAAGCTTGTCTACTTTTCTTTTTTTATTTGT
This sequence comes from uncultured Bacilli bacterium, assembly GCA_910587745.1. Lineage (GTDB taxonomy): Bacteria > Bacillota_I > Bacilli_A > RF39 > UBA660 > Caccenecus. The sequence goes on from CAJUNE010000002.1 coordinate 54,387, forward strand.
TTTTCTTTTTGAATACATATACTGATAATCCTATAAGTATTGTCATTATAGCTGTCATTAACCATATAATATAATTATTTTTTCTAGTTACTTTGTTAGAATTATGTATAGGATTGCTTGTACTTAATTTTTTGTATGATACTACAAATTTGCCTAAGTTTTTAGCTGATATTTCAATGTTTTCTCCGTCTTTTACATAATCTACAGGTTTTATTATATTATCTTCGGTTATTTCGTATACACCAATAAAGTCTTTATTATTATCTATTTTTATATTTATTTTGATTGGACTTGTAGCATTAACATCTATTCTTTCATATTTGTCATTTTCTAAATAGATATCATAATATTCACTTAAAGCACCAAAACTATATTTTAAGTTTTCATCTAATTCGAAACCATTAGCACTTAATTTACCGTCTTCTTTAATTGCATTTGATGGGATTTTTACATCAACTTTATCTGTTGTATAGTTTTTATATTCACTATCATCTGGTTTTTCTGTATCAGGTTTATCACTTGGCTTGTTATTATTACCAGAGTTTCCTGGCTTATTAGGTTCATTTGGTTTATTTGGAATATTTGGTGTATCAGGGTTTTCAGGTTTATTTCCTTCATTCGGTTTATCAGTATTAGGTTTGTCGTCTGGTTTTTCTGGTTCACCAGGATTGTCTGGAACTTCAGGCTTATCTGGTTCTTCAGGTTTTTCAGGGACATCTGGTTTTCCATCATCGATACCAATTGTATCTATTACTGCAGTAACCTTTCCCTCATTTCCTACTTTGTCATAGAATATTATTTCATATGTTCCATTTTCAGTAAATTCATAAACGCCATTACCTTCTTTAAATGTTATTTCTTCACTTGGATTTATTACTGTTACTGTTACTTTGTCTTTTGTCTTGTCGTATTTTAACTCAGCGGTAGGAGCAACTCTATCTATCCATGTGACAGTTGCTTCAATTTGTCCAACATTACCTCGACTATCTAAATATTGGAAGCCAAATGTACCATTTTCGGTAAATGTATATTTATTACTAGCATCATTGTTTACTATTCTAAATCCATCTTCAAGGGTTAATGTTACTTCAACATTATCTCTGGTTGGATTAGTTGTTGAATATTTTAATTCATAATGTGGTACTCTTGCTATCCATGTTACTATCGCTTTTATCGAACCAGTATTACCTGCTCTATCAACAAATTCAAAAGTAAATTCACCATTATCATTAAATACATATTCATCACTACCACCATTATTGGTAATTGTTATTGGTTCGCTTGGTTTTAATTTGGCTGTAACTGCTTTATCTGTTAAATGAATTGTACTATATTCTACTTCAGCTGTAGGTGCAGTTTTATCTATCCAATTAACAGAAATAGTTTTCTTACCTATATTTCCTAAATCATCCATAAACTCTAATTCAACTGTATCATTTTCTAAGAAAGTAATTGTTTTACTATTATCTACTGGATTAATTGCAATTTGGACGTCTTTAGATAATATTGTTACATTTTTATCAAACTTCAGTGTTGCTACAACTTCCTCATTAGTAATAGCTGTTGTATTAAATGTTACATCTAATTTTGGTGCAGTTTTATCTATCCATGTTACTTTTGCTGTTGTACTTCCTTTATTACCATTATCATCAACATATTCAAATGTAAACTCACCATTTTCGGTAAAGGTATGAGTCATTTTACCATCATTATTAGTTACTGTTATTGGTCTAATTGGATTTACTAATTCAGCGACAACATCTTTGTTAGTTGGATTTACAATGTTATAATTAACGTCTGCTCTTGGAGTATCATTTACTAAAACGTTTTCATATAGTTTTATAACCGATACAGCTAAAGCGATAATCTCACTGTCATAAGCACTTTGGCATTCGAATTTTACATATAAAGCTTTTTTAGCTACTGGGAATTCTATATGTTTTAGATTATCATTATCTCCTAAATTATTCTTTGTGGCAGCTAGTTCCCAATTTTGATTATCCATACTAACATAAATTTTAACATTTCTAGCACGACCATATGGAACAAAAGTAATATACTTAGCATTTTTATCTGGAATATAATCTAGACCTGAGATATATCTTGGTTGGTCTAATTTTATTGTAACATATGCTGGCATTATTCCATGTTTAGATTGCCAAGAAGTATTTACATTACCGTCTAACATGTTTTCTACTCTTCCAGTTTGAGTGGCATTTACTTCATGAATAGTTAAATATTTAGATTGAATATACCATTTTTCATCATTAGTGTTGTTTTCTTTGAATGTGTAATATACAGGATCACTTGCTATCTCTGTTCCTTTGGCAATTACTCTTACATAAACTCTTTTATTGCCACTAAATATTGGATTTGTATTGGCAAATGAATTCCATCCATCTGCTGGATTTAACGTCCATTCCATTTCATCAGTTGCGCCAATCATTCTGTCTTCCTCATCATTAATGGAAATTAAACCAGTTGGGAATGACCTTTTAGTGATATCAATTGTATATATATTTGCATCAGTCATTGGTAAACCTGAAATATGAACTTTAATATCATTATTTACTGTTATACTTGCTACTTCCTCTGGAGTTAGCTCTACTGAGTGCTCATATACATCTTTCCAAGTATTGCCTCCATCTAAACTATAACTCCAATTAACTTGTGAGCTTTGCAATTGTTTTGATAATGTAATTTTATTAGCTGAGGCTCCACTAAATGAGAATGTTGCTATATCAGAATTTATCTCTCCTAATAAAGCTTGAGCTACAACTGGGACTTCTTTATATTGTAATGTATTTGCTCCAGTTGCTTTTGTAGCTTGTCGCAAAGTTTTATTTTGTAAAAGCATTAATTTACTTTTATACTCTGGTGATGTAATCTTAATTCCGATTCTACGAGTTAAATCATACATAGGAAGTGGATTATATGTATAAACTTCACTTATTTCTTCTGCTAAACTAATTAACTCTTCCTCTGTTTTAGTTTCATCTTTTATATATAAATTTACTAATCCTAACCAAGCATCCCAGTTTATTATTTCTTCTCTTAAAGCATCACGATAAATTCTTTCTAGTTTCTTAGCATCATCTTTATATACTCTTTCAAGCATCATTATTAATTCTGCTTTTTCATATTTATCATATTCATTTTGAGCTTCTTGTGATAAGAAGAAATATGAAGCTGATTTTATTGTACCTGTATTTGTTACAATTCCACTACTGAGATTTCCCCAGTCATTAGGCATTCTTGAATATCCTTGGGTATTAGCCCATGCAGTTTCTGCTACATTGTATGCTAATTGCCAAGCTCCTTTTCCCCCAACATTATAATAATATATATAAGCTGCATGAGCAGGTTGACCTACAACACTCGCAGGCACGCCCCACACACCATATAAATTGGCTGCTGTTTTTGAAAGTCCACCACAAACAGCTCCTTCTTCAAATACTATCCATAACTTTGGATTGCCTGATTTATATGTTATATTGTAATCTGATAAATTGTATTTTTGGTCCCATTTAGCATAGTTATCTTGACTATAATATTGTGGTCTGTAATAACTATATCCAAAGGTATAAGTTATATATTTATATGGATTAAATCTTTCTGTTGTATTTGGATATCTTTTAGCTGAGTAGTCTCTTAGCCATTTGATTTCTTCATCATCAATATTGTTATGCATTAACCAACGCATTTCTTCAACAGTATAACTTTCAAACATTGAATTTGACATTAACTTATTGTTTAAATGCATATCTTTATATATTTCATATCGAGTTACAGCATTGGAACATTGGCTATTGTTAATCCATAAGCAAACACCCGAAGAATGAGTTAATGATAAAGATAACATCATTCTTAAATATAAATCTTTATATTTAGTACCATTGGCTGTTACCCCTTCATTTTCTAAATCTTCTTTGTGTGCATGATATAAATTACTAAGTACTTGTAATGAATTGGCATATGTACCATTAGGGATTCCACCAACAGTCCACAATCTTAATGCCTCTTCATTGTATATGAACCATTTTAATGTTTCCATATTTTTAGGATCTGCATCTACAAAAGTTCTTAATTGAAATTGTCCTACTCTATCAATAAAGTTTCTTTGTAATAACGTAAGTTTTAAATTATCTTGAATTGAGCCTGATGTATAATTAGCTTTTATTGCTTTATCAAATTCACTTACTGGTATAGTTATATCATCACTATATCCTTCTTTTATTAATTTACTATCACCCCATACAGCATGGTCTGAAGCATTAGAACCATTATCGTGAGCATATAATCTTATGTAATTTACTCCTCTAATATCTATCTTAGCATAAGAAGCATTGCTTACACCTTTTTTAGCATCAGGATTTTCTTCGGTTTGTAATGTCCATTCTTTACCATCTACAGAAGTATAAATATAAAATTTGACACCATTACCATTATTCCCTGCAGTAGTATTTAAACCATAATATGTCGTAAAATATGCATAATCTTTATATTCACTAATATCATATTCTACAGTTGAGGTGGCATGAGCCCATATTCCTTTTTTAAACGTTGTGGAATAACCATTTAACTTTAATATTAATGGTGTATTTGATTGGGTTTTATCAAGAGATACTGTTCCCCAACCTACCTGTGCTTTATTATAAGTTATATCCGATAAGTATAAAACTTGTTCGGAGACATTGCCTCTATCAACTAATACTGTCTCTGGTAGGGCATAACTCCTTGTAGGATGACTAAAATATATCAATATTCCTATCAAAAATATTACCCCACACATTACATAAAAAATTCTCGATTTTAGAATTTTACTAAAACTCAAAATCTTATTGATATCCATTACACTCTTCCTCTCACTAATATAGATTATCATTATCTATTATTTATATATATTTTATCATGGGTTTTTGGTATTGACAATATCTTTTAGAATGATTAAAAGTTTATAAATATTTTTTATTATTTTAATTTCTTAATTGTTAATTTTATTTTTTAGCTTCTTTTTTCGACTTTTTATGTATTTTTTTATTAATTAGTGCTATAATTAAGGGGATGAGTGAGGTGGAGTTTTTGAAAACTATAAAAAAGAATTTACCAGATGGAGTAAAAAAACAATTTGGTAAAGTTAAAGGCGTTAAAGTAAGATTTATTAACAAAAATTTAGATAAAAAGAAAGCTAGCAAATAATTTAGATTGCTAGTTTTTTAATTTAATATAAATATGTTTCTGGGATGTATAATACTTCTCCTACTTTGATTTGATTCTTATCCTTTATTTTATTTATTAATACTAATTCAAATACTGAAGTATGATAATCATTTGCTATTAATGATAAGGTATCACCTTTTTTTACAATATACTTTATTAAATGATTATTATTAGTAGGTTTTATTTCTAATCTTTCATTTGGATAAATTAAATTGGGATTTTTTATATCATTCCAACTAACTAAATTACTTATTGTTACATGAAAAATACCTGCTATTCTTGTTAATGTGTCACCTATTTTTACAATATAATTGTCATTATTTCCACTTTTTATAACTTGTTTTTCTATGTCAGTATTTATTTTTATTACTTCATTTGGAAATATTAGATTTGGATTTTTTATATTATTTTCTATTACTAAATCATTAATTGTTACATTGTATCGTTTGGCTATATGATATAGTGTATCACCAAATTTAACTCGATAATATATTGTTTTCTTTTTTTCTTCTGGTTTTAATTCTGGTTCTTTTATAGCACTACTATCTCCTAAATATATTTCATTTTTAAAAATATCTCTATCGACATAACCATTGATACCAGGAATATCCCCTTTATCTGTGTATTGCCAACCAATATAATTCTTTGCCTCAGGTTCCCTAACTCCATATTCCGCTAACCATAAAGGGTATTCTTCAAATAATGATTCTTCAAAAGTATATTTGGCATTGTAAGCATCACTATATATTACTAATTCTTTTTCAGTTAGCCTTTTTAATTCTTCTAAAAATGCTTTTGCTATACTATTTATTTCTTCTTTTGTTAAACCTCTAAAAGTTTCAAAATCCATTGCTAATCGACAATCTGCTTCTTTTCCTTTGATAACTGTTGCAAAAAATCTGGCTTGTTCTTGCGCCTCTTCTATGTTTCTTGCAGTTACATAATGATAAAATCCTATTTTTAAATTGTTTTCTTTCGCTTTTTGGTAGTTTTCTTCAAATTTAGTATCAATGTATGAATGACTGGCACTACTTCTTATATATACTATTTCTATTCCATAATCTTTTACTTCTTGAAAGTTAATATTACCTTGGAATTCACTGACATCTATTCCTTCAATTGCTTTTGCTTTTTGTGTAAAGGTTAAAAATGCTAATAAAGATATAATTACTATACTAATTCTTTTAATAAAAAACACCTCCTAATATAATATATTAAGCGGTGCTTTTAATGACTTTGCTATTGACTATTTTCTTAATCTTTCTAAGGTTAAAAACGAGTCTAATTCGTGATTAAATTCACTTTTTGTAACTTGTAATCCTAATCTTAATTTTTGTTCTAATGAATATAATTTTTTAATTTCTTCTAATGCTTTTCTAGAAAATTTAAAGTATGAATCGATAAATGCTTCTTGTATATACTTTTCAGTAGGGGAACTTTTTAGATTTTTAGGATAACCTGAATGCAGTTCTTGTTTTATTCTTCTAAAATATTCTAATTCGTGATTGTTATGACTTATAACTCCTACTGACATCATTTGTAATAATGAATCTATTTCAGCCATTCGCTCTGTTGGACATATAAAATTATTTTTTAAATAATAAGCTTCATCTTTTAATGAAAGTATACAAGCTCTAATTATATTACATTCTAAATCTTCTCTATCACTATTTGCGATTGAATTTTGGTCTCCATGACATACTTCATGTAATAAAGTTTGCATAATTTCTTCATTTTTTCTATAATAATTGTTTTCTCCAAATATTTTACTTAATACTTGGTAAATATAATCTAAATATACTTTTATTATTTTATCTTCATAGTGATATGTAGCTAAAGTACGGGGTTTTCCTTTAGGCAATATTATGATGTCTTTTATGTAAGGTGCAAGTCTTTTATTTCCTTGAATACTTGTACTTGCTATGTCTTCTAATGCTTTTTTATCTAATAATCTTTGATTACTAGAATATGTATCTAATATGGTTGCAAACTTTTGATACATAAAAAAACATCCCCTAACTTGTAGGATGTTATTATACTTATTTTTCTTCTTTTTGTAAAGTTTTTTCTTTTTGTTCTTCCTTTTTTACTTTATGAGTATGTTTTAAACCTCTTAGTGTTGTATATAATTTTTTACTAGTTTTAAATAAACGATATTTTAAAGGCTTAATCTCTAAATTAACTTCTCCTATAAGTTCAACTAGCTCAGTACCAAAGCCACTTTTAAATCTATATAATCCATCTGGTTTGCCATCTTTAAATGAGAATCCTTTAAAATCATATAGAATAGAATTATTTTTCATTGCTATTTTTATCGCTTCCCATTGTAATAAATATGTTGACATTACATTACGATGGATATTACTACTTGCTCCATATAAATACCAAGTTTTATTACCATATGTAAGTGGCATTATTCCAGCGATTGGTGTAGATTCATAATAGGCGATTAATATTGTTAAACCATCAAAATAATTAAATAATTCTTTATAATACTCAATTGGTCTTATTATAAATCCATCTCTATTTCCTGTGGTTTTTAATAATTCATAAAATTCTTCTATTCCATCTTTGCCTAATTCCTTTATTTCTACACCTTTTTTTATTGATAAACGAATGTTGTATCTGGTTTTAGAAGCAAAGCTTTCAAATATTTCTTCTTCAGTTCGATTCTTTAAATTTAGTCTTAAATTGTGTCTTGCTTGTATCTCATCTCTAAAACTTTTACTATTACTCTTTATTTTATATCCTAATTTTTTAGCGATGACTTTAAATTCTTTATCATCTACTCTGATATCTGGTTCCATTAAAACTACAAATGCTTTTACTTTCTTAGCTAATTCTTTTAACTTAATTGTTAATTCTTCTAATAATTCTTCACTATGTATGTCTCCTATAGGTCCTCGTGGTACATACATTATATTTCCAAATATAGGCATTTTTCTAATTAATACGTTAATAGCTAATTTTATGTTTTTATCTTTTTTAATGATTATTTGTTCATTAGTCCAATAGGTCTTAATTTTGTTCCAAGCTAAACTTTGTTCAAAATCACACATTTCATCGTTTTGGATAAATGTTTCATATTCTTCTTGGATGTCTATTTTCTTTTCTTTCATCTTAAACTTCCTTCTTTACTTCTTTTTATCTATTCTTGTTCTTTTTTATTTTTTATTAATGTTTCTACTAAATAATTAGTTAAATTATCATTTCTAGCTAGTATGGGACCAATTATCGAAGTTGCATAAAAGTTATTTTTCTTATAGCCTTCCATACAAGTTTCATTGTTACCATAGCCTTTTTCTAAACTAAATAAGATATTTTTAGTGGTTTTTATTAAATATTCGGTATTTTGAAACCCATAAATCTTACCATTATATAATGATGTTGTTCCTTCAATATCGGATACTCTTCTTTTATCGTAATATTCAATTTCATATAATCTTAATAATTCTAATATAGCAATACTGTTACCAGTTGCTAGTAATACCTTATCTTTATTAATATAATCCTTAATATCTTTTTTATACGGCTCTAACCTCTCTTTTATTTCTTCTAAAAATTCAGGCCTACCACTTCCTATATATACAAAATCATAGGCTTTAATATCAAAGCTATCTTCTTTATTTATACAAGTTACTTCTACTTCAATTCCTTTTTGTTCTAATGCATATTTTAAAGCTTTTAAATTACCATTTTCACCATATAATGTTAGTTCATATGGATATAAATGTCCGATCTTTATTTTCATAGCTCCTCCTTAAATGTTTCATTAAATGGGTCTATATAATCAAAGTTTAAGATACCATATACATATTTTACTTCATCTTTATTAACCATATCTTTAATTTCTGGTATAGATTCTGCCATGATTATTTTATCTTCTGGTATGCCTGCTAGAACTAATCTTTTCTTAATATTTTCAGCATCAATTCCTACAGCATATACTTTATTTAAAGAATCACTATTTAATAATTCAAACTCTATATCATATAACCAGGAAACATCAAAATGTGCATATCGACGTGATATTTCTTTCCAACCAATAATTATATCTTTCTTTTCTTTATTCATTATTGTTTTAAAGATTACACCATTATATGTTGTAGCATTCTCAGCCTTACATGACATAGGAAAGTATACTTTATTATTTTTTTCATAACTATACGTACTATAATCATTAAATTTATTGATGGATTTTATTATTTTATCTTCATCTAAACCTACATCTTTTAGAGTTGTAAAACTAGCAAGAGTATTATAAGCGTGATATAAAAAGTTGCCACCTATATTTAATTTATTGTCATTAATCTCTAGAGTTTCATTTTCTAAATCTAAATTACTTCCTATAACTTTAGCATTTTCATTTTTAAAATCACATTTTGTACATTTATATTTGCCTAAAGTTTCAAAATTGTAATATTCATATTCTAGCTTTCCTTTACAATAAGGACAATAATATGTATTTAAGTTCTCAAATATTTGGTTCTTGTAACTATATTTATTTTTTTCTAAACTAAAATATATCATCTCATTTTTAGTATCTCGCTCAAAACTTCTTAAATATGGTTCATCGATATTTGTTACTATTTTAGAGTTTGGAGTTATTCCTTTTAAAATATCTTTATATACATTGTCAATATGATGTTGGCGTGGTGGTTGATCTTTGGTTAAATTCGTTATAACAATATGCGTTGGACGTAAATTTGGAAACATTTCTTTCGTGTCTCTTTCATCTATTTCGATAACAAGAACATCTGCTTTAATTTTGCCAGTTAAACTACTTTTGCGTAAAAAACTAGTAGTACAACCCCATGTTAAGTTAGAACCCATATCATTATAACTAACTTTATAACCATTATCTTTTAACACTTTGGCAATTAAACTAGACGTACTTCCCTTACCTGATGATCCTGTAACTGCGATTCTTATTTCAGGATATTTTAATTTACTTAAAAGGTTTTTATCTATTTTTAAAGCTAACTTCCCTGGTAGTGAAGAACCACGCTGCATTATATTTCCTGCGATTATAATTAATTTCCCTGTTAATATGGCTAAGAATTTCATAGAAACCTCTTTATACTTTCTAATGTATTATTTAGTGGTATGGTATTCCAACCTTTTAATTCGTCTAAATATGGTTCATATATATCTTGTAATAAAAATATTTTCTTTTTAAAATAAAAGGCAAAAGCTATTTCAGCGAATGAATTTGGTCCAATATAATTTTTTAATTCACCTTTATCACAATTTACTACTAAGATAGCGTCCGTATCTTTATTTTGGATACGATTAAAATGCGCTCTAGATGCTATTTCTTTAGGAAGGCCCTCCATACATTCTTTTGGCAATTCTGTTTTAAACCCTAAGTTTTCTAATTTGTCACTTATTTCTAGAATCTTATCTTTAAATTTCATGCTTCCACATATTACTATTGTTTTCATAAAGTCACCTTATATTTATTTTATCATACACTAAGTAATTTTTAAATCTAAATTGACATATTATAGGTTTTATAGTACTATTTTTTTAAAGGTAGGTGTAATAACACATGTGTGGAATTGTTGGTTATACAGGTAAACAAAAAGCTTATCCCATTTTAATTAATGGACTTAAAGCTTTAGAATACAGAGGTTATGATTCAGCTGGTATTGCTTTATTTGAAAGTGGAAAATTAAAAATATCTAAAGAAAAAGGTCGAGTTAAAAACTTGGATGATAATTCAGATTTAAAGTCAAGTAATAGCTCTATTGGTATCGCTCATACTCGTTGGGCTACTCATGGTGTCCCAAGTAGTGATAATGCTCATCCTCATTTGGATAATAGTGGCAATTTTGCGGTAGTCCATAATGGAATTATTGAAAATTATTTAGAATTAAAAGAGTTTTTATCTAAAAATGGTTATAAATTTAAAAGTGAAACAGATACTGAAGTTATTCCTAATCTAATTCATTATTATTATGAAAAAGAAAAAGATTTTTTACAAGCTTTTAATAGAACTATCAAAGATTTAAAAGGAAGTTATGCAATACTTGTTTTATCTCCTTTATTTGATGGTATTTATGTTGCTAAAATGAATAGTCCTTTAGTTATTGGTGAAGGAGAAGATGAAAACTTTATTGCTTCTGATATTCCTGCTGTCCTTGAATATACTAAAAATTTTTATTTTTTAAATGATGGAGATTTGGCTTATATTACAAATAATAGCCTAGTCTTTTATAATAATGACTTAAAAGAAGTGAATATTCCTAAAAAAGTAATTGATTGGGATAAGAATGCTGCGGATAAAAATGGCTATGAAGACTTTATGCTTAAAGAAATTTTTGAACAACCTCGTGCGATAAATGAAACTTTAGCTGGTAGAATTATATTGGAAGATAAATGTAATTTCTTGGATATTAATATAGATAGTAAATATTTAAAAAATGTTAATAAAATTTATATTGTGGCTTGCGGAACAGCTATGCATGCTGGAAGAGTTGGTAAAACTGTTTTGGAAGAATTAACTGACATTGTTACAATTGTAGATGTGGCAAGTGAATTTAGATACAATTATCAAGTAATTGATAAAAATACTTTATGTATCTTTATTAGTCAATCTGGTGAAACTGCAGATACCATAGCAGCTTTAAAACTTGCTAAAAAAAATGGTGCTAAAACTATTGCTATTTCTAATGTTATTGGTTCTTCGATAACTCGTGAAGCAGATTATACTATTTATACTCATGCAGGTCCCGAAATAGCTGTTGCTAGTACTAAAGCTTATGTTTCTCAAATTTCTACTATTTCTGCTTTGGCTATATATTTTGCTGAAATTCTTCAGGTTAAAGATATTACCTATTTAGAAAAACTAAAAAAAGAATTACTTGATATTCCAGAAAAAATTGATGATATTCTTAAAAATAGCGAAAACTACAAAAAAATAGCTAAAGATATTCATAATGTAAAAAATTGTTTCTACATTGGTCGTGGTAATGATTATACTACAGCGATGGAAGGTTCATTAAAATTAAAAGAAATAGCCTATATTCATAGTGAAGCTTATCCCGCTGGAGAATTAAAACATGGTCCTATTGCTTTAATTGAAGATGGTACATCAGTCATAGGTATAATTACAAATAAAAAAATATTAGAAAAAACTATAAGCAATTTGCAAGAAGTTATTACTAGAGGAGCTAAAGTAGTCTTAGTTACTGATTGTAATTATGAAAATAATGATATGATTATTATTAATATTCCGAAAACAAACTATCTTTTTGCTCCAATACTCGCTATTGTACCATTACAATTAATTGCTTATTATGTTGCAAAAGAAAAAAATCTTGATGTTGATAAACCAAGAAATTTAGCTAAATCAGTTACAGTTGAATAACCTTGAACTTATTATTAAAATATGTTAATATTAATTTAGTAGTGCGTTAGGACATAAATGCCTACTTACGTTTGTAAGAGACATTAACTTTTATTTCTTTAACATTGATAACTATGTTACCTTTGTTAATCAAAATAATCGTTGATGTCTTTTTGGTTTTTCTAAATCTCTTTAGATACTCACTTATCCGATTTAAGATTACTCTTAAAATCACTAATCGTAACACCTACTTTCTACCAAAATCCCACTGGATTAAGGGAGATAATAATGTCATAATTAGTAGACACCAGTCCTAACGCAAGTTTTACTTTATATTAAATTATAAAAATAATCAAGTAATCTATTAATTTAGGGTAAGATTTTAATTATTTAGGACAAATATAGATAAAATTTGACAATATTAGCATTTAAAAAAAGGTATTATAACCTTTTATTTTTTGTTTTCTTCTAAATTAATTAGATGTAGCTCAAAGTTTTGTCTATCTTTTCTAGCAATGCTTTCTAGTACTAAACCTCCAACAAATAATTGAATAGATATAATACCAAAGAAAGATGCAGCGATTAAAGATGGGAATTTTTCAACTAAACCTGTATCTAAATAACCTAGTAATGGTGGTATAAAGAATGCTACTCCTACTAATAGACATAGAATAGAAAGAATTGTGAAAAATGTAAATGGACGATATTGCTTAAATAAAGTAGCAATAGTCTTTAATACTTTTACACCATCACTTACAGTATTTAATTTAGAAACACTGCCTGCTGGTCTATCACGATAATCTATTAAGACGTTTTCTAATTTCATTCTTTTGTCTAAGGCGTGAATAGTCATTTCGGTTTCAATTTCAAATCCACCTGAAATTACTGGGAATGACTTAACAAAAGTTTTACTAAAAGCCCGATACCCTGTCATAATATCTCTTACATTACTTTTAAAAGTACGATTAACTAAAAATCTTA
>CAJUNE010000003.1 GCA_910587745.1 uncultured Bacilli bacterium
TTTTCATTTCTTATTAAATTTATATCTTTATCAGGAATATCTCTTGGTTTAATAACATTAAGTGGAAAGAAAGTTGCCCTTCCTAAATGATTAGTTTTTAAATAATCAATGCATTCTCTAGTAGCCGCCTCATCTTCTGTAACTAAAAAATTAGCCGAAGACCCTAGTGCTGTTTCTATAGCAGTTGCATACATATTTTCCATTTCTAATAAATTACCTATGGTATTATGTACACCTTCTAACCGCATATTATTTAAAACACTTCTAACCGCATTAGGCATTTTGGAATTATTTTTAATATTATCTTCTAATATTTCAATTTTATTTTCTAAAACTAAAATTTCTTTAGCATGTTCATTTATATTATTAAGCAAATTATTTTTTTTCACTTTTTCTGTAATCAAATCATTATCAATTTTATCTTTAGCAATCGATAATTCTTTAATATCATTAATTACTCCTTCAAGTTTAGCTTGTTCTGTTGTAATATCTTTTTTTATTGCTAGTTGTTCTTCTTTAAGTTTTATTGAGATTTCTTCTAATTTTTCACTTCCAGTATCGTACTTTTTACGTTCCATAGTAACTAACTTCTCAGCTTCCAAACTAGCAAGATTTTCTGTTAATTTTAAATATTCGCTATTCTTAGAACTTATAGTTTCATCTAATTTTATGTTTTCTAATTTTAGTTTTTCTAATTTCGTATTATCTTCGGTATTTTTAGAAGTCATACCCGCAAGTTCTTTTTGTAAAGCCTCAGCTTCTGCTTTTATTCTTTTATAATCAATATTTATTTTAGAGATATCACTTGCTATTAAAGCAATTTCAATATTTTTAAGTTCATCTTTCAACGCTAAAAATTTCTTAGCTACTTCACTCTGTTTTTTTAAAGGATTAACACTTTTTTCAAGTTCTTCTATTACTAGTTTAACCCTTGCAATATTTTCTTTAGTTTTTTCTAATTTTTTTAAGCTAACTTCTTTTCTTTTCTTATATTTCAAAACTCCTGCAGCATCTTCAAAAATAGTTCTTCTCATCTCTGGCTTACTATTTATTATATCAGAAACACTGCCTTGAGAAATAATATTAAAAGAATCATTACCCGCGCCTGTATCTAAAAAAAGATCTGTAACATCTTTAAGTCTAACTTTACTATTATTAACAAAGTATTCATTTTCACCTGTATTATAAATAACTCTTTTTACTTCAATTTCATTAAATTCACTATTTAAATAATGATCGCTATTATCGAATACTAAAGATACATATGCTCTTGTATGAGCTGGTCTTGATTTAGAACCTGAAAATATAACATCACTCATCGTATCACTGCCACGAAGAGATTTAACCGATTGTTCGCCTAAAACCCAACGTACAGCATCAACAATATTACTTTTACCACTACCATTAGGCCCTACTACTGCCGTAATTCCATTTTTTATTTCCAAATCTATTTTATCCGCAAATGATTTAAAACCAAATGCTCGAATATTCTTCAAATGCATAATTATCTTCCTTTACTTAACACTTTTATTTAATGCATCGCGAGCAGCTTCTTGTTCTGCTTCTTTCTTGCTTTTTCCTATTCCTTTTCCATATACAATGCCATCAATAACAACTTCAAAAGCAAAAGTTTTATCATGACTAGGCCCATCTTCACTAACTAAAATATATTCTAAACTTTTTTTATCAGTTTGAACCATTTCTTGCAATCTAGATTTATAATCGCCTAAAAATATATGATGTTTTTTCACATACGGTTCTAAAATTTCTAAAGCATAACTACGAGCAACAGCAAAACCTTTATCTAAATATATCGCACCTAAAACACTTTCAAAGCAATCTGCAATAATAGTATCATTAACGTTTTTAATTTGACCATTACCGACTTTTATATATTTATCAATACCCACATCTTTCGAATATTGCGCTAAAGCTTCTTCACACACAAAACTAGCTCTAATTTTTGACAATTCACCTTCTTGAGCACTACTAGAATTATAAAAATATTCACTAGTTATAAGTTGTAATACAGCATCTCCCAAAAATTCTAAACGTTCATAATTACCTCCACCATGTTCATTAGAATAACTACTATGAGTCAAAGCTAAATCTAATAGTTCTGTCTTTTCTATTTTAATATTATAAGGTTCTAAAAAGTTCATATATCTCACTCGTTTCTTTATTCTATATAATTATAACAAAAAGGAAAAAAAAAATAAACAGCTATTGTTTATTTTAATTAAATCCATCTAGATATATATATTTTTCTTGTTTGATCTTCCATAGTTTGTTTATAAATATTAATAATCGCATCAACAATGGTACGTACAGGATCTCCATTTTTACTTTTCACTTTCATTCTAAAAATTTCTTTTTGCAAAGTTTTACGAAAAAAATAATCATCAACATATTTTCCCATTGTCATATCTAAAATTTTAATTTTATCAATATCTTCTCCATTATTAATATCAATTTTAAAAATAAAATCACGATATATCTTTACCAACTGTAAAGATAAGTTATCATCCTCTAAAAAATCAGTATTAACAATTCTATCAAAATTAGGACAATGACTAAGAATAACTTTATTATTTTCCACTATTACCACCCTATTACTTTACAAATTAATTTTACAATGACTAATTTAATTTGTCAAATATTATTTTTATGGTTATAATATATATAAGGTGATTATTTTGAAAAAAACTAAATTAAAAATCAAAAAACAAGTATGGATTGCTTTAGTTCTTATTATTTTTGGTTGTATTGGTATTTATTCATTTAACAAAGTACGTGCTAAAATAGAATATAAAAAAACAAATGAATATAAACTTTTAAATATTGGATATACAAAAGAAGATATCAAATTACTTGAAGAAAAAACAAACAAAGATAGCATCAAAAATCTTTTAAATAGTCCAAAAAATGATTTTCTATTATCTTTACTTAAAGAACAATATTATTTAAATAAAAACTTATCAAGATATATAGCTTACAATAAAGAAAATCCTAGCATCTCTCCTAAGGAAGTTATTTCTTTGATAAATGTTAACCGAGACTATGCTTATTATGATCACGATATTGAAACTGATACTTCTCTAAATGAATTAATGCTAATTAATAAATATCATAAATTAAACGAAGACTTTGAACCTAATAATTTAACAAATGTAAGTAACAAATACTATTATGGTGATAATCATAAACTTCAAAAAATTGCTTATGAAGCTTTTATAGATATGTGGAATCAAGCTAAAAATGAAGATATATATTTAATAATGAATTCTAGTTATCGTACCTATGAATCTCAAGTAAATGTTTATGATTCTTATAAAAATCGTAATGGCACTACCTACGCTGATTCTATCGCTGCTCGCCCAGGACATTCTGAACATCAAACCGGTTTGTCATTAGATATTTTTAGTAAAGATAACACAACAACTTCAAATTTCAAAAACTCTCCAGCTCATATATGGCTTCAAAACAATTCTTATAGATTTGGTTTTATTGAAAGATATCAAGAAGGCAAAGAGAATATAACTGGATTTAAAGAAGAAGCCTGGCACTATCGCTACGTTGGCATTGAAGCAGCAACTTACATTCACGACAATAACATAACATTTGATGAATATTATGCTTACTTTATTGAAAAGTAAGCTTTTTTATTAAAGAAAAAAACTCGAGTTTATTCTCGAGTTTAAATACAAATTTTGGTGACCAGTACGGGATTCGAACCCGTGAATGCTGCCGTGAAAGGGCAGTGTGTTAAGCCGCTTCACCAACTGGCCATAAAATGGTGGGACTGGGGGGACTTGAACCTCCGACCTCACGCTTATCAGGCGTGCGCTCTAACCAGCTGAGCTACAATCCCGAAACAAATCAATGGTGTCCCCTTAGGGATTCGAACCCTAGACCCACTGATTAAGAGTCAGTTGCTCTACCAGCTGAGCTAAGGAGACATCTCACAAATTGCTATTTAATTATAACATAAAATTAATAAAAGGCAATAGCAAAATTTTATTTTTTTAAAATTTTAAGTAAAAACTACATAATAATGCCAAAATCCCCTATTAAATTATATGCTTACATGTTAAAATACATATGAGGTGTTTAAATGAAAAAGTATTATAATACTCTAAATAAAGAAGAAAAATCAAAAATAAAAGAAATATATAGAAATGAATACAAAAATTCAGAACTTAAAATAAGATTACTAAGACTAGTCATATATGCTATAATTGGATATATTACATCAATAGTTTTATATTTAGATGCATTCATAGGAAAAGAAAGCAAAATATTAAACATTACCATAGCTACTACCCTATTTATTGCTTCTACAATATTTTTAAGCGGAAGTATAATTTTAAAACAAAAAACATTAAATAAAATAGCTTTAAAAAACAAAAAATAGATACCTTAGTGTCTTTTTTTAATGATAAAAATTAATTTTTTAGCCACACTATAAATGGTGATAAAATATGTTTAATAACTATGAAATAAAAAGATACCAAAATGAAGAAGTACTTATAATCTATTTAGATATGAATACTGAATTTGCTAAATTAAGTAAAAGTATTAAAACTACAATTAATAAAGAAGTAGATGATTATATTAAAGATAAAAAAATAAAATTTAAAGGTCAAAAAATAATTCTTATGGCCGGTTCTCTCCTAATCGGTACTCTTTTATACACAACTCCTCTTTTAAAAAATAATAACTCTCCTAGTTACACATATACAACTAGCATTACAAGTGTAAAAGAAAATATTAATATTGGTAAAGAAGATATCAAAGAAGAAATAGTAGAAACAAACAAGAATGAACAAAATGTATCAGATAAGAAAGATAATATAAGTTCTTCAAATAAACCCTCTAGTAGTAATACACCTGCAAATAAGCCTTCTGTAAGTAAGCCAAACACTACCCCACCAAAAAATCCTACGCCATCTTCTAATAATACACCTAATAAGACTGAACCCACAAAACCAACTGAACCTCCTAAAAAGGAAGAAATATCTAAACCTGTAACTTATAAAAACCCAGTTACAATAAAAAGAAGCAATGGTACAATTCTAACATTAGAACTTGAAGATTACTTAATAGGTGTCGTAAGCGCTGAAATGCCAGCCTCATTTCATAGTGAAGCCCTAAAAGCTCAAGCTATAGCAGCAAGAACCTATGCTCTTAAAACAATTGAAAGTGGCAAAACTTTAACCGACACAGTCTCAACCCAAGCCTATCAAGATAACAATCAATTAAAAAACAAATGGGGTCAAAGCTATAATACATATTATAATAAAGTTAAAAATGCTGTTTTAGCCACCGAAGGTTTAGTTATGACTTATAATGGCTCTTTAATAAATGCTTATTACCATTCAACCAGTAATGGTTTTACAGAAGATTCTACAGCAGTATTTGGTTCTTTCCCCTACTTACAATCTGTCGCAAGTCCTGTTGATAAAAACGTTTCTAGTTATTTAAAAACTATCTCTATGACTTATGAAAATATAAGTAATAAATTAGGAATTCCTGTAACAAGCCTATCAACTATAAAAGTAGAAAAAAATGGTTCTAATCGTGTAGATAAAATAATAATTGATAATCATGTATATGGTGGTGTTGAATTTAGAACTAAATTAGGTTTAAGAAGTACTGATTTTGAATTAAACCTTTATGAAAACAATATATCTATTACAACTAGAGGATATGGTCACGGAGTTGGTATGAGTCAATATGGTGCTCATGAATATGCCAAAACTGGAATGACTTATCAAAATATATTAAAGCATTATTATACAGGTATAAATATTACAAAACGTTAAAAAGTTTTAAAATTATTTAATACTTCATTAATAGACTCACTTATTACTTTGCTTAAATTTTTAATAAGAATATCAATATTATGAGAAACAACTAAAAAGTCATATCCATCTTTAAAAGAAATATGGCTTTTTTTAACATTCATAACATCTCTAATAATAGTTGAGGCAAAAGTTGCAGTAGCAACACCTACTACAAACGTTGGAACTCCAAGTGTATTTAGACTTATTTCTTCATTATAATTAGCAAGTCCACTTCCAGGAGTTATTCCCATATCAGTTACTTGAATAACAGAATTAAGATACCGAATATGGCTACATACTAAAGAGTCAACGATTATTAAAAAATCAGGTTTTAACTCTTTAACTAAAGCATTAACTCCTTTAAAAGCTTCCATGCCACTTTCTTTAGTAGTTCCTGGAATATAAACATACACATCTCTATAATTATTTATATTTAAAAAACCGAAATAACCTGTTGCAACTATATTATTACAAACTTGAGTTCCAAGAGCATCACTAATAACATTTTTATTTCCTAAACCTACAACTAAACAAGAAGTTTTATTATTTAAATTATATTTCTTTAAAAAATATTTAATTTCTTTCTTTAAAGCTTGTTTTAAATCATTTTTATTTGAATTAGATTCTAAATTATTAAAAATAATATCTGCAAAAGAAAAATCTTTATAACCATATTGCTCTACTTCAATATTATTTATTAAATATTTATTAATTTTTTTATATTTTTTATTTTGAATTGCCAAATCATTTCTAAGTATATAGTTTTTCTTCATAAATATCACTATTTTTAGTATAAACAAAAAAAGAGAATTTATTTTCTCTTTATTTCTTCTATTATATAGCCATATTTCTTCATAGCAATTTCACCATTCCACAGAAGAAAGTCATCAATATTAAAAGTTTTGTTGATATGAGCATTTTCTTTATCTATAAATATTCCTGATATTTCATCAATCTCATCTTTAAATAATTTTAACACTTCTTCACAATTTAATTTAACAATACCATTAACTTCTCCATCTGAAAAATTAAATTCTTTAGGCTCACTTTTAATATTTAAAATATAAATATGAGAGAAAGCTCGATCTTTAGTTATTTTTCCATTTTTCTCTTTATCCATTTTCCAATGATTTATTCTAACTAATTCTGCCTCTAGAAAATCTACTTTTACGCCAATTTCCTCCATAACTTCACGGCCAAAAGCCTCTTTTAAGCTTTCTCCAGCTTGAACATGGCCAGAAGCTGTTGTATAAAGTTTATTATCATCACTTCTTACTTGAAAATAAACGTTACCATCATTATCATATAACCAACAATGAATAGTATTATGCCACATTCCTTTTTCATGTACTTCATCTCTAGGATAAGTACCTATCATTTCATGATTTTCATTATATACATCTAAATATTCCATTATAAACCTTTTACAATAGTCTCAATTTCATCTTTACTTCTAAAACCAACTACTTTATTAACTAAATTTCCATCTTTAAAGAAACAAATTGTCGGAATACTCATTACTCCAAATTCACGTGCTAAGTCTTCATGACTATCAACATTTATTTTTAACACATTGTCATCAAGTTCTTCAAGCACTGGCCCTAACATTTTACATGGCCCACACCAATCCGCATAAAAATCAACTATCCAAACCCCATTACTTATAACTTCTTTAAAATTTTCATTTTCTAAATGTTTAACCATTTTCTAATCCTCCTTATAACTATTTAATACACTTTGCGCTCCTGCAAAGTCTAATTTTTTATTATTAATTAATTTTTGTGTTACCTCAGGTGTTACAACTTCATATTTAAGCATTATTGTTAATATTTCTGCATTGTAAGCATCTTTATTACTATCATTTTTATACTTATCTTGTAATTTATTAATATCTTGTATTGCTTTATAAGTATCATTAACCATATGCCCAATAATTGGTGTTTTATCAATAATACTTCTAGCAAGAGTACTATCACTAACCATTTTACTTGTTGCATTAAATTGCAATAAAACAAATAAAACAATAAAACTAAACACTAATGCTTCCAAAAATCCTAAAACTGCTCCTATAATTTTTGAAGGTATACCAAGAATAATAGTCATTTTAAGAATAGTTTCTAAAATACCTGATACTTTAATTAAAAGTGACAGTATACTTGATAACACAACAAACACTAAAAGATATGCTATTGCTTCATACAATAAAATATTAAGCGTTACTAGTCCTGTCCAAGCTCCACCAAATTTCAGAAAAGGACAATAATCAAGCAACAGTTCTGCAACTGGATTTTTTAAGTAATATGCAACTACTACAACCACTACTGTTCCAATTAAAGCAACTAAACTTTTTATAGCGCCTTTTTTAAAACCTAATACCGCCCCAAGTAGTAAAAACAAAATTAAAATTGAGTCTACTATTGTCAAATTAATCATCTCCTACTATTATTATATACTAAAGTTTTTGAAAAATAAAGCAATATATGTTATTATTAATACAAGAGGTGTCAAAATGACTATAGTATTTAAAGTAAGTGATAATATAAAACCTTTAATGATAGATTTTTATCAAGACAGAAGCGTTCTCAATCCCCCACCTTATTCTATTTTACAAGTCAAAGATTTTGATTGTGTAACAACTCTTTATGAATCTGGTAAAGTAATGTTTCAAGGGATTGGTGCTGATATAGAAGCAAGCTATTGGATAGAACAAGAAAGAATTAAAAATAATCGTTTAATTGATACAAATGGTAAAGAAAAAAGTAAAAAAGATGATAAATTAGAACCTAAAAAAACATTTATTAATACAAGCTCTATAGGATCAGACGAAGTCGGAACAGGAGATTTCTTTGGTCCCATTGTTGTTACGGCAACTTATGTATCTAAAGAAAATATTGATTTTTTAATAGATTTAGGTGTTAGAGATTCTAAAAAAATAACCGATGATAAAATCAAAAAAATAGCACCAGATATCATAAAAAAAATTCCTTATTCTACATTTATTTTAACAAACACTTCATACAACAAAAATTGGAGTGAAGATTTAAACATGAATAAAATAAAAGCAATTCTTCACAATAAAGTTTTATGTACTATTAAAAATAAAAACTTTGATTATGATAAAATTGTTGTAGACCAATTTGTTTACCCTAAAAAATATTACGAACATATCAAAGATGCTAGCGAAAAAGTAACTGACATAACTTTTATGACTAAAGCAGAAGATCAATGTTTATCAGTCGCTGCAGCATCAATAATATCCCGTTATATATTTCTAGGAGAAATGAAAAAATTAAGTGAAGAAATGAATATGGAAATTCCAAAAGGTGCTGGTCCTAATGTTGATGAAGTTGGAATAAAAATAGCTAAAGAATATGGATTTAATAAATTAAAAGATATTGCAAAATTAAATTTTAAAAACAAAGACAAAATAAAAGCTGGTTTAAAAAATTAAATCAGTTTTTTTCATTAAACAGTTTAAGAAATTCTATACAAGCAAAAGTCAAATGCTTATTAGTAGCCAAATATATATCAACACTAGGAATTTCTTTATTTATATTAAGCTCTTTTAAGTAAGGATAATTTCTTTTAGCTAAATCAATCATTACAAAGCCAACTCCTAATCCCTTATTAACAAATTCAGTAATTAATTCTTGACTAACTACTTCCATATTAGGATGCAAAATAACATTATTTTTTAAAGCTAAATTATCCAAAAATTTTCTCGTGTTAGAAGAACTTTTTTGTAATATGAGTGGATATTCATTTAAATTATTAAAATTCAATATTTTATCTTCAAAATAATTAGGATTATAAACAAAACCATGTTTAATACTTCCAATGGTTTTTAAATTCAAGCTTGGATCTATCAAAGAGCTTTCATTAAAAATAACTAAATCCAACTTACTGTTTTGCAAATCTAACAATAAATCACTAGTTAGACCGTTAATAATATTAATTTCCACTCCTGGAAATTTATTAAGAAAAATTTCTATTCTATCTAATAAAAATAATTTAGTAAGCGTTGTTGAAGCACCAATATTGAGTTTCCCCTTACTTAAATTTTTATAAGAAGTAAATTCTATTTCAGCACTATTTATAATTTCCAAAGCCCTACTTACATAATTAAAAAGCATTTCCCCTTCTTCAGTTAAAGTCATACCTTTGTTACTTCTCAAAAAAAGCGCTCCCCCGATTTGTTCTTCTAATTTTCTTATTGTTTGACTTATAGCAGGTTGAGAAATATTTAATTCTTGACTAGCTTTAGTCATATGTTTATTCTTAGCTACAACATAAAATACTCTATACAATTCTAAATCTATATTCATTATAAGCACTCCTTATAAAGATTATAACATAAATATATTTTACTTATCAACTTTTATAGAATAAAATAGTTTTAGAAAAGAGGAAAAATAAAATGAAATTATCAGAATTTATTTACAAAATGAATCTTGTTATGACAGGAACAATTACTGACCCAACAGAATTTTGCTATGAAAAGGAAATAAACAAAGATGTAGACTACACCGAAAGTATAAGTCTTATAGAACTATTATCCGAGTTTAATGATGCATATCAAAAATTCAGCATTGATTTTAAAAGTTTGCCTTCACTTGACTTCTTAGGTCAAAAAGTAGAATATTACCATAGTTATTCGCAAGATAATGTAGCAATTCTATATTTAATTATAAATAAGCCAAATAGCGAGATTTCAGATAAACCTTGGTGTTATTTAGAAATAGTTAAATATAATGACGGAAGCATTAAATGTTTAGTTACTAATGAGATAAAATGGAATAATAAATCAGAAAAAGAAATTCAATTAAGCCAAGATACCGCAGAAGCTTATTTATCATTAATAGAAAAACATATTAGTTTTTTAAACTGTTATGAAGAATTAAAAAATAAAGTTATAGTAGGAAATGGCAGCACAGTATTAGTATCAAATATAAACGGAGAAATACTAAACTTTCTAAATAGAATTAGACTTTCATTCGGAAACTCGTATTTTAATTCAGAAGATGCCTTTGAAATAAGTTTTCAATTAGAAGAACCATTTCAAATAGCTTTACCAGAGTCAAATATAAGTAGTGACAATATAGATCAAAATGAATTAAAAAACAAAGCAAACGCAATTAATCAATTATTAAAAGAATTATATATAAATCTATCTTATTTACCACATTTTTTTCAGGATAGAAGCCAAAATATAATTAGAGAAAGAAAAAAGACTGAATAAAATTCAGTCTTTTAATTTATACTCTAAAAATCTTTCAAAAGCTCTTAAGCCATAATATGGATTATAATAATTAGAATACTCATTTAAATGAGCCAAAGCTATTTTAGCAGTAATAATCAAATTATCATTAGTTACATTAGTTTTAGGATCAACAGTTCCATGTTCTAGCTCGATATTTATTCCATCTAAAAATTCTTCGGGCGTAAAATCATTAAAATTCACATTTAAAATTCTCGCAGCTTTATAAGCATCTTCCAAATTAAACAAAATACATCACCAATAAAATTATATTAAAAAGTAGCGAATAAAAGACTAAAGACAAGTTTATAATATAATTACTCACAAACATCTAAAATAAATAATTCTAAAGCAGTATATTTGTCCACTTTTCCAGTTTTAATACTAAGGTCTATATCAGCAATTTTAATTAAAATACTTTCTAGCTCTTTAATTTTAAAAGGAAATATTTTATTCAAATATTTATTTAATTGCCAATCTTGCAGACCTAGTTCTGATAATATTTCATATTCTCTTTTCTCTTCGTTTTGTAAAGTTTTAATTTGTAACATTATTCTAAAATCTCTCGCTAATAAAGATAAAATTATTGTGGGCTCAACTTTCATAATTTTCAAATCATTTAATAGTTCCAAGCTCTTTTCTAAATCACCTTCAACCACTGCGTCTACAAATAAAAAATTATTAGTATTTATTGATTTAGCCGCTATATTAACAGCATCTTCATATTTTACATAACCAGGTTCATTATAAAACAACATAATTTTTTCAACTTCATTCATCGTCAAATCAAAATTATTAAGACTATTTTGAACTAAATACTTAACAGTATCCGTTTCTATTTTAAAACCATTTTTTTTAAAAGTCTCCATAGCTCTATTTTCTATTTCATAATATTTAAGATTAGGAATATTTATCAAATTAAATTTATCTTTAACTATCTTGGTTATTTTTTTTCTTAAATCAAGTTTAGTACTACAAATAAATATTAAGGTTGTATTATCACTAGGATGTTCAAAATAATTAAGCAAAATATCTGTATCACTATCTTTAATTTTATCTGTTCCAAAAAAATTAGCATTTTTTATTACAATATATTTTTCCTCTTCAAACATTGAAACATAACCTGCTTCAATCAAGACATCTTCTAAAGTACTTTGAGACAAATCAAAAGTTGTAACATTCTTACTTAATCCTACTATATCATTAATCTTTTCATTAACAAGTAAATAGCTTTCTCCACTAATTAAATTTATTTTCATACTAACCACCTTCTTATTGTATCAAATAACCAATACTAAATCTAGCTTATTTCATCTATTTATTATTTTATTGCAAAAGACATAAAAACAACTATAATTTCCAAAATTCCAAATAATTATGGTTTGTAAAAAGCTAAATTATTTAATTTTGCATTAAATTGAAATATTATAGTTCCACTATTTTGAGTATTATAGTATTTAATACGTAATTTTTCTAACGTTTCAATCGTTTCAAATGACGGATGATTATATCTATTATTTCTTCCCGCAGAAATAATTGCTAATTTAGGATTAATCTTCTTTAAAAATTCTTCATCACTACTAGTATTTGATCCATGATGCCCCACTTTTAAAACATCTATTTTTAAATTATTATATTTTTTAATAATATCACGTTCAATACTTTTAGGAGCATCACCCATTATTAAAAAATTCATTTTACCAATGATAGTATGCAAAACCAACGAGCTATCATTTTCATCAGAATCAACAGCATTATTTAAATTTTTTATATAAACATTTTCTCCTTTAAAAGCATTTTTAATCTGTTTATCACCCATATTTAATAACTTCTTTTCGTCATTATTCAGTTTATTATTGTTTACCATTATTTTATCAACCTTAATTTCTTTAAATAAATCTATCGCATATCCAATATGGTCTTTATCCCCATGCGTAGCAATAAATAAATCAATTTTTGATATACCCAAGCTTTTCATAAATTGAGTAAGAGTATCTGCCAAATTAAACATCGAATTTCTTACTTGCCAAGATTCTTTTTGATACTCCATTTTACCTCCACTATCAATCAAAACTAAATCTTTTCGATGTTCTGACACAATAAATGTTGCGTCTCCCTGTCCTACATCTAAGTAATAAACATAATTATTAGAATCTAAATAAACTTTAAATTTAGCTCCTAAAAGTAGTAAGACTATTAATAAATAATATCTTCTCTTCTTATGGCTAAAAAAAACAAATATATAGTAAAATATTAAAAAAGCGAGAGAAACTTTACCAATAATTATATTTATTGATATAAAGCTTAATATAGAATTAATACCCTCCAATATAACAAAACCAACTTTTAAAACGCTTTCTAAAAAAGGAAAGATAAAAGTAATTAAACTAAATGGAAACAAAAACAAACTAACTATTGGCACAATTAATAAATTATTTAAAATAGTAAGTAAATTAAATTCATAATTAAAATATAAAGTTACAGGCAAACTAAACATAAAAGCTATTGCACTAGTTTTAAATAATTTCATTAAATAATTACCAGTTATCTTTTTACTGAAAGTCATTAAACCAAAAGATGTTAAAAAAGAATAAATAAAACCAACATCTTTTATATAAAAAGGATTTATAATTAATAACAGCAAAAATAAAAAATAAAACAGTTTTATACTTTTAAAACTCCAATTAAATCTTTTATTAAAAAATAAAAGTGCATAAAAAGATGTGGCTCGTACAACTGAAGCACTAAAACCCACTAAAAATAAATAAAATATAAAAAAACAAATTATGAAATAAGAAATACTATTATCTTTTAGATGTAATTTCTTTAAAAAGTTATTTATAACAATCACAAATAACCCAGTATGCATACCTGAAACTGCAAATAAATGTGTAACACCATTTTTTTGGAAGTCATTATAAACATCATTATCGATAAACCCATTATCCCCTAAAATAAAAGCATACATATAAGAATTTGTCTCACAAAAACTATTTACTCTCGAAATAAAAAAATTTTTAATTCTATAATTTATTGATATTTTATTATTTAAAATGGTTATTTTCTGAGCATTTAAAAGGTAGTATATTTTCTTACTATATAAATAATCTTGATAGTTAAAAGTATTTGGAATAGTATTTCTGCTAGGTTTAGATAAAGTTCCATCAATTCGCAAAGTTTGTCCTAGCTTAATGTTTTTCAAAAATGCTTCTTTATCCTTCAAATTCTTAAAATAATAAGAACATTGTAACTTCTCTTTAGCTTTTATAGTAAAACTAAATTTATCTCCATCAATTTTATAATCAATTAACTTTCCTAAAAATATATTTTCTTCACTCGTATAAACAGATTTGTAAGATATTACTTCTGTAAAAAATACTACATAAAACACAAGAAAAATCAAAGAAAAAAGGAAAAACATTTTAGATTGTAATAAAATCTTTAATCTTTTCAAAAGCTTTTTCTCCTATTCCTGATACATTCATAATATCTTCAATTTTTGTAAATTTTCCGTTATCTTCTCTATATTTTATAATAGCTTGTGCTTTGGATTCGCCTATTCCAACTAAAGTACTAAGTTCACTTACTCCAGCATTATTAATATTAATTACTTTTATTTCTGAATTGTCACTATCATTTCTATTATTTGAACCAACTTCGATAATACTATACTTATCATTTACACATTCACAAATATTATAATCTGGGGTATTGCAATCATTTTTAATTATAGAATTATTATCGTTATTTTCTAAATATTTGGCCATTTCTGATTTGGTATAAATATATATAACCATTTCATCTTTAATCTTTTTGCTTAAATTAATACCATTTTGATAAGCATTTGTTGTATAACCACCAGCTATTTTTACCACATCATTTACAATAGAATCACTATTCATTTCATAAACACCAGGTTTTTTAATTGCTCCTTTTATATCGACAAAAACGCTTTTATTCAGAATTTCTTTTTCTTCTTTAACAACTTCGTTAGTTTGAGTATCACCTAAATTCGTATAAGCAAGATTATCAGAAATAACATTATCTTTATTATCATAATTAATTAAAATAACAAATATTTGCATTCCCAAAGAAATCAGCAATAAAGCATAAAGTAAAATTTCCTTACAATATCTTTTAAAATAATATAAAATACTTTGCATCAAAACACCTCCTTTCCGCAAACATTATATCAAAAGATAAAATAAAATAAAAAAACAGATTAATTAAAATCTGTATTATAAATATACAAAATCTGTTTAGCAGAAATATCAAAATCTATAAAAAAATTAACCTAAATCATTAAAATCTGCAAAATAATTATTTTTAAATAATTAACGTAAACTTTACACAAATCATTTAGCTTTTCTCTTATGAAACAAAAAAGCAAATAGAAATAATATTAAGAGAAAACATGAGCAAGCAATTCCAGGACCAGCATATTCTGAAATCTCTTTTTTTGAATCAACCTCTAATAGAGTTCCATTAACAATCGATTTATTAACTTCTTCAGTTTTACTTATATATACGTTAAAATAATAATCTATTGTTTTTTTTCCATCTGTTACACTAATTATAACAATACTTCCATCTGCTAAATTATAATTACCTTCAATAGTTACATTTGTATCACTTTTTAATTTATATTCTATATCTAATTTATTTTCATTCTCATTTAAAAAAACTGTATATTTAGAATTTAAAGGATCAAAATTTATTGATAATTCTCCATTTAAAATTTTTAATTCTTCAAGCATTACTACCACCATTATTATTTTAAACAAAAAAGTTAATCATATACTAGATTAACTTAATTAAAATCTCATTCATGACATAAAATTTATCATGATTAACAAATACCCTACCATCTTTAAAAATTAATTCTCCACTTTTAATTAATGGTTTAATTGGAAATATATCTTGCATATTCTCTTTATATTTATCATAAAATTGTGCTAAACTTATTCCATCTAATTTTCTAAAGCCTAAAATAAGTTCATTTTCCATATTATCTATTTTACTCATTAAAGCCTTAGAACTAACAAAATTACCTTTTAAATATTCTGTTAAACTTTTAGTATTCTCATAACGAACACCTGCTACAAAACCACTAGCACCACACCCAAAACCATAATATTCATTATTATTCCAATAAGTTAAATTATGTTTTGATTGATATCCATCTTTGGAAAAATTAGATACCTCATAGTGGATATAACCTGCTTTTTTTAATGTATTACAAATAATCTCATACATTTTCGAATCACGTTCTTCTTCAATTGGCTTAATTTTATTAAGACCTACTAAAGTATTTTTTTCAATCATTAAACTATAAGTACTAATATGTACTGGCTCTAATTTCAAAAACAATTTCAAATCACTTATTAAATCTTTATTAGTTTCTCCTGGTATTGCATACATCAAATCTACATTAATGTTTTTAAAACCTATTTTTTTAGCCAAATCTAATTTTTCTTTAGCTTCTTTAAAATCAGCTTCTCTATTCATAAATTTAAGTTTACTTTCATTAAAAGATTCAATTCCGACACTTAGTCTATTAACTCCTGCTTTATATAAAAATTCAAGTTTCTCTTCTATCAAATCATTTAAATTACATTCAAAAGTAAACTCTATATTTTTACTTATTTTAAATTTGCTTATTATTTTAAATAATTCGCATAATTCATCCAAATTTAACGAACTCGGAGTCCCTCCACCAATATATAAAGTCTCAATAACCTCTCCCATATAAATATTATCAATTTCTTCTTCTAACTTTTTAAAATAAGGTTTTACCCAACTACCATTATAAAGAACTTTACAAAAATCGCAATATGAACAAATACTATTACAAAAAGGAATATGAATATAAACAGATTTTATCTTTTCCATGAATTATCCTCAAGATCATAACCTTTATCTAAAATATCACCTGAATGATACCTGGTCATATAATCTCTAAATTTATTATACAAATCAGGATCTTTAATTGCACAGAAATTATCATATAAGGTGGACTTAGGAATATAAGATAAATC
Organism: uncultured Bacilli bacterium; assembly: GCA_910587745.1. Classification (GTDB taxonomy): domain Bacteria; phylum Bacillota_I; class Bacilli_A; order RF39; family UBA660; genus Caccenecus. The sequence goes on from CAJUNE010000003.1 coordinate 17,142, forward strand.
AGCAAAAGCTTCTAAAGATAAGCCACTTGATATAAAAGCTTTAAGATACATTTCTATTTGCCAATATTCCAAATTTCTAGTTCTCTTTCCTAGACTTCCACCTTTTTTATGACCCTCAAGTTCTATTTTAGCTTGAGCTAATTTAATTTTTTCAGCTAAAATTTCATTATAAAAATCACTATCTTTATTTCTAATTTTAGCCAAATATTTTTTTATACTACTAGTAGATTTTTGGAAAAATAAAGCCGCTTCACTTATAGTGTGTCCATCAGCAATATATTCACCAACCTGCCAAATAAAATTTTTATCCATATTATTCCTCACCACTTAAAACAGCTAAAAAGGCTTCTTGAGGAACTTCAACACTACCAACCATTTTCATTCTTTTCTTTCCTTCTTTTTGTTTTTCTAAAAGTTTTCTTTTACGTGATACATCTCCACCATAACATTTTGCAAGAACATTTTTTTTCATAGCACTTATAGTTTCTCTAGCAATTACTTTTGAACCAATACTCGCTTGAATAGGAAGTTCAAACATCTGTCTAGGAATTAGTTCTTTTAATTTTTTAACTATTGTTCTTCCTCTAGGATAAGCAAAATCTTTATGTACTATAACACTTAATGCATCTACTAAACTTCCATTTAGTAAAATATCCATTTTAACCAAATTAGACTCTCTATAACCACATATTTCATAATCAAAAGAAGCATAACCTTTAGTATAACTTTTAAGTTTATCAAAAAAATCATAAACTATTTCTGATAGAGGAATTTCATAATGAATATTTACTCTTGTCTCATCTATATATTCCATGGATTTATAAACGCCACGCTTATCTTGGCAAAGCTCCATTATTGGCCCTATATAATCACTAGGAACAATAATATTCGTATAAATAAAAGGTTCTTCAATATGTGAAATAGTAGTTCTATCTGGCATTTTATTAGGAGAATCAATATCTAATATCTCTCCACTATTTAAAGTAACTTTATATATAACACTTGGGCTTGTCGCAATAATACCAATATTAAATTCTCTTTCTATACGAGTCATAATAACATCCATATGAAGTAAACCTAAAAAGCCTGTTCTAAAACCAAATCCTAAAGCATCAGAAGTTTCTGCTTCAAAAGACAATGCTGCATCATTAAGTTTTAATTTGTTTAAGGCTTCTTTAAGTGTTTCAAATTGATTAGGCTCTATTGGAAACAAACCAGAATAGACCATTGGTTTCATTGGTTGATATCCTTTTATAGGTTCTTTAGCTGGATTATTACTTAAAGTAATTGTATCACCAACTTGAACTTTAGAAATATCTTTAATACTAGCACATAAATAACCGACTTCTCCAGCGCATAATATATCTTTTTTCACTTCTTTAGGTGTACTAACACCAAGTTCCACCACTTCAAAGTCTGAATTTGAAGCCATCATTCTAATACTATCTTTAAGTTTTATTTTACCACTTTCTAATTTAATTAAAGCAACAATACCTTTATATGCATCATATCTACTATCAAAAATTAAAGCTCTTGTCACATCAGTATCTGGAATAACGGGTGCTGGAACTCTTTTAATTATTTCTTCAATAAGTTGAGAAACACCTTCTCCAGTTTTTCCACTACATAAAACTATTTCTTCTTCTTTAAAACCAAACACGCGTTTAAGTTCTTCTGTTACTTTAGGCACATTAGCATTAGGCAAATCAATTTTATTTATAACTGGAATAATAGTTAAATCATTATTCATTGCTAAATATAAATTCGCAATAGTTTGAGCTTCTATCCCTTGAGCTGCATCTACAACAAGAATAGCGCCATCACAAGCAGCCAAACTTCTTGATACTTCATATGAAAAATCGACATGTCCTGGCGTATCTATCAAATTAAGAACATATTCTTCACCATTATACTTAGTATGAAGTTCTACAGCATTAAGTTTTATGGTAATACCTCTTTCTCTTTCAAGATCCATACTGTCTAAAGTTTGAGCTTTCATTTCTCTTGCCTCAAGAGCATTAGTGCATTCCAAAATACGATCAGCCAGAGTACTCTTACCATGATCAATATGCGCTATAATTGAAAAATTTCTTATATTTTTTGCATTCATAAAAACACCTCTTTTATTATATCGTAAAACAGAAAAAGATAAAAGCCCAAACTTTTATCTTTAAAAACCAAAACATTCTTATTTCTTATATTTATTCTTTAATTTTTCTTTAAAAGCTTTTCTTTTTTCTTTCTCTTGTAATCTATATTGTTTCATTTTTTCAAAACTATTATGATACTGTTTTTCTAAATCAGGAAATGCTTTTAATAAACGATTAGGAAAACCTTTAATACCTTCCGTTAATTCTTTTAGTTTTTTATCAAAAATTATTGGAATCTTTGATATTTTTTCATTTTTAAGTTCTTCAACAATAATAATTCTATTACGTAAATTATAAGCAACATAAATAGAATAAATTGTATCAAGCATTACTAAAACAAATAAAACAATTGCAATTATAGACCAAGTTTTAAAACTAAGTAAGCCAAACAACATTGCAAATAATGGTGCGACTAAATAAACAACAACTAAAGACATAATACCAAAAGCAAAAGAGTTTCTAAGACATATTCTACCATTTAAATTATAAGGAATGCTACTATAATCCCACCATTTGTTATGAAATACTTTTTCCATTAAAAACGATACAAAATATTCCAAGGCACTAGTAATAATTAAACCAAATACAAATACCACTATTGGATCACTATAATATCTAAAAAGACAAATTAAAATCAGAATAGCTCCCACTCCATATATAGGAATTATAGGTCCACACAAAAAGCCTCTATTAACTAACCTTTTTGAGCCTAGAAACACCCAAAAGACTTCCAAAAAATAGCCTACAAACGAAGAAAAGAAAAAAATTAAAAAACCATAAACTAAAATTTCCATAATATACCTCTATTTAATTATATCAAAAAGTATCTCAAATAACTACAATTTTAACATATTTAATTTAATGGTATCATATTATTAATTAGAAAGAAGAGGATAAATTTAATGATAAACAAACAAAATCTTTGGTTTATAACCCTGTTTTCTCTCATCATGGTATTAAGTATTTATTATTTAACTATGTCTGAGGATACACTATCAACATTAAATGTAAACAATACAAATAATAATGGCACTGAAGTTGTCATAAGTGAAAATGAGACTTTAGTTGCTTTAAAAGTAGCAGATGAAGAAGCATTAGTATCAAAAATTGAAGAATTACAAAACGTATTATTAAATAATAGTTCTAGCTTAGAAGAAAAAAATCACGCTTACGACGAATTACAAGAAATAAACAAAAAAGAAAGTACAAAAGAAACAATAGTAAAGAAAATAAAAGACACTTATAAATTAGATTCATTTGTAAGTATTGAAGAAAATAACATTAAAATAACCATTGCATCTTCTAAGCATGATACCAAATTAGCTAATAATATCATTAGAAGTGTCCAAGAACTTTTTAATGAAACCAAATACATAACTGTTAAATTTGGTAGTTAAAATTTAACAAAAATCATGTGTATCTCATAAAATACATTAGAATGGTATTAAAACAGAAAGGAAAGATACACGTGAAAAGAAGCATTTTAACCAAAAGAGAACATGAAATATTCACACTTTTAGTTCAAGGCTTATCTACAAAAGAAATATCAAAAAAAATAAAAATAAGTGAAAAAACTGTACGAAATCACATATCAAATACTATGCAAAAATTAGAAGTAAAAGGACGTGCTAATGCCGTAGTAGAATTATTAAAGTTAGGTGAAATTTCGTTTTAAATAAATCTCCAAATGGAGATTTTTTAATTCTAAAATATTTTTTTAAAACATATTAATTTATTAAGGTGATATTATGCTTAAAAAAAGCGCATTAAGAAGAATACTAACTGCTACTCTAGCTTTAATAATTGCAAGTATTTTATATTTTTTTCCTAACAATAACACTTTATACAATATCAAACAAAACACTAATTATATAGATATTAATAAAACTCCTATATATTTATTAAATAAAGAAAATTATCTTATCAGAACCTCTATAGTATCTAGCGATAAAGATGAAATAAATCAAATCAAATATCTCATTTCAAGTTTAACCATCGATAGTGAAAACAATGAAAATTTGCCTAAAAATTTTAATCCTATAATTCCTAAAAACACTAAAATTTTATCTTTATCATTAGAAAACAACCTATTAAAAATTAATTTTTCTAAAGAATTTCTAAATGTTAACAAGGATCAAGAAGAAAAGCTTATTGAAAGTATAATTTACACATTAACTGAAAATAAGAATATCAAAGAGATAATGATTTTTATTGAAGAAAAAAAACTAGAATACTTACCACAAACAAATATAAAACTGCCAAACACATTAACAAGAGATTTTGGTATAAATAAAATATATGATTTAACAAATATTAAAAATATATCTAAAACAACAATTTATTATATTGGAAAAGAAGAAGATTTAGTATATTATATCCCTGTTACTAAAATAGATAATAATCAAAATAATAAAATTGAAATAATTATTGAAGAATTAAAAAGTTCCCCCACTTATGAAACAAATCTTTTAAGTTATTTAGCATCTTCAGTAAAACTATTAAATTATGAAACTTTAGAAAACACTATTAACTTAACTTTCAACAATGAAATATTCTCTGATTTTAATAATAACAATATATTAGAAGAAGTAAAATACTCTATTTCATTATCTTTAAAAGATTCACTACATGTAGAAGAAGTAAACTTCTTAGTTGATGGAAAAGTTATTAGTACATTTAAAGGAAATTAAAACAAGCATTATTTTGCTTGTTTATCTTTTTTAGCTTTTTTATTTTTAATAATAGCGCCTATTCCAATTAAAGTTGCAGCGCCAGCTATTACAGCACCTATAGCAAATTTCTTTTTCTTACTATTATTACACTTTCCAGTATTGCATTCTTCTTTTTTCATAATTAGCCTCCTCTATTATATAAATTATTATATCATTATCTAATAATAAAGTCTATTTCTATAATAAGGCTTTACATATTTATTTTAAAAAAGAAAAAAGTCTTAAAAGACTTTATAACTAAAATGGTGACTCCGGCGTGATTCGAACACGCGACCGATCGCTTAGAAGGCGATTGCTCTATCCAGCTGAGCTACGGAGTCATATCAACCAGCTGTCATTAATTATAACCTATTTTATAATTTTTTTCAAGTAGAAATTACCTACTTTTTCCAATATCAGGCTCACTTATAGTATGTACGCATTCTCTTTCTTTTATAAGTTTAATATCAATAACTTTCATTCTTATTTCGTTTTCTAAGATTTTTAACTTTTTTAACATTTTTTCTTCAATTTTTCTACTTACTATTAAACTATATTTTTTAATAAGGATGCTTCTAAGTCTTGCTATTTCATCTAAAGAGATCATAAAATTACCCTCACTACTATCACTATCTTCATTTTGTAAAGTTGCAATATAATATTCTAAAATCTTCTTATAGCGACGATTAAAGTTAGTCAATATTAATTGATCAATAATATGAGGATCCAAAATAATTATTTCTTTTACACCTAAATTAGAAGATTTTAAAACATATTTAAATCCTCCATCTAAAGAAATAACATCTGACAATTTTAATTTTTTCTTTATTTCATGAATAACAAAGCTTTTCATAATTTCACCTACTTTAATAAATCTGGTCTTTTTTCTTTTGTAATTCTAAGTTTTTCACTAGTTCGATATTCCTTTATTTTCTTATGATCTCCGCTTAATAATACATCAGGCACTAAATATCCCCTAAAATCTCTAGGTTTAGTATAGTTAGGATAGTCTAAAAGATTATCATTAAAAGAGTCATTAGTAAATGAATCCTCTAAAATAACCCCAGGTATAAATCGAGATATAGTATCCATTATCACCAAAGAAGGAAGTTCTCCCCCAGTTAAAACATAATCTCCAATACTTATTTCTCCATCTACAAAATTATAAATTCTCTCATCAAAGCCTTCATAATGCCCACATACTAAAATTACATGTTTAGTGTCATTTATTATGGAACTTGCCAACTGGTTATTAAATTTTTTTCCTTGAGGAGTCAAAAGATAAACTTTCGAGCTGTCAGTTCTAACTGATTCTATCGCTCTTACAACCGGCTCACACATTAAAACCATCCCTGCTCCACCACCATAAGGAGTATCATCAACTTGTCCATTTTTATAAGGAGTAAAATCTCTAATATTAACCACATTAACATCTAATATATTCTTTTCTATAGCTCTTTTAATGATGCTTTCTTTAATATAAGCATTAATAATATCGGGAAAAAGAGTTAAAATATCAAATCTCATAAAATCAAATCCTTAACACTATCAACTTCTATTGATTTATTTTTCAAATCAACACTTTTTATATATCTTTTATTATAAGGTATATAATAATTTTTATCAAATAAAATTTTTAATAATGTATTTCCATTATTATCGAAGATATCTTCAACTATTCCATATTCTTCATTATTAGATACTATTTTCATACCAAGCAAATCGTCTAAAACATAATCATTTTCTATATCTAAATCACTTCTAAGTGCATAAATCTTTTGACCTTTATATTTTAAAACCTCATTTATATCATAAATACCTTTTAATGTTATCATATCATAATTTTTATGTTTTCTATAACTATTTATAATTTCTTTTTGCTTTTCATTTCCAATATATACAGGTTTATCTATAACAAATATTTTTTCTTTTTTATCAAAATTGCTAATTATTCTAATTTCGCCTTTAATACCATGAGTCCCCACTATTTTTCCAATATAAACAAAATCCATTAACGTTTTCTCCTACGACTATAGTTAATCCCTGCATTTTAATTCTTCACCTGGCAACACTACCACATTTGTACCCAAAAAACCTTTTTTTCGTTCTACTGCATGCTTTAACAACATTGTAAAATTACCAATTTCTAAAGGCAAAAACACTCTTTGTCTCATTCCATGATAAATAATATAATAAGATAATAAAACAGATCTTTTTTTCTCGTCATTATTTAATATAACATCCTCAAACTCTGAATCATAAAAATTCTCTAAAAAATCTTTTAAACAAGAGACTACTTCTTCTTTACTTAAATTTAATCTTTCCATAAAATCCCACCTAATTCATTTCATAAAATATTATACTAGCGGCTATACCTGCATTTAAAGATTCACAAGTACTAGATATTGGTATATATATTAAGCTATCACACTTATCTTGTAAAGCTTTTTTTACACCATTGCCTTCATTTCCTATAATAACAGCCCCTTTATTTCCAAATGAAGTTTCTTTTAAATCTAAACCATTTTCCACATTAGTTCCATATATTTTATAATCTTTATTTTTCAAAGAATCAATAGCATCTTCTAAATTCTGTTTTATAACATTAATATGAAAAAGCATACCCTCACTTGATCTAATCGTTTTATCATTATATAAATCAACGGTATCAGGGCTAACAATAATTGTATCAATATTAAAAGCAACTGCACTTCTAATAATTGTTCCTAGATTTCCTGGATCCTGAATATTATCAAGTAAACAAACATTACCAATTATTTCTCTTTCTCTCAATTTCTCACAAACACATATAACATTAGTTCCACTAACTTGATTAGACATTTTTTTCATAATACTATCATTAACTTCATAAAAAGGAATTCCTTCAAAATCAAATAATTTATCTGTTGAAATAATTTCTCTCACAACACCTTTTATCATAGCTTCATTAAGTAAATGATCCCCTTCAATTAAAAATAAATTATTTAAATCACGATATTTCTTTTCTTTTAATTTAATCCATTCTTTTACTTTAGAATTTTGCAATGATTCAATTTTCATTAGTCTCTTAATTCCTTTCTTGCATTTTTATAATTAGGATAATAATATTCTACCATATTCCAAAAGTTTTTGCTATGATCATGATGATAAAAATGACACATTTCATGCACGATAACATATCTAATTTCATCTCTTGAATATCTTATTAATTCCGTATTTAAAGTTATAGTGCATAATTTATAATTGCACACACCCCATCTAGTTTTCATTTTTCTAAACTTTAAAGTAAATTCAGGCGTATCAATAATATTCTTCATTTTATTTACTTCATCAACAAATATTTCTTTTATTTTTAATTTTAAAAATTTATTTATCATTTCTTCATTTCTAGCTATAATTTTACCATCATTAAATTCTACTTCATTTGCCATATCATCATAAATCAATTCATATGAATTACCTAAATATCTAAATTCATTAGCTCTTTCTCTTTTCTTTTCTACTTTATTCAACATTTTTTCTAAAGAATTACAATTTTTCTCAATTAATTTTAATATTTCTTTATTAGTTATCCATTTATTAGCATTTACACATAAATTTCCTGAATCATCAAAACGAAAATAAATATTTTTTATTTTTTTATGATTTACTATTACATTGATTTGTTTCCCACCTAATATTACTTCCATTTTTTTCACCTATTTAAATTATACCTTAATAAAGAAAAAAAGAAAACTTTTAGTTTTTCTTTGGTAAAATTTTTTCTAATCCTCCCATGTAAGGTCTTAGAGCTTCTGGTATCAAAACACTACCATCTTCTTGATAATTGTTCTCTAAGAAAGCTATTAAACCACGAGGTGTTGCCAAAACTGTATTGTTTAAAGTTGTAACGTAGTAATTTCCTTTTTCACCTTTAGCTCTAATACCTAAACGTCTAGCTTGCGCTTCACCAAGTATAGAGCAAGAACCGACTTCAAAATATTTTTGTTGACGAGGACTCCAAGCTTCAACATCACAAGATTTAACTTTTAAATCCGCAAGATCTCCACTACAACATTCTAAAGTACGAACAGGTATATCTAAACTTCTAAAAAATTCCACAGTAAATTGCCACATTTTATTATACCAATCCATTCCCTCTTCTGACTTACATAATACAACCATTTCTTGTTTTTCAAATTGATGAACTCTATATAGCCCACGTTCTTCTAAGCCATGTGCTCCAACTTCTTTTCTAAAACAAGGAGAATATGAAGTTAAAGTTATAGGAAGTTCTGTTTCCTTAACAATTTGATCTTTAAATTTACCTATCATAGAATGCTCACTAGTACCAATTAAGAATAAATCTTCTCCTTCAATTTTATACATCATCGCATCCATTTCTGCAAAAGACATAACTCCTGTTACAACATCACTTCTAATCATAAAAGGCGGTACACAATAAATAAAACCTTTATTAATCATAAAATCTCTTGCATAGCTAAGCATTGCACTATGAAGTCTGGCAATATCACCCATTAAATAATAAAAACCATTACCACTAGTTCTACCAGCACTTTCTTTATCTAAACCATTTAATTTTTCACATATTTCAGCATGATAAGGAATTTCATAATTTGGTACTATAGGATCTCCAAACTTTTCTATTTCTACATTTTCATTATCGTCTTTACCAATAGGCACACTATCGTCAATAATTTGTGGAATAACCATCATTTTCTTCTTTATTTCTTCACTTAAAGTTTCTTCTAAAACTTCTAGTTCTGCAATTTTAGTATCCATATTAGCTATTTCTACTTTAAGAGCATTTGCTTCTTCAATTTTTTTATCGCGCATTAAAGAACCAATTTCATTACTTTTTTTATTTTTATCAGCTCTAATATTATCCGCTTCAGCTTTTGCTTCTCTAAATTTTATATCAAGATCATAAACTTCATCTACTAAAGAAAGTTTATCATCTTGAAATTTCTTTTTAATATTTTCCTTTACTAATTCTTTGTTTTCTCTAATTAATTTAATATCTATCATTTTAAAATCCTTCTTTCTAAATCTTCAATTAATTTTATATAAGCTTTAATATACTTATTTCTAATTCTGTCAAAATTAGTTTTATCTAATTCTTCAAATCTATTCAAATTCATATTATCCAGTAAATCAGCTATTTTTACTTTTTTAGCAAGTATATTATTACTTTTAATTAATCTATCAATATATTTATCATAATCTCCTAAGTCGTTAGTTAAAAGCTGTAATGTCGAAATTATATCTTTGCTAAAACCCAAAGCAATTAAATCATCAAAAGTAAAACTTGTATCTTCAATAATATCATGAAGTAAAGCCACACACTTACCTTTATCATCCTTAAAACTTTCCGAGACATTATTTAAATGTCTTATATAAGGATCTCCAGCCTTATCTTTTTTATCCTTAAAAACTATTAAAGTTAGCATATTAGCTTTTGCTAACTCATCTAATCCTTGTAAATGAATAATTTTAGCTACATTTAGATAACTATCCATATAATTCCTCCTAAAAATAAAACCACAAAACTTGCAAGGAGCAAATTCTGCGGTACCATCCTTTATATTACTCTAATTCTTAACGCGAATGAAACGGGAATAATTAGTTCCACTAAAGAGTAGATTTCTTATATATTTTTAGTTTATTTTCACCAACCATAAACTCTCTGCAAAAAAATTATATAATACTTATCTCTTTTAAGCTTTGCTCTTATAATATATCACAATTTAATTATTTAAACAAGTATTTTATATTCCATTTATTTAAGATAGTTAAAGTATATTATATTTTTCGTAATGATTGAGCCTTTAATATTTTTGTACTTTTAAAATAAATAAAAAGAGAAAACTACTTCATACTTTCTAAAATAGCTTTCTCTATGCCTCTAAATGGTAGAGTTGCACACGTTTTTCTATTCCCTTGTTTATATATATCATTATATACTATAGCTTCATTTAAAACTTCAGCATTAAAATCATTTCCATCAGTCATATTATAAAATTCTTTTATATATTTTAGCGCTTCATTTTTGGTTTTGCCTATTAAATTATTAATCATAATTGAAGTAGCTGATATAGATATCGCACAAGCTTCTCCTTCAAATGTAATATCTTCGATTCTATCATCTTTAAATTTCACATAAATATCTATATTATCTATGCAAGAAGAATTAGCTGTGTTTGTTTTTTTATAAGATTCTTCATCACTTCTTTTTCTATTTGTTGGGTGCATATAGTTTTCCATAATAATTTCTCTTTTTGTTTCTTGATCCATTTATATCATCTCTTTTACTATTTTATCATAATCACTTAAAAGTTCTACTAAATTGTCTATTTCCTCAAATGTATTATAAAAATACAAACTAACTCTAACCGTATTTGTAACACCTACACTAGATTTCAATATTTTAGCACAATGATTACCTGCTCTAACACAAATATTATATTTATTTAAATAGTAAGCAACATCCTGACTAAATACTTTATCTACATTAAAAGCTACAATTCCACTATCACTTTCAATATTTATAACATCAATATACGGAATATGAATTAATTTATCTATTAAATATTTTCTTAAAGAATGTTCTTGCTCGCCAATTTTATCATAACCAATATTTTCAATATATTTAATAGCCTCCGCGAGACCTATAACACCAGCTATATTTTGAGTACCAGCTTCCAATCTTGTTGGTAAAGGCTTATAATAAGTTTCATCGGGACTATCAAAAGATTCATTCATTCCGCCACCTAAATTTATAGGCTCTAAATGTCCCAACAACTCTTTTTTACCATATAAAACCCCAACCCCTGTTGGTCCACACATCTTATGAGCCGAAAAAGCTAAAAAGTCTATGTCCAAATCTTGAACATCCGTTTTCATATGAGGGACCATTTGAGCCCCATCTAAAACAACAAAGATATTATTAACGTGTGCATACTTTGTAATCTCTTTTATAGGTCTTGCATCTCCTATAACATTTGTAACTCCGGCTATAGATATTACTTTGGTTCTAGAAGTTATAGCTTTTTTAACATTATCCATTGTTACATAATAATTATCATCAAGTGGAATATAATTTACAACAATACCTATTTTTTTCACTAAATTAAACCAAGGCAAAACATTAGATGCATGCTCGCTTGTTGTAATTAGCACTTCATCTCCAGCCTCTAAAAGATTTTCAAAGAATCCTTTAACAATCCAATTTAAACCTTCTGTAGCACCAGAAGTAAATACTATTTCTTCTAAAGATTTAGCATTAATAAAATTCTTAACTATTTCTCTAGTATTTTCATAAGCTTGATCTACTTTAAATGATAAATCATAATCTCCTCTATGAGCATTAGCAGAATAATTCGTATAATAATCGTTCATTGCCTCAATAACACTTTTAGGTTTTAAACTAGTCGCACTATTATCAAGATAAATAATATCTTGCGTTAATAATGGAAAATCTTCTCTATTCAAGTATATCACCTCCTAAATTTAAAAATTCTAATTCTATATTTTTCATATTATGTTTTAAGAAACTATTCGTAAGCATCTTCTGAGCATTATCTTTATCAAGACCCAAACTTTCTAAATAAAATAATTCCTCTTTATTAAAACTACCAATTGTAACCAAATGATTAGCACTAACTTCATTAGTATCTATTTTCATAACTGGACTAATTTTAATTGTATCATTTTCATTTTTAATAAGACCTTTTAAATTCTCAATAAGCTCATTATCTTTAGTATCCTTTTTTACATAGCCATTACATATTATATCAAGATTACTATCATTATCTATATTCATACCTCTAATATCTAATATTGCTTTGCTACTATTCCCTAACATATTTATATTGACTGTAACTTTGTTTTTATTATTATTTAAGATAAGCATATTTAAATTTAATTTAACATTATTTAAAAGTGAAAAGCTGATATTATAATCACATCCACTTTTTTTGATAAGATATAAATCCAAATTGCTATTATCTTCTAATTCTATATTAAATTCTTTATTAATATTGTTAATATCATGTAATATAACATTTCCTTCTATATTTATAACTACATTTTTATTTAATTCTAAGTTGTACTCACCAGAAGTTATTTTTTTATCCTCTACCACTAATAGTTTATTCATGATTTTCACTACCTGCAATAGCATTTGACCTAAAACCATGTTTTTCTATTAAACTAACAAGATCTTTACTTCCAGTTTTAATAATTTTACCATCATTTATAATTGAAACTTTATAATCATCAAAATATTTTAAAATATCAGCATGATGGGTAACTATAAGCATAGTAGGATGATACATATCATAATATTTTTTTAAAAGTTCACCTACCACTTTCATGGCATCAACATCTAGACCCGAATCAATTTCATCTAAAATAATAAATTTTGGCTCTAGCATAAATAAATGTAGCAGTTCATTTTTCTTTTTTTCTCCACCACTCATATTAAAATTAATATCACGATGCATAAATTCTTTTGGAAGTCCAACTAATTTACATACTTCTGTTAACTTTTTTTGGAATGCAAACACATCTACTTTTTTTCCGTTTATTTCGCCAATAATACTTCTAAGTAACTCCGCATTAGTAATCCCTTCAATTTCTGTAGGATTCTGTCCTAACAAAAAAAAGCCTAATCTTCCTATTTCTGTAGGAGTTAAATCATTTAAAAGTTTGCCATTACTCTTTATTACACCACTTATGATTTCGTAATCTGGATGATGCATCAAAGCTTTACATATTGTACTTTTCCCAGTTCCATTAGGTCCCATTAAAACCATAATTTCCCCGTTATCTATATTTAAATTAAAGTCATTTAAAATTTCTTTTTCTTGAGCTTTAACAACTAAATTTTTAATTTCAAGCATAACTTCTTCACCTCCTCTATTTTACCATATTATCACTTAATTTAAAACTCAAAAATAAAACAAGAATTCTATTTTAATTCTTGTTTTTTCTTTTCTAAAAATAAAATAGCTTGATTTACATCAACATTAGCATTATTTTCACTATTAAATCCTGTTATTGTATAAACTCCATCTTTTAACACTACAACTACAGGATTTATATCACTTTCTTGATTAATTCTACCCAACTGATAACTGCAAACTAAACCATTTAATAAAGATACTTCATCCAGTTTAATCCCTTTCTTGCTATAATCTTCAAAATCAGACATTTTTTGCCAAACGCTAATTACAGTTCTACATTCACTTCTATCAAATGTACTTTGATATTTTATAAAATCCCTTCGATAAAATTTAATAACATCTTTGATATCCATACTTTTATTAAACAAACACATATATTCTTGTTCTAAAATAAAAGGACACTCTATGGGAAGGTTCAAATAAAATACTTTACCTGTATCTTTAAAATGGATTTCCAACTCCATATTATGATTAGAAAAACGTTCCACAAATATTCTATTTTTCAAAAAAATAATGTACTCAACTAGAGCAAGCTCATCTTGAGGATAAAAAGATTGTAAAGCAAATTGTAAAGACACTTCATTATTAAATAACCTAAACGTATCTCTTTCTAAAATTAAATTAAATATACCAGCTGGAGTTTTTATTAAAAATGTTGCTTCAGTAATTAAATTGTAATTTCCTCTTTTTGAAATAAGATCAATATCAAAAGTATTAATTTTAAAAATTTTTTTCAAAATAAAAGAAGCTGCTTTAAATACTCCTCCAAATTGTGTAGAGATTAAGTTAAATATACCACTGTTCATATGCTTCGCTATAGCAATATTCTTGTTTACTGTATAATATAAATTCATTATTTGAAATCTCCTATCAATAGCATTCTAATGAATATCTAAATTATACCCTCTAAATATTATAAAGTCAAATAAAAATATGTTACTTATTACCTTGTAACATATTTAATAAATCAATTTTAAATTTATCTTTAGAAGCATTAGCTTTTGATATCATTATACCTTTATAAGTTGTAAGTTCACTCATATGACCTTCAAGTAATATTTCTGTTGGAGTAATAGTATCTAACATAACAGTTCCTTCTTTTTTATAAACTGTATAAAATAATTTTACTTCTCCATGAACAGCTGCAAACATCTTATCACTAGGTAACTTAAGTTCATATTTACTAGTGCCATCCTTTTTATTAGTACTAATAAGTTCTCCAACAAAATTACCATTTCTAAGAGCAGGATAATAATCAAAATTTAATTTTTTAAAAGCTAACATATTATATTTTTTTAAAGCTCTCTCTAATTTTTTAAACTCATTTTCATTAATATAATCTAAAACATAACCCTTCATAATCAAAACCCCCTATTTCAATTACGAATACATTATAGCATATTTTAACACATTTGTCAAATTTGTGTTAAAAAATATTATTTTTCCAGAAAAACTATTGACTTATCTTTAATTTTATAATAGTAACTCCTGGATTAAAAATATCTACCTTATAAGAATCAACATATTTATTAGATTTTAATACTTCATGAACTTTATTTTTTAAAATATCAGAACTTCTACCATGGATAATTCCTACATACTCTATTCCTAATTTAATGTTATCTTGAATAAAATCTTGAATTAGAAAAACCGAAGTATCTCTAGTTTCACCATGTAAGTTTAAAGTTGGTGACTTACTACTGAACATTTTGATCATTATTTGGGGTAACTATTGGTATAGAAGAGCCAATGTTTTCATTACTTGAAGCAATCGGTACATTTTGAACTCCTACAGCCGGAATACTAGCTCCGCCTATTGAAAAAGTTGGAATAGCTTCTAAATCTTTTGGATCAATAACCTTAAAAGTTGCAGCATCAGGAATATCTGGTAGTTTATCTTCTTCTTTAACCTCTTCTACTTTAGGAGCCTCCTCAATAACAACTTCCTTTTTAAATTTCTGATTATAATAGCTTATTACTTCTTTAAGCATTGGAATAGAAGGACTGCCTCCCATTTTATTAAGTGATAAACCTGCAGCTATATTTGAATAAGTTATAGCTTTTTCCATATCAAAACCATTAGCCATACAATAAGCAAAAGCTCCATGGAAAATATCTCCAGCACCACTAGGGTCAACAACTTGTGTTTTTATTCCAGGCATAACTCTTATTTCTCCATTAACTATATACATAGCCCCCATATTTTCCAAAGTTACTATAATTTCATTATTAGGATATTTCTGCTTCAATTTTTTATAAACATTCACTAAACTAGCCGAATTATTATAATCAATTTTAAGCCCACTAACTGATTCTGCAAACCCCTTAGAGCAAACTATATATTTAACAAATTTACAAAGTTCTAACAAGTCTCGATTAACTCTCCCTGCATCAACAATACTTATCGCTCTTGGAAACTTATTTAAGGCATTTATTGTTGCACTATATTCTTTCCCATCTGAGAATATTACATCAGGATTAATAGAATAATCATACTTTTTCAAATTAGGTTGCGTATTACTAACTATATCAAATCTTGTTCTAGAGCCATTTTTTTTATTCACTAAAACAACTGATACAGGCGTTCCAACTTCATAAGAAACTTCAATAAGTTCTGTTTTTACCATTACTTGTTCTAACTCTTTTTTTAATTTTGTTCCATAATCATCAGAACCAATAACACCAGCAAAATAAGAAGTTTCTCCCCATTTCCCTAAAAGATAAGCAACATTAGCTGCTGTTCCTCCACCAGACTCGATTTTTTCATTTAATAAATACTTAGTTCCTTCTATCGGATATTCATCTATCGGACATGTTATATCATAGCTAGCTTTTCCAATATTTAATATTGTCATAAGTATCACACCCTTTTACACTATAAATATAATATCATATTTATCAAAAAAAATAAAGATTATTAATCTTCATTTTATTATTTTTTATTCTAGAACAGCCTTTATTCTTCTAACACCAGCACTACTAGCTTCTTCCTTTTTAATTCTAAAAACTCCTAGTACTCCTGTGTGTTCTACATGAGGTCCTCCGCATATTTCTTTTGATACATCACCAATACTATAAACATTAACAATATCAGCATATTTTTCTATAAACATCGCTTCTGCTCCACTATTTACAGCATCATTCTTATTCATTGTTTCCATTGTAACTGGTAAATCCTCTTGAATCCATTTATTAACTAGTTCCTCAACTTGTTTTTTCTCTTCATCAGTAAGTTTATGATCACAAGAAAAGTCAAAGCGCATTCTTTCCTCGGTAATATTACTACCTTTTTGATGAACATTTTTATCAACTACAACTTTTAAAGCGGCATTAAGTAAATGTGTAGCTGTATGATATTTTGTTTCCATTTCTCCACTACTAGCTAAACCGCCCTTAAATTTACCCGCACTAGCTGTACGCGATAGTTCTTGATGAGCCTTAAACTTTTCATAAAAGCCCTGAATATCAACTGTTAAACCCTTTTCTTGAGCCATTTCTTCTGTAAGTTCTATAGGAAAGCCATAAGTATCATATAATCTAAAAGCATTCTCTTTATCAATAATAGAATTATCAATATGACTAATTAATTTATCAAATTCTTTTAATCCTTTTTCCAAAGTACGATTAAACTTAATACTTTCATTTTTTAATACATCTAAAACAATTTCTTTGTTGTCTTTAATTTCAGAATAATAATCTTCATACTTTGCTATTACTTCTAAAGCTATAGGAAGAGTCCAGTTTGTATTAGTATCTATTCCTAACTTTTTACCATGTCTAATAGCCCTTCTAATAAGTCTCCGCAAAATATAACCTTGATCTGTATTACTAGGTTTTATTCCAGCATAATCTGCACTAATAAATACAGCAGTTCTAATATGATCGGCAATTATACGCATGCTAACTTCATTTTCATTATAAGTCTTTTTACTAACACTTTCTATTGCTTCTATTATTTCTTTCCAAATAGAAGTTTTATAATTATCATCAACATTTTCTAATACAGCAACAACACGTTCTAAGCCCATTCCTGTATCAACATTTTTCTGTTCAAGTTCTTCAATCGTACCATCAGCATTTTTACGATATTCCATGAAGACATTATTCCAGATTTCTACCCAGCGATCATCTTTAGGATCAAAAACCTTTGGTATATCCTCATCACTTCTAAAATAGAATATTTCTGTATCTCCACCACAAGGACCAGTATCTCCTGCAATCCAAAAATTATCTTCCAAACCTAAATAAGCAATTCGCTCTTCTGGGATTCCGAGCTCTCTCCAAATTGTAGCTGCTACTTCATCGCGTGGAATATCATCATTTCCTTCAAAAACAGTTACTGCAAGTCTATCAACAGGTATATTCAAAACTTTGGTTAAAAATTCAAAACTATACTCAATACTTTCTTTTTTAAAATAATCTCCTAAACTCCAATTCCCAAGCATTTCAAAAAAAGTATGATGTGTCTTATCTCCAATTTCCTCTAAATCAGTTAATCTAACGCATTTTTGATAATCGCAAAGTCTTGTTCCTTCTGGATGTTTTTTGCCAAGTAAGTAAGGAATTAACGGTTGCATTCCTGCAGTATTAAATAAAACAGAAGGATCATTTTCAGGAATTAAAGGAGCACTTGGTATTTGTATATGTCCATTACTTTTAAAATAATCTATAAATTTATCTTTTAAATTCATTAATTCTCAACTCTTTCTATAAACTCAATAACTCTATTATCTAAAACATTTATATTATCATTAGTAATTGTAATATCAAAATTTCCATAATTTTCTAAAGCGGTTTCAGTCACATGAGTTTGCTCTTTTAAACTTAGCTCACTTTTAGCAAATTGATTTACTACATAAATAGAATATACATTTTTAAAAGTCTTTTTCATTTCTTCAATTTCATCTGGAAATCTTACATCACTAATTATTACTACATCATAATATAAAGAATAAACTTTTATATCTTCAATCATTCTATTAACAAGCATTTTAGGCATATCCATATTTTCTCTAATTGTTACACCTAATTCTTGTAAAAATTTTCTAGGCTTTGGTTCCTCACCATTCCAACCTAATATTTCATTAGCATATAATTTCAAATACTTACTATATTCCGTAATTATAGGTTTCTTTTTTAGGCTAAGATAATGTTCTCTAATAATCTTAGCAACCTCTCCTTTACCAGAGCCAGCTCTACCTGCTACTAAATACAATTTCATAACTAATCACCTACTAAAATTATAACATTAAATCAAAAAAAAAAGAAGATTTTTTTATCTTCTATCACTTTAAGCCAAATGAGGTGCATATCTTTCAATGCTAAATTTTCTACATTCAGTTTCTAAACGTTCAAAATAGTAATCCAAATCAATTTTCTTTTCTCTGATTAACTTTAATTCTGCTGTATCTAAAAGTTTAGCAGTATCATTAGCTCTTATAAAACCATTTAAGTAAATAGCCCAATTTTCCTCAGTGGCTCGAAAAAAGCCATTAATACCTAAATCCATAAAAAAATCTTCATTTCCAAAACTAGCTGGACTCATAAAATTTTCTTTAAAATGGTAAATTACTTCTGGAATAAAGCGCGGAACTATTAAAAATTGTCTAAAAGTAGGATCAATGACATAGGCATTACCATTAAAGATAGCAACAGCAAAAAAATGTGGAACTAGCTGAAGGCCTAAATTCTTAGTATGGATAATCATTACTTTTATACCCAAACTCTTACATATTTGATATACCATTATAGCTGCATATTTGCACAAATTCAAGCATGGATTTAAGTTAGTATACTCTATAAACCCACGTTCAAATAATTCATTATAAACTTCATTAACAATGTCACTAAATATAGGAATATTTATACTAAATAATGAATTTAAATCCCAATTAAAAACCCTCTTTTTCATAATACTGTTATCAAATTGTAACCATAATATTCTTTTATCAATTTTAGATAATTCTTTTTCCTTTAAAAACAATTTAAGCCATAGTAATCTTATTCTTTCTCTCGCATTAACATCATTACAATCAATATTTCCAATATCATTTATTATATCTTGAATTTCATTCATATTAAATCCCCCTTTCATAAAAAATAAAAGACTCTATAAGAGCCTTATTTTAAATTAGCAAGTAATTCGTCTTTTTTCATTGTAGAATAGCCTTTAACACCTTGTTCTTTAGCTATAGCTTTAAGTTCTGTTAAAGTCATTTCACTATAATCAGTAGCTTCTACCTTAGAAGCTTCTTTTTTAGTTTCTTTCTTCTCTTCTTTAGATTCTACAGCTTTCTTAACACCTTTACCGTTTAAAGCATTTTTACTAGTTTCTACTAATTTAGTAAATGCAGCTGGATTTTCAATAGCCATTTCGCTTAACATTTTACGGTTAATTTCGATTCCTGCTTTAGTTAACCCATTCATAAATTTAGAATAACTAATATCATTCATACGACAAGCTGCATTAATTCTTGTAATCCAAAGTTTACGAAAGTTTCTTTTATTTGCTTTTCTATCACGATAAGCATATTCTCCACTATGAAATAATTGCTCTTGAGCAGTTTTATATAATCTATGTTTACTACCAAAGTAACCTTTAGCTTCTTTTAATACTTTTCTTCTTCTGTTTTTAGAAACAGTTCCACCTTTAACTCTTGTCATGTCTTAAACCTCCTATATGAAATCCTTTAATCTCTTAGCTTGCCCATCTGCTAAGACACCTTTATTTCTTCTTTGACGAACTTGTTTAGCTGAATCTTTATTTGTTTTATGATTTCCATTTCCTTGTTTGTAAGTTAAAGTATTATTTTTTTTCTTCTTTAAAACTTTACTACTTGCTTTATGAGTTTTTTGTTTACACTTTGCCATTTTTAATTCCTCCTACTATTTTTTTGGTGCGAGTAACATAAACATTTGTCTACCTTCAAGTTTAGGTTGAGCTTCAATATTAGAAACCTCTTCTAAAGCTCCTGCAAATCTAAGTAAAACATCTTTACCTAATTCTGGTCTTGCCATTTGTCTACCTTTAAAGCGAATAAATGCTTTAATACGATGTCCTTTCACTAAATAATCTTTAGCATTTCTAACACGAGTATCAAAATCATGTACATCTATAGTTGTTGACAAACGATATTCTTTTACTTCTTTGTTTGTTTCTCTTTGCTTTTTTTGTTGTTCTTTTAATTTTTTTTGTCTCTCATAACGGTATTTATTATAATCCATAATTTTAGCAACAGCCATATTACCATTATCATTCATTAAAACTAAATCTAAACCTGCATATCTTGCGAGTGTTAAAGCATCTTCTAATTTCTTTTGCCCCATTTGTTCTCCATTCGGACCAATAACCATCATAGACTCTGCTTTAATTTGCTCATTAATCGGTAAATCCTTATTCATATTTGTGTTTATTTGCACCTCCATAATTAAAAAGGTAGAATATTCCTATTCCACCTAAAAGACATATTATAAACTTCATAACTGGCCTTTTACCTATGAACTCATATTCATCAGGTGGAATAAAATTCGCTTTCCTTCTTAAATTTCTCATTAATTATAGTATATTATATGTATAAAGTCAAGAATTTTTCTAATTTTTTCTAAAAACCTCTTTTTCTAGTTAAAAAGACAGTATCTTCTTCTCTGGCTTTAATATTAAAAATTTCTAAATCAAAAGCGCTATTTAAAGACCTATAAATCATTCCGTAAATATCTGAAGAAGTTAATCCAGCACTATTTTTTATTCCAAATTCCCCACTTAAATTATCTAAAGTATGGCAAAACCAATAATCAAATACCATTACACCATTATGATTTAGATTAATTTCAAATATCTTCTTTAATCTATCTATAACTAATGCAAATTGATTAGAATCACTATTACATAAAATTTGAAAAATAAAAAGTAAAATATTTGTAATATCAATATAATCATATTTTATTTCTGAGTGATCTTCCAAATATTCTAGAGCATCACCAAAAACAATATTTATTGAAGCCTTTTCTATTTTTTCTCTTATAGCATAATAACCTTTCTTACTACTCAAATAAGTTATTAATGATTTATTTACTTTTAAATCATAATCAATCGCTTTAAAAAGATGATGCATTAAATCCTCTTTTGGATTTTTTGTCAATAAGATATCCCACGCATTAATATCAGCTTCATCATTTAAAGCTGGTTTCACACTTTTAAAAACATCATAAGACAAAAATTTATGACTATTACTATCTAATAAAAAACGCTCATAATCAATCGCCGATAAAGTTTTAAAAGCAGCCAATCTTAATCTAAAAAATAATATTTGCAAATCATTATTTTCTAAAGCAGTTATATTTTTTATATCACGAGATAATAATTCAAGTAAAGTATCTCCTGTGCCTAAAATAATAAAGGCATTATTTACATCACTAGGTAAAGTTCTTTCTAAATAATGTTGATTTTGTGTAGTAAAAATAAATGGTTTATCAATATAAACATCTGAATCTATCCCATCTCTGTTTATAACATTCTGTGCCTTAAAAAGAATATCGGCACCCGGCATACTTTTAGGATAAACGCCAATACTATCTTTAAACATTCCAAATAGTCTATTCATCATTATTGGATCCATATAATCATTCCTCATTTCAAGGAAAGATTATAACATAGCAAAAAAACTATGTCAAAAATCTACTTTGTATATTTTCTAGTAAAACCTAAATCATCTAGTATTTCTTTTAATCTAATTTCAAATTCTTCTATATTACCATTATTTAAAATATAATAATCTGCATATGCTATAGGACCACCTTTAGCAAGATTTTCTATTTCCGACATATCTCTATGCATAGCCTCTTCATTAGTAAAAGGTCTCACATCTCTTTTTGCTAATCTCTCATACCTCAAAGCTCTATCTGCTATTACACAAATTACAGTTATAGCTTCACCAAACTCTTCTTTTAATATTTTAAGTTCATCCCAAGAATACAAACCATCAAGTACCACATTTGACTCTTCTGATAGTTCCTTAATTTTAGGCAAAAGTACTTTAGCATAAGCACCCATACCTAGTTCACTTCTAAGTCTCTCTCTCATCATTTTTTCATTCTCTGGAGTTACATCTAATCCTTCTTCTTTTAGTTTTTCCATTGTAACCCCACCAAAATAAACTTTTTGATAACCAGTATTTTCTAAAAATTCACAAGCAACAGACTTACCCACTCCACACATTCCTACAATTGCAATAATTTTATTCATACTTCCACCATCCTTAAACCTATTATATCAAACAAAACCAAAATAAAAAAGATTAATTAGCTTAATCTTTCTTTAACAAGTTTACTAACTAAAGACATATCTGCATTAGTTATTTTTGTATTTAATTCCTTCATTATTAAACCCATATCTTTCATACTAGTTGGTTTAACAATATCAAAAACCTCATCAATAACTTTTTTTATTTCTTCTTCAGTCATTTCTGCAGGCAAATAAACATTTAAAATTGCAACCTCATTTTCTAAAGATTCAACTTCTTCTTGCTTATCATATTTTTGATATTCTACAATACTATCTTTTCTGGTTTTAACTTGTTTTTTTATTACTTTTATTACTTCCTCATCAGTTAACTCATGATCTTTACTTACAGCCTTAGCTTCTAAAAGTAAAGCACTTTTTAACATTCTCAATACTGATAATTTAAACTTATCACCATTTTTCATAGCTTCTTTTAAATCTTCAGATATTTTATTATTCATTATAATCACCCTTAATAATTTTTATGCTTTCTCGCATTTCTCATTTGTTCTTTCTTTTCATTTCTTCTACGAACGCCTGGTTTCTCATAATGTTTTTTCTTTTTTAACTCAGAAGGGACACCGCTACGGGCGAATTTAGTCTTAAACTTTTTGATTGCGCCATCAACGTTTCCATTTTGAACTACTACTTTAGTCATTTATAAATCCCTCCCTTCATTTATCAATGTATAGTATAACACCAAAAAAATCTAATTACAAGTAAATTAAATAGTTTTTTTCACGATTTTTTAAGAGTTTTCACTATAATCAACTATATCAATATGATAATCTTGAAGTTTAATTTTAATATCATTTTTAAGAGTATTTAAAAACTTTTGTTTATAGGTATTTACCATTAAAGTAGTAAGCATCATCAAGATAAAAACTACAAAGAAAGAATAAACCATATACATCGAAGCAAACCCTCTCTTTTTCAAAACTATCAACTCCTTTTAAAATTATAACAAAAAAGAGTTTAATTTAAAACCCTTTTTCATTTATTAGCAATAATTTTTAGTTTTACCTCTACGAAGCGTAGAACCAATCTTTCTTCCAAAATCAAAGATTGTTTTAAAAGCAGAGATAACAGCATTTACAAGCGCTGCACTTACTCCACCATAAATTTTTTGAAGTTCTATATTATCTAATTTCATTAGCACTTCTCCGGATGAAAATAGCCATAAACAACTGCGCTAATAAAAGTTAATCCAGCTGCAATTCCAAGTCCTAAAAACTTCAGAACAGTCCATCCTCCTCCTGTAATATTAGATAATTCATTAATACTAATATTTCTCATTATTTAATACCTCCAAAAACAACTTTAAATTTTTTTATAACATTAACCATGCTAATAAATAAACTTGTAAAAGTAGTAACTATATTGCCACCACCACAAGCTATTAATTCATTTTTATTTAATTTTCCCATTCTATCTACATCCTTTCTTAAAAAACTGAATTAATAATTTTCTTTAATAATCTTTGTTTATTATAGCAAAAATTAAGCTCAACAATTTCTTTATCTTCCAAACCATAAGTATTAGCAAAATTATATAAATAATAACTAATTACATTTTTTTCATCTATCTCTATAGTTTTAGATAAAATATTAGGCTTTATATACTTATTGTTAAATTTAATTTTTTGAATATCTATATTTGTAGGAATAGCCACAATTATTCTGCAATCTTCACTACAATTCACATATCCTCGAGTCAAATAGTGATCATAAACTTCTACATTTAAAGATATAACTAAAATAACTAATAAAAGAAAAATAAACATAATTGAAACAAGAAATAAATTTTTAGGTTTTTTTCTTAAAAATGCTTGTTTATTCTGAAATAAGTTTTCCATTTAACTCACCCATATCTAAAATCTGTGTAAACTTACTACTCACGTCTTTATGAGAAACATAAATAAGTGTACTGGTAGGATAATATTTTTTAATATCTTCTATAATATCTAACTCTAAATCAAAATTCACTTCACTCAAAGCTTCGTCTAAAATGAGTATTTTCGCTGATTTTAAAAGACCTCTAGCAAGTATTATTCTTTGTAGTTCTCCACCGCTTAAATTATTTTGCATTGCATTAATAATTGATTCATATCTATTAGGTCTTTTCTCCACTATAGATTCTATTCTACAAACTTCCACTACTTTTTTAAAATCTTCATCTTTAACTTTTCGAAAACAAAGAATGTTATCTCTAATTGTTCCTGTAATAAGTTTTTCATTTTGACCCACATAAAGTATATTTTTTAAAGTAGTGCCTAAACTATAATCTGCCTCATTTATTCCCCCGATTTTTATTGTCCCATTAATATCTTTAGGATAAGCAAGCATATTACATATAGTACTTTTACCACTGCCACTTGGGCCCTTTAGAAAAACTTTATCACCCGCATCAATTTTAAAATTTACATTCTTTAAGATATCCGTAGTATTATATTTAAAAGAAACATCTATAAATTCAATACTATAACTATCCAATGTTTTAATACCTGTTTCATAATTATCACATTCAATATTTATAAATTCTGACAATTTACTAAAAGTTGCTTTTAAATAATTAAACTTTGGTATTAAATCTATACAATCTTGAATAGGATTAATAAAATAAAACATTAAGCTTTGAAAAGTAATAAGTGAAAGAAGCTCTAGTTTACCATCTGCAATCATCAAAATACCAATACTAATAACTAAAAAAGTTCCCATTTCATAAATAAATTCTTTAATAAAAGAGACGTTATTTAAAGTAGACTGCGTTTTAAAATTACTTTTAAACATTATAATTAATTTCTCTTCTAAATATTTTAAAAAATGATTAACTAAATTCAAGTTTTTTATACTAGTATTTGCTTCAATATTCTCAACTAAACTAGAATTAAAAGTAGTCGTTGTATTAACATTATCTCTAACACACCTATAAATAAGTTTACTAAATAGAAGTCCTAAAATTACATAAATAAAAACTATCAAACAAAGCATAAAAAATAATTTACTATTTATGGAATATAAAACCACTACTGCTCCTATTACCAAAACCGTATTTAAAAGAACATTAGTAAAGAAATCTGCTAATAATTCTTTTATTTCGCTTAGATCTTGTATTCTAGATACAATTTCTCCCGTGCTACGATTTTGTATAAATTTTAAAGGAAGATTAAATATGTGAGATAAAAAATTCGAAAATAGTTCTACATCAAGATTACGATAAAAATAAGTAAGATAATAATTTTTAATAAAATTCAAGAAAACTTTAAAAAAGAAAGTTAGTGCGAATATAATTATTATAGCTTTCAAATATATATTATCTTCCCCATGATTAATCGCAGAAACTGCAATTTGAAAATAAAAACTTGTTAAAATTGTAAAAAACATTACAATTAGATTAATAATACAGATTTTTATAAAAACAGATTTATTCTTTATAATTAATTTCATTAACAAAGAGGAAATTGTTAAGTCTTTATCATATTTTAAAATTTTATCTATAGGTGTTAATAGAATTAAAATATTATCCCAAATATTATTAAAATCTTCCATTTTCATTTTTATTTTTCCTACAGCTGGATCCATAAGCCACACATAATTTTTAGATATCTTATAAACAACCACAAAGTGATTTAATCCGTTTTTAAGAACCACATGTGCTATAGCAGGCAAATAGATATTTCTATTTTTTACATCGTCCACAAAAACCCCCATTGCCTCAAAACCATAACTTTTAGCAGTCTCTACTAAATTATAGGCAGTTGTTCCAACTCCAGTTGTAAAAGTATCATCTCTTATTTTTTCAATAGGAACATATCCATCATAATATTTAATAATACATGCCAAACTACAAGCTCCACAATCTTTCAAATCATGTTGTTTTACAACTTCAATTTTAGCCACAAATTTTCTCTCCCTTCAAGTAAAGTTAAACCATATTTTTACGCTTTTTTCCAGCATTTTTACGATTTAGGGTAAGATTTGAGTTATCCACGACAATACTCGACAAACACCGACAAAGCTATATGCTAATATATCAAACCAAAGAAAGGAGAAATTTTATGCAAAATGGAATTAATTTAGCAAAATTAAGAAGTAAAAATAATCAAACTATAAATGATATATCAAAAATTTTAAATGTTTCATTGTCATCTTATAAGTTATATGAAACAGGCACTATTCCTATGTCTTTAGAAGAAATAAATACTTTAAGTATATTCTATGATGTATCATTTGATTATTTATTAGGGTTAAGTAATGTAACCAAAAGAGATCATTTTCGTAAAACAATTGATTATAAATATTTGAAATTTTCTATCAAATACTTAAGAAAAGTAAACAAAATTAATCAAAAAAATTTTGCTAAAGAATTAAACTATTCTATAAGTTCTGTTAGTAGGTTTGAACATAATGGAAAAACGGTAAGTTTAGATTATTTAATAAAAATAGCCAGAAAATTTAACATATCAACTGATTATTTATGTGGTAAAAGTTATATAAAAACTATATTATAGCAAAAAACAGGATTATCGATGGCAAATTATATCTTACATCATATCTCCTGCTTTTTTCTTATAAACTAAAAAATTAGATTACTCAAAATCTAATCTTTAAATACTTCTTTTAAATAAACATCATCATCTTTAAATAAATTATACTTTCGAATAATAAACTTAAATATAACTTTAAATAAAGCTATACAAGGAGTAGCTATAATCATTCCCAGTATTCCAAAATAATAACCAAATACTAATAAACCTATCATAATTGTTACTGGATGTAACTGTGTAGTTTTACTCATTACAACTGGTTGTAAAACATAGTTTTCTACAAGCTGTACGACTATACAAATAATTAAAACAGTTATACCTGTTATTGAACCTTGACTAAAGCCTACTGCAACCGCCGCTGCTCCACCTATATATGGACCGATATAAGGTATTAAATCTGTTAAACCACAAAATATACCAAATAATAATGGTGCATTAAGACCTACTATCCAGAATCCTACAGAATCAGAAACAAATACCATTAAAGCTACTAATAGAGTTCCACTAATAGTTTTTCTAACTTCTTTTCCAATATCTGTAATTAGTATTTCAATTTCATATTTATTTTTATTAGGAACTAATTTTATAAAATGTTTAGTTATAGCATCAAAATCAAACAACATATAAAGTCCCACTACTAAACTTATTAATATTGTTCCCACACCACTCATTAAACTACCCAAAATAGACATTATGGAATTAGGAAGTGATCCTGTAAAATTAACTAAAGAGTCTCCTATTCCATTAAACAAATTATCTTTAGCAGCTGTTAAATCTATTCCACTAATTGATATTTGATTAATAAAATTATCTATAATTGATTCAAATTTAGCCATTATAGAAGGTAAATTAGCAATCAAATCATTTATTTGAGTATATAATGTTGGTATTAAAAGTCTTAAGAATACAAATATAAATAGAATTAAAACAGCATAAACAATTAAACTAGCTGCTATTCTAGGTATTCCCTTTTGATTTAGTTTTTTAACTATTGGATTAAACAACCAAGCTACAACAAATCCTATAAAAAGTGGTGATAAAACTTTAAGGAAAGTCAAAAGGAAATGCCATAATTTTAAATTTTTCATAATTATAGTTGCACTTAAAACTATAGCTACAATCATTGCTATATAAAGAATTTTAAGTATTTTTTTTGTTAGTGTAACAACTTCATTTACTTCTTTTGAATCAATTTCCTTAAATTTTTTATTCATTTTAAACCCTCATTAATTCAGCTTCTTTGTTCTTAAATATTTCATCTATTTTCTTATTATATGTATTAACAAGCTCTTGTATGTCATCTAAAGCACTTTTTTCTTGATCTTCAGGCATTTCCATTTTTTTAATTTCATTATTACAATCTTGTCTAATATTACGAAGAGCAACCCTTGCTTCTTCACAAGTAGTTTTAGCTTGTTTAACATAATCACGACGTTTTTCTTCTGTAAGTTCAGGTACAGTTAAAGTAATAACTTCCCCATTATTTACTGGTGTGATACCAATATTAGCTTCATTAATAGCCCTTTCTATTTCTTTTAATGCACTTTTATCAAAAGGCTTAATCATTAAACTTCTTGCCTCTGGAAC
This sequence comes from uncultured Bacilli bacterium, assembly GCA_910587745.1. GTDB lineage: Bacteria > Bacillota_I > Bacilli_A > RF39 > UBA660 > Caccenecus. The sequence goes on from CAJUNE010000003.1 coordinate 46,379, forward strand.
AGTAATATTAGCAAGAGATTGAATTGGTGTTGGTGTTCCATAATAACTTGCCATTATTCCATTTAACATAGCTGGATTAGCCCTTCCCGCTCTAATATTTAAAAGTCTAGACTCTAAACTTTCAATTGCTTTCATAAATTTTAATTCTGTGTTATCCATATTATTATTCCTCCTTAATCTAATATTATAACATCTAATTTATTTTCTTGTATACCTTTTATGAAATAATTAATAACTAAATAACCGCTTTTATTCACATATAAGGCATATGAACTATCATCATCTAAAGAACTTAAAGTATTTACAATATCTATTTGTGGTATATCTTCTACTATCGTTTGTTCTTTTTCTAGTTTTTCTTGAATTATTTCTTTAATTCTGTCTAAAGAAATATCAAAATCTTCCATAAGTCTATTTTTAGATAATAAATCTCCTGTATTGGTATCAAATGTATAAGCGCTAACTTTGGTATTTTTAGTGCCATCATTACAATTATATTCAAAAAGACTATTAACTATTGTTGCATAATTTTTATAAAAATAACGTGTATATTTATTATAAGTAGCTTCATATACATCGCTATCTTTAAATAAAATATTTTCTTGTTCTTCAGGAGTTAATTCCACTTCACCAATAGTTTTATACGTTTTCTCATTTGCTTCTCTTTCACTATTTAAAAAAGTTGTAATAGTTTTAGTATCACGAGAATCAAAATTAAATACTACATCTTGATATGTTATATCACGTATTTCATTTTTAATCACTACATTATCAAAATAAATATAATCTTTAGTATTATCTATACGAATATCTTCATCTTTTTCTTTATTTTTACTAGCCATTTCTGTAGTCTTCTTATCATTTTTTTCGATATCTTTTGTAAGCATTATCATAGTTATATAACCACCAACAATGAGTACAACAATAAAAAACAGAAATATAGCTGCTTTTACTTTTCCGCTTCTTATATCATCCATAAGCTTTACTCCTTAATTCCTAAATAATCTTTAAACATTAATCTAAATTTATTTAATTGTATTGCTCTATTATTTGCATTCCAATAATCCTCAGGGCTAAGATTCCCCTTCATTATAGCTGTTTCATTATCAAAATGTATAACTTTACCGTTTTTTATAATAAACATTGTTGGAGCATAAATATTTTGTGTTCCGTTATCATTTGTATATGTATAACTGCTAAGTTTTAATACAACACTTTGATAAGTAGCATTTTTAGTTTCTCTATCTTTCTTAAAATCATAATAAAGAATTTCCTTTACCCCAAGCTCTTTAGCTACAGTATTAAGCATTTCTGCATAATAACCACTCCACTTATTAGTAGGAAAGCCCATGAAAACCACAGCATTTCCATTTTTAAATCTAGTATATACATCTTGTGCATTAGCATAAACAAATACATTATCACTTGATACATTACTATATTCTAAATCAAACTTTTCATTATCAACAACTATTTCTTTAGTAAAATCCTTTTTACCCACAAATATAAAAGCCGCAATAATTAAAATAAATAATATGCCTTGTATAGCTCTTTTTAAATTTTTATTCATAATACATCACTAATAGTATTATAACATTTTTCTTTAATTTAATTAAGAAAAATCTATTAATCATGTTAAATAAATGTCTATTTAAACATAAGAAAAAACTAGTTTAAAACTAGTTTCCATTAATTTGATTCATTACTTCTTCAGCAAAGTTTTCACATCTTTTTTCCATGCCTTCGCCTACTTCATAACGTACCATAGAAATAAGCTCACCACCATTATTTTTAACATAAGTAGCAACACTTATATCTCCATCTTTAATAAATGCTTGTTCTGCAAGGCAAATTTCTTTAAAGTATTTCTTAATTCTGCCTTCAACCATTTTTTCAGCAATATCAGCAGGTTTGCCTTCAGACATTGCAATTTCTTTTTGAACTTCACGTTCTCTATTCACAACATCTTCAGGCACCTCACTTTCAAATACATAAAGTGGTTTCATAGCAGCTGCTTGCATTGCAACATCTTTAGCAACATCTGAATTAGCATTCTTAACAACTGTTAAAACAGCAATTTTACCACCCATATGTAGGTAAGCCCCAAAATTTTCGTCATCATTTTTTTCTACAACTTCAATTCTTCTTAAAGATAATTTTTCACCGATTTTAGCAGTCTTAGCAACAATTAAATCAGCAATAGTTCCTTCTTCACAAGATAGTTTTAAAGCTTCTTCTAAAGTATTAATTGTGCTATTTAAAATAGTATTACCAATTGTATCTATCATTCCAGTAAACTCTTCATTCTTACTAACAAAATCAGTTTCACTATTTACTTCTAATATAATAGCACGATTACCATTTACATATATATTAGCTAAGCCTTCAGCAGCAATACGTGAAGCTTTCTTTTCACTTTTTGCAATACCTTTTTCACGAAGCCAATCAATAGCTTCTTCCATATTTCCATTAGTTTCTGCAAGAGCTTTCTTACAATCCATCATTCCAGCACCAGTTTTTTCACGTAAATCTTTTACCATACTTGCTGTAACTTCCATTTTTCTTCCTCCTTAAATATCATTATTATATTAAATTAAAATATAAAATTAAAATATAAAAATTTTAAAATTATTTTAAATTTTCAATTAATTCATCTTTTTTCATAGTTGAATAACCTTTAACACCTTTTTCTTTAGCAATAGCTTTAAGTTCTGTTAAAGTCATTTCACTATAATCTGTAGTTTTTTCTTCTTTTACTTCTTTTTTTGTTTCATTCTTTTCTACATTTTTTTCATTCTTAGGAGCTTTTTCTTCAGTCTTAACTAAATCTTCCATAGTTTTAGACTCTACTTTAGCTTTTTTATCTTCTTCAGTAACGTAATCAACCATTTCTAAATTACGTGCTTCACAAATAGCATTATTAAGTACTCCAAGTAATACTTTAACACTTCTAACAGCATCATCATTACCAGGAATTACAAAATCAACATCATCTGGATCACAATTAGTATCTACAATACCAAATACTGGAATACGAAGTTTACGAGCTTCTCTAATTGCATTAATTTCTTTTTTAGGATCAACAATAATTAAAGCATTAGGTAATTTATTCATATCACGGATACCAGCTAAAATTTTATTTAATTTTTCATATTCTTTTTTTAGTCCAATAACTTCTTTTTTAGGTAAAAGATCAAATTTACCTTCTTTTTCCATATTTTCGATTTCTTCTAATCTTCTAATTCTTCTTCTAATAGTTCTAAAATTAGTTAAAGTTCCTCCTAACCAGCGTTCAGTAACATAATAAGAATTACTACGATTAGCTTCTTCTTGAGAAACTTCTTGAGCTTGTTTCTTAGTTCCAACAAATAAGAAAGTTCCTCCATTATCAGCGATAGCTTTTACTTGAGTGTAAGCTTCCTCTAATTTTTTTGTAGTTTTTTCTAGGTCGATAATATAAATATCTTCTCTAGTTCCAAAAATGTATTCTTTCATCTTTGGATTCCATCTTTTAGTTTGATGTCCAAAATGAACACCTGCTTCTAATAAATAACTCATAGAAACAACTGACATATAAATCATCCATCCTTTCGTTTTTACCTCTTTTTGCTTTCAAACATTTAACTCCACCACTCTTCGCGGCACTAGGACTTAAACTAAACAAAAATGTGTATTTGCAATTTATTTGCCGATATTATTATATTATAAAGTATATGAAAAAACAAGTAAAACTTAACTTAATTCCCAAGTTTTTCCACATTTCTTTCAAATAATTTTTTCCATTCTTCCAAACTTTCCAAATCTTTTTCAGCAATTAAATATTTTTTAACTGCTTTTTGTAGCTTTAATATATCTTTTTTAGCTTTTAAAATATGAATTTTTCTATGACAGTTAGGACACAAAGCAACTGTATTATAGAGCGCATCAGGGCCATCATTAGCAAGATTAATTATATGATGTTCCTCTAAAAAAGGATAACCATTTTTATCATTAAATGGTGCTTCATTCTTACATAAATCACATTTCCCATTAGCTCTATATTTAGTATATTCAGCGATATATAAATCCCTACTTCTTTTAATAACTTCTCCGCTCTTACTAACAGGTTTAATTTTAGATGCATTCTTAGCTCTTAATTTTAATTCATGAACTGGCAATTTTCTTACTTTTTTTATTTTTTCTTCCATACTCAATTCTACATCTTTATCTAAAACTGTTAAATTAACTGAATTATTTAAACGCTTTAAAGGAAATTTAAAAACACGTCGCAAATCACCATTTTTATCTAACTCATCCATTTCAAGCACATTACCTGCAACTTCTACTTCACCAGCATAATAATATTCATCAGACTTATAAGACTCAAATAAATAAACATTAATATTTTTTTCTTTAGAATAGAGCAACGTCTTATTTTGAGAAAAATTTATATTTTGATCGCCAACCATTCCCATACCTGTATAATAAAGTATTCCATTATTATCCCAAACATCATCATAAAGACTATTATTATGCTTTGCAATAAGTATTAATGAATTTGTTTTTAAAGATCTTCTCATCCCACCTTGATTAGAACATTTAAAAACAGTACTTATATCATTATTTGAATATTTATTTCCTATTACTAATTTATTATTTATTTTTGTCATTATACTCCTCCTCTAAAAACTTTGCTAAAGGAATATCAGCTAAAGCTAAATCATAATTAAGCAAATCTTTTATTTCTACAAATTTATACTCAAAATGATTATGCAATTTAAAATCTCCACCAATATACTTACACTCATAAAGTCGTAAATCAATAACATTAGAAGGATAAGTGCAAATATTATTAGTTAAAAACCTGATTGCTTTAACTTGCATTTCAAACTCTTCTAAAATTTCTCTTTCTATTGCATCTTTTTCTGATTCATTTTTTTCTACTTTACCACCTGGAAACTCCCATTTACCAAAAGTTTCTTTAGAACCTGTTGATCTTTTAGCAATTAAAACTTTGTCTTTCTTAAATATTAAAGCCGCCACTACTGTTATCATAAACTTCACCAAATAAATTATAACACAAAAACAATAAATTTAAAATTAGACACTTATTCAAAACTATGATAAAATAAAATAGTGATATATATGCAAAAAATACTTATTAAATTAATTAAACTTTATCAAGCCCTCCCACTTCATACTCATAGTGCTTGTCGTTTTTATCCAACATGTAGTAATTATGCTATCGAAGCTATAAGTATTCATGGCAGTATAAAAGGAATTTATTTAACAATAAAAAGAATTTTAAGATGTAATCCTTTTAATAAAAAAAGCGGTATAGACCTAGTACCACCTAAAAACAAATAAATATCATAGCTAAAACAATTATTAATACAAAAGCAATAATATATTTAATTTTATTTTTAAACTTTAATTTTTTAATTATCAAATCCATATCTTGAATTGATGTATCACCACTAAGCATTTCTACAATACTTGTCCCCAAAACTATAGATAACTTTTCTAATTTTTTTATATTAGGAAGACTTTTTCCTTTTTCCCATTTATCAATAGTTGCAATAGACACATGCATTTTTCTAGCTAATTCTTCTTGTGTAATTTTAGCATCAATTCTTTTTTCTTGAATAAAAGCCCCTATTTTCTTATTATACATAAACCCACTTCTCTCTAAAGATATTTTATCAAATAAAACAACATTCGTAAACATTTTTCACTATTTCAAAAGACTTCTAACTTGCATTTTACTTTCCTGATAAAATAAATCTTTTTTACTTTACAATATCATTAAAACTCTCAAGATATTTTTTTCTTCAAAAAAACTCAAATCATAGCTTATATCTTTTAAACCTAAAATCTCTAAAGTATCAAGAGCTTTACCATTTAAAGAATAATCTTCATCATACAATAAAGAAATAACAATAGACCAAAAAAAGTTAATTATCCAATACATATTCCTTGATTTAAATCGTTTTTTAAAATCATACCATCCCTATCTAAAAATAATAACCCTCTTTTTTGAACCATTATATTACTACAATGAAAATCCGTGTAAACAAAACCTTTATAATATAAATCTAAAAAGATTCTACTCATCATAAAAATAATTTCGCACTTTTCTTTTAATGATAATTTACCAAATAATTCTTTAATTGTTAAATCATCTAACAAAGGCATTGTATAACCAACAAAACAACCATCATCATATAGTAAATCATTAACCGTTACCATGCCATTTAATTTATGTTTTAAACTCTCTATTATTAAATTTTCTCTTTGTTCTCTTAAGGCTACATTTAATATTTTATAAACCTCATTTTGATATAAATATAAAGAACTCTCACCATTAAGAGTTTGTTTATTAAAACTTTGAAGAAGTTTTGGATAACTACTAATAACTTCTAAACTAATATTCTTCCTCATAAAACCCCCAGAAACATAAAAATCCCACTTTAGTGGGATAATAACCTAAATGGCGGAGTTGAGAGGATTTGAACCTCCGCGCCAGCATTCGCCGACCTAAATCCTTAGCAGGGATCCCTCTTCAGCCTCTTGAGTACAACTCCAATTTGCTACTACTTAAGTGTACAATAAATATTAATCTTTGTCAATATTTTTTAGCCAAACTATAGAACTAATACATATTTATCTAAAATTTACCAATAATAACATTAGGTGAAACCCATATGGAAAATAAAATCGTCAAAAGAATCCAAGAAGAATTCAAAAAAAATCCTGATTTAACTACTAAAAAAATAAAATTATCTCTACTTGATACTGTATATGTAATTTATTTAGAAACTATTAGTTCCAGTGATAAAGTAAATGATTATATCTTAAAAAATTTAAGTAATTTAAGTGGCTTAAAAAGTAAAAAAATAAGAAACTTAGATTCTATATTACCCGGTCCTAATACCAAAGAAATTAAAAACTATGATGAGATAGAATTTTACATAACTAATGGATTTACTATTGTAGTAAGAAATAATACGATTCTTGCCATTGAAACCAAAGCTGATATTAATCGAAGTGTTGCTGAACCTAATAGTGAACCAGCTACTAATGGACCCAAAGACGCTTTTACAGAAAATTATCAAATTAATTTAGGTTTAATAAAAAGAAGAATTAAATCTCATACTTTAAAAACTGATGAGTATATTGTTGGACGTAAAACAAGCACTAAAGTTGGCGTTTTATATTTTGATGATATTGCAGATTTAGAACAAGTTGAATTAATCAAAAAGAAAATATCTAAAATAGATATTGATGGCATAATTGATACAGCTTCTTTAGGTCAATTAATAACAGATGAATTTATTACCCACTTTCCTACTTATATGATGACAGAAAGACCCGATAATGTTTCTCGTGCCCTACTTGAAGGTAAAATTGCTATTACAGTTGATACTTCACCTTATGTTATAATACTACCCGCCTTTCTAGCAGACTTTATTAATCCAGGAGTAGATCAGTATAATAAAAACAAAAATGTTAACTTTATTAAAATACTTCGCTTTGTTTGTTTCTTTTTATCAATGATAGCGCCTGCCGTTTATATTGCTCTTACAAATTATAATCAAGAAACTATTCCAACAGACCTTTTAGTTAGTTTTGCTGTTCAAAGAGATGGTGTCCCCTTTCCGGCAATAGTTGAAGCTTTTATGATGCTCTTTATATGTGAGATGTTACGAGAAAGTGACCTTAGATTCCCTAACTCGTATGGTAGTGCCATTTCTATTTTAGGTGCTTTAGTCTTAGGAGATGCAGCTGTTTCTGCAGGAATAGTTAGTCAAATTATGATTATAGTTATTGCTCTAACATTTATATCCAGTTTAATATTTACTGAAGTAGAACTAGTAAGTGCCTTAAGACATTTAAGATTTATCTTTCTAATTTTAGCATCATTCTATGGCATTATGGGTATAGTCTTTGGTTTATTCTATTTTCTTATTAGAATTAATGATACTTACTCCTTTGGTAAACCTTACTTCTATCCGATTGTTCCTTTTGATAAAACATACATCTTTAAAACTTTACTTAAATCTCGTGCTAAAAAAGATACTAAACGTAGTAAATTGCTTACTAAGAAAAACTTTACAAGACAAGGAGAAAACGCATGAAGAAACTATTAATATTATTAATTATTCCTTTCATTTTAAGTGGCTGTTATGACTATAATGAGCTTAATGATTTAGCTATCGTCTCAGGTATTGGTATTGATTATGAAAATGAAGAATATATAGTTACTTATGAAATATTAAGTACTAAAAAAGAAGGAGAAACCTCAGCCTCCTCTAGTACTTATAACGTTACAAGTCGTGGTAAAACAGTAGTTGAAGCTTTTAGTAATAATGGTAATTTAATGGATAAAGTACCCTACTTTGAACATGTAGATGTAGTTGTTATAAGTGAAGATATAGCTAAAAACAATTTAAAAGAAGTTGGCGAATATATTATTAGAACATCTAAACTTCGAAACGAAAGTTTTCTAGCTATTGCTACTAATTCCAGTGCTAAAGATGTTATAGAAGCTAAAACCAAGGAAAAACCTGTTGCCTCAAGTTTTATAATGAATTTACTCGAAAATAATAAAAATAGTGCTAGTGCTGGTTACTTTATGCCATATACAGAAATATTAAATAGTATTCTAACAAATGGTGAAGATGCTATTTTATCAGCAGTTACTGTAAAAAAAAATGGTGAAGAAAAAAATATTGAATTAGTAGGTCTAGGTGTCTTTGAAGATTTTAAATTAAAACATATTTTTGATACCAAGGAAGCAGCCATTTTAAATGTCTTAAATAATTTTGATGCTGAAACAGTATTCTTTGAAAAGAAATGTAACAATGGTGTTATAGTAGTATCCATTTATGAATCAAGTATCAAAATAGAACCTAATAATGAAAATGTTAAAATAAGCGGCAAATTAAATGTTCGAATTAATGAGGACACTTGTAATGATAATTTAAGAGATGAAAAAGTCTATGAAAAACTCCAAAAAGAATTTACTAAAATAGTTGAAGATAAAATGCTTAATGTTTTAGAAACTCTTCAAACAGAAAAATCAAATGCTCTTAAAATTGGTAAATCTTATTATGATAAATATCGTAAACCAGAATACAAATTATGGACTAACCAAAGATTTGTCTTCGATTTAGATTTAAAAATAAATAAGAAAGGATTAATATTTGAGGTGAAAAAATGAAAGAAAAACCATTTATCATATATTTTTTAACCCAAAGTTTATTCTTAGGTTTTGGTATCTCTATTTTATTTAGTATTTCCAGTAAAGATTGTTATATAGGAGCTCTTTTAGGATTATTAATTGGTTTTGTTATAATCTACTTATATTCTAAATTTTTAGAATTAAAAAAGAAAAGAACTCTTAAAGAAATACTAAAACAAAATAAAATTCTCGGCATATTTGTTTATCTTCTAATTATTATAGCTTCTTATATTTTACTAATCTATTCTCTAGTTATATATAAAGTATTCGTAGCTAGTTTTATGTTAATTAAAACCCCAGAAATTCTTCTACTCATACCTATTGTTATATTTGGAACTTATGGTGCATTTAAAGGATTAACAGTTATAAATCGTGTAGCAGAATCCTTAATACCTCTAGCTTTAGGTTTAGCAGCCTTTGCTTTTCTAGGGGTTGTTGGTTTATTTGACACATCTAATTTTCTTCCAATTTTAACTACTACTCCATCTAACTTTTTTAAAACAGCCATAACTTTCGCTGGCATAAGTACATTTCCTAATTTACTTACTATTCATTATCAAGAAAAACCAAAATATATGCTAACTACTTATTCCCTAACTTGTTTACTGATAATCGGTACTATCATTTATATAAATGGTATTCTAGGCGAAGAACTAGTTCACATCTATCGTTTCCCAGAATATATGGTTTTAAAACAATTAAAACTATTCCAATTTATTGAAAAAGTTGAAAACATTTTATCAATCGCATGGATATTTAACATTTTTATTCTTTTAATGACATCTATTCATTCAATTAAAGAATTATTGCCTAATAAAAAACCTAAAATAATAACAGTCATAATTCTAATATTAACCTTATATATGATAGACAAAGTATTCGCTTTTAATTATGTTAATGAACTTCGTATTTATAAATTATTACCATATATAAGTATAATTATTCCTTTAATAATTATTATACCTTTATTATATTTAGCTAAAAAAAAGAAAAGTAATCATAACTAGGATTATTTTTTTAATAGTCATCAACTATATAATAAACATCATTATAAATAAGTTTATCTTTTTTATTTATACCATATAAAAAGACTTCTATATTAAGTTTTTTTAAAGAATTAATCATGTGTTCACTTGCTACATCATATAAAATTCCTATAAAATCAAATGGATATAGATTAGAACTATTAAGTATATAATTAAGAACTCCTATTTTAAAAGTTCTACTTTTAAATTTTTTTATAACACTTGTAAAAAAAGACATAACATAAATATTTTTCCTTTTATATTTATTAAGTAATTTAGTAAATTTTTCTACATCTAAATTTATATCTTTAATTTCAATCAATAAAATTTTATCTGTTTTAAGTTTTAAAACTTCTTCAAGTTTTGGTATTCCCTTTTTCTTAAGTTCTTTATATGTATATTTCCACATAAATTTACCATCAAGCATAATATCGTGATGTACTACAAACTCTCCATCTTTAGAAGTATAAATATCAAACTCAAAACCATCATATAAAGAATTATTTATAGCTCCTAAAAAAGCGGGTATTGTATTTTCTTTAACCACTGAATTAAATATTCCTCTATGGGCAATTAACATATAAAAACCACCAATATATTTTATGTTTAGTGGTTTAATTTTGTGTTAAGAATAACTTTTAATTTATTTTATTAAAAAGAAAAAGCTTGATATTTAGTATCTATTGTGGTACCATTATTATAATAAATTGAGCGGGTATTCTTAGGAATATCACTGATGGCAGTACTTCCATCAGAGCTTCGCATAGGTAATTGGAACCTATCCGTAGCACTCAATTTTTTTGTTTATTATTTTTATCTATTTTATATATAATGCCCCTCTATATCTTAAACAATATTATACTTATTTTCCAAGCAAATTAAAAGAACTATTTTTGAAGTAGTCAAGAAAAAATAGACACTTTATAAAAAGAACGTTCTTTTAAA
>CAJUNE010000004.1:0-52744 GCA_910587745.1 uncultured Bacilli bacterium
TTATATCAAAAAAACCACACCTAGTGGTGCGGTTGAAATTTCAATTTAGGAAATAGATATTACTAAGTAACATCTATTTTTCAAATTGTGAATTATATATTTTAGCATAAAATCCTTTTTTTTCTAAAAGTTCATCATGCTTACCTATTTCCACAATATCTCCTTCATTCATAACTAATATTAAATCAGCATTTTTAATTGTCGATAATCTATGTGCTATAATAAATGAAGTTCTTCCCATCATAACTTTATCCATAGCTTTTTGAATTAATTCTTCTGTACGAGTATCAACATTACTAGTTGCCTCATCCAAAATTAATATTTTAGGATTAGCAAGAATAGCTCTAGCTATAGTAAGAAGTTGTTTTTGCCCTCCACTAATATTACTAGTTTCTTCATTTAAAACCATATTATAACCATCAGGTAAAGTTCTAATAAAATAATCTGCATTAGCTGTTTTAGCCGCATCAATTACTTCTTTATCACTAGCATTCAAATTACCATAACGTAAATTATCTAATATTGTACCATTAAATAACCAAGTATCTTGTAAAACCATTGCAAAAACACTTTCAAGTTCACTACGTTTATAATCTGTAATATTTTTACCATCAAGTAAAATCTCCCCACTATTAAGTTCATAAAAACGCATTAAAAGTTTAACAATAGTAGTTTTACCTGCTCCTGTTGGACCAACAATCGCAATTTTTTCACCAGCATTTATTTTAGCATTAAAATCTTTAATAATAATTTTATCTTCATTATAACCAAATTTAACATTTTTAAATTCAACATTACCTTCAACATTATCAGCCTTTAACTTACCATTATCAACATATTCACCAGTATCTAGAAAATTAAATACTCTTTCACTCGCTGCAATCATTGATTGAATTTGACTAGATATTTGAGCTAACTGTGCAATAGGATTAGTAAATTGTTTTGAATATTGAATAAAGCTTTGGATATTACCAACAGTTATTTTTCCTTTTATAGCAAATACTGCTCCCACTATTGCAATTAAAGCATAATTTAAATTACCAACAAAATTCATAATTGGGTGCATTAAACCTGATAAAAATTGCGATTTAAACCCAGCTTCAAATAGTTTCTTATTATCTAGATCAAACTTTGTAATAGTTTTTTCCTCAGCATTAAAAGCTTTAATAACTGAGTGTCCACTAACCATTTCTTCTATTTCAGAATCAACTTCAGCTAAATATTTTTGTTGATTTACAAAGTGTTTTTGACTTTTCTTAACGAGTATCATAACAACAATTGAAGCTACCGGAAGAACTAAAGCTGTTAAAATGGCAAGTGTAACATTAATTGAGCACATCATTACAAATATTCCTATAACAGTTACAATTGAAGATACAAGTTGAGTCGCCGATCCATTTAAATTCAATTGAATTGTATCAATATCATTAGTAATAATTGATAAAATATCCCCAGTGTTTTGTTTATCAAAATAACTCATTGGTAGTTTATTAAGCTTTTGTGAAACTTCTTTTCTAAGTTTATAACTAGTTCTTTGACTAACACTAGTCATAATTAAACTTTGAACATAACTAAAAAGTGCACTAATTACATATAATATTCCTAATGTAATTAAAATATTTTTAATAGTATTAAAATTAATACCACCAGTTCCACTAATTTTTAAAATTAAACCATTAAATATTTCTGTAGTTGCATTACCAAGTATTTTAGGAGATATAATTGCAAATATTGTACTACCAATAGCAAAAATAAATGATAAAATAATTAATATTTTATATGTTGATACTCTTTTTAACAGTTTATTTAAAGTACCTTTAAAATCTTTTGCTTTGTCTACTGAACTAGGACTTCTTCTTGCCATTATAATTCCTCCTCTCTAAGTTGTGATAAAGCTATTTCTTTATATACATCACAAGTTTTAAGAAGTTCTTTATGAGTTCCACTACCAACAACTTCTCCTTCATTAAGAACAATTATATTATCAGCATTCATAATGGTACTTATTCTTTGGGCTACGATTAAAATAGTGGCATCTTTAGCATGTTTCTTTAAATTTTTTCTTAAAGCAGCATCAGTTTTAAAATCAAGCGCACTAAATGAATCATCAAAAATATAAACTTCTGGATTTTTAGCTATAGCTCTAGCAATAGAAAGCCTTTGTTTTTGACCACCACTTACATTCGCTCCACCTTGTGAAATATCACTATCAAACTTATTTTCTTTTTTATCAATAAATTCTAAAGATTCACTAACACTAGCACATTCCTTCATTTCTTCTAAAGAAAGATTATCATTACCAAGCATTAAATTAGAAGCAATAGTTCCTGTAAATAATATCCCTTTTTGTGGAACATATCCAATTCTATTTCTAAGTTCTTTAATATCAGCATCTTTAACATTTACTCCATCGAAAGTTATTTCCCCTTCTGTAACGTCAAAAAATCTTGGTATTAAATTAATTAATGTTGATTTTCCACTACCAGTTGAACCAATAAATGCAGTTGTAGTTCCTTTGTCAGCTTTAAAGCTAATATTTTTAAGCATCGCTTCATCAGCATCAGGATATTTAAAAGTTACATTTTTAAATTCAATTGTTCCCTTTTTATCTTCATCAAAACTAGTAGGATTTAGATTAGATACAATACTTATATCTTTATTTAATATTTCTTTAACTCTTTTTAAAGAAACCAAAGCTCTTGGAAGCATAACTGATACCATTGAAATCATCAAAAAAGACATAATAATTTGCATTGTATAAGTAATAAAAGCTAGTAAACTTCCTACTTGTAAAGTACCAATATCTATTTGTTTAGAACCATACCAAATAATTAAAATACTAATTATATTCATAACAAGCATCATACTTGGCATCATAATATTCATTAATCTATTAATAAATAAATTAGTTTTTGTTAACTTTTGATTAGCTTTATCAAATCTTTTCTCTTCATGTTTTTCTGTTCCAAAGGTTCTAATAACTGGCATACCCGTAATAATTTCTCTTGAAACCAAATTCATTTTATCAATTAGTTTTTGCATTCTATTAAATTTAGGCATAGCAAGAGCAAATAAAATACTAATAAGAATTAATATACAGATTAAAGCAACAGCAATCAACCAATTAAGAGGATTATCAAATACTTTCATAAAAGCACCAATACCCATAATTGGAGCAAAAACGACAATTCTAAGAAGCATTACAAAAAAGTTTTTAATTTGTTCAATATCATTAGTTGATCTTGTAATCAAACTTGAACTACCAAATTCTTTAAATTCTGCTAAACCAAAATTCATTATTTTAGTTACAACAGCATTTCGTAAAAAATAGCTAATTCTTGCTGCAAGTTTACTAACTAAATAACCAACAATAATTGCAATAATCATTCCAAGACCAGCAATACCAAGCATTATCATACCTTTATTATATATATAATTCATTTGATATTGTTCCATATCAATACCAATTTCACTATAAATAGTTTTAATTGAATTTACTCCATAACCATTAAGCATAGATTGTTCTAAATTATTAAAAGATTTATTAACATTATCTATTACATCATTAAAAGTTTCTTTATCTAAACTCATCAACCAATCTAGTAAATTAGTTCCATCTTGAAGTGGTATATTAAGACTTTTAACTATAGCTTCATTATTAGAATAAAACATAGTAGTAATAATCATAGGTTTAATAATCTTTTGTTCTAATAAAGCAATTTCTTCTTCATTTATATTTTTTAAAACATAAATATTTTCTTTTTTTAATAAAGGAAATTCCTTAGTCATTTTTTCCAAATCTCTATTACTAAGATTATCTTTAACTATTAAATCATAGCTAGCAATAATCCCTGCATCTTCTCCACTTATTTTTAAAATTCCTTCATATAAATCTTGAGTTAAAGCCCTCGGAACATTATTACTTATTCCACTCTGACCAATTCCATTATTAATAATATCTGATGTATATTGTGGCAATTCTAAATCACATAAAGCTTGAATAACTAATAAAGCGATAACCACAATAACAGGTATTACAAATAATCTTAATCTATTATTTTTCAAATACATCCCTCCAATTTATCTTATTAGTCATAGAACTAATTATAACACATAAAAACATTATTTGTCTTTAAAAAGTTAAAAAAACTAATCTATTTCTAAGACTAGTTTTAATACATCTTCTTCAGGTATTCTATTTTCTTCAGCTAATTCTCTACAATAATAATTACCAGTTGGTTCTTCTAACTGATAAGATGCTCTATGTTTATCAGGAACGAAATTAAAGTTCAAATAATTATGACTAGGAACTCCACTATAGAACATATCTATAGCGGCTTGATAACCTCTTAAATCAATACGTCCTAAATAATCTTCATAAGAGCCATTACTATAAACACTAAATTGATATGGAGCTATAAATTGATAGTAAATACTATACCCGGCATTTTCTCCAAAAGCATTACTTACATCTCTAACATAAGGCTCACTATGAGTACGATTATCAATTGTACTTGCTACTCTATAAGCTTCATCATAACAATTTGGATCACCACAAGATTCAGCTACACAACCCGCACAAACTGCATCCAGCTCTTCATAAGTATAGCCTTCTCTTTCCATAATAGCTTGCATTTTCTCTTCATATGTAAGTTCTTTTACTTCAGCTTTCTCTTCAACAACTTCTACTTTTTCTTGTTCTTCTTGTAAACTCGAAGAAGCTATTTCTACATTGTTTTTCTTTATCGTTTTAGAAGCATAAGCCAAAACTGATTCTTCTATCTTACTTTGACCTACTTTAAAACCATCGTAAACAGAGATACATTCATAACTTACATCATCATTAGCATCAGATTGTTTTACATTTTTTTCAAAATCTTTTATGGCTGATGATATAGTTATAAAAGCCATAGCAAAACATAAATAACGTTGAAACTTTAATTTTTTCTTATATTTACCTATTTCTATTAAATTCATTTTTCTCTCCCCTTCGCACAACAAGAAGGTATTTTACCATAAATAAACTGTCAAGGGCAAAAAATGGAGCCTATTACAAAACAAAAAAAGTAGACAAATATCTACTTTTTTAAATGCAACTAATTATTAGTTAAGAGCATCTTTTAATTTGCTTCCTGCTTTGAATGAAGCAACAGTCTTAGCAGGAATTTTAATAGCTTCTTTAGTTAAAGGATTAATTCCTTCACGAGCTGCACGTTTTTTAGCGCTGAAAGTACCAAATCCAACTAAAGCAACTTTACCTTCTTTTTTAAGTCCTGTTTGGATACCTTCTAACATAGCATCTAAAGCACGACCAGCTTCAGCTTTTGACATATTTGCTTTTGCAGCGATAAATTCTACTAATTCAGTTCTTGACATAATATTACCTCCCTTTCAAAAACCTTATTTATAAGGCCACTTACCTTACATATTAAGGTTATCAAAAATATCCCATAAAATCAAGGAATTTTAGTTAATTTTTTTATTTTTTTAGCAAAATTATCTTATTTTTATACTCAAGACTAATTTGTCAAATAAAAAAGAACTAAATGTTATAGTTCTCTGGTTCAATTTCACTACTTTTCATAGTAGGTAAATCAATCTTTTTAGGTAAATCAACATTATTATTTACAACAGATTTTACTGGTTCATTAACATATACTGAACTAAATTGAGTTGCAGGTTTTGAAACTACTTCTTCAATTGGTGTAACTTTTACTTCTTCATGATAGTTATTTGTAGTATTTTCTAATTCATCTAATTCATCAGAAATAGATTTAGCTAAAGCATCAAAATCAATACTAGGTACTTCAATTTCTTCTGCTTCAGGTTTTTCTATAGGTTTATAATAAGTTTCATTTATTACATTTGGTTCAACAGTTGGTACTATTTCTGGTACAATTGGCTTAACTTCTTCTATAATAGGCGCCTTAATAGGTTCTTCTGGAATAGTTATTCTTATTGGTTCTATTACTTTAGGTTCTGATGGAATATCATAAGTAGTTGGTTCTAACCTAATTGGCTCTACACTTCTTAATGGTTCTGTAATAATAGGAGTTGAAACTTCATTTATTACTGGCACTACAGGAGTTTCTATAGGTTTTATTTCTTCTTTTGGTATTTCGACAAATTGTTTTCTTTCATATTCTTCATAATCATAATTAATTGGAGCAACTGGAGATAAGATCTCATCTTTATAATTAACTGCTGCTGATGGAGTTTCATTAATTATAGGAACCACAGGCTCAACTATATTAGAAGATATAGTAGAATTCAAATTAATACTTTCTTCTACATTTGGCATAACAGGCATTACATTATCTGTCATAACTGGTATTTCAGACACTGGAGTTTCTAAAGACACAGGTTCACTAGTTTCCTTAAATGTATTTTCAACATCCTTTTTCTGTAATTCTTTTGTTGACTCTAATCTTCTTTTCTCGTCTCTTTTACCAAAAAATAAAACAATTAAAAATGTCACTACAAGAAATGATATAACTGCAAATAGGCCTATACCAAAGTAATTGCTTTCATATAATTTATCAAGGAAATTCATCCCTAACACCACCTTTTATTCTATTAATAAGTCTAACATATATATATTCTAAAATCAAGAAAAAATGTAAAGTTTTTTTCTTTACATAAATTTTACTATCAAACACTTTACTAACTATCAACTTTTAACTTAAAAAGAAGCAACGCTTCTTACATAAATTTATTCATTTGATTCATTACTTGTGTAACTTGTTTTTTACTAGGCTTTCTTCCCATTTGAGTCATCATAACTTCAATCATCTTTTCATTTATAGGAGGATTCTTCTTTAAATATTTTTTCATTATAAATCTAGCTAAGAAAAATCCAATAATTAAACCTGCTACTAAACCAATTATACACCATAATATTTGTCCCCACATAATTATCTCTCCTTACCGATTATATTTTACTATATTCTTTAATTTATTACAAGCTTAGAAGTTCGTTTACCCAAAAATAATCTTTATTTTTAAAATCGCAAACAAATAAATTATTATACTCTTTAAGTTCATTTAAAAATGTTGGTTTTGTAATATTACTCTCCAGTAACAAAAAGGCTTTATTAACAACTAACATTGAGTCTTCTGGCACATATTTATTTTGAATACGATGTACATTATGAAACTTAGAATAAAAATCATTATCTTTAGACTCCCCAAAAATTTTATTATTTATTTTACTTTTATCAAACGGTCTAGCTATTTGATTAAATAGATCATAAGCCATATCAGCATCATTACAATCAAAACTATGAATATCTTCCATGGCTCTAAATAAATGATAAGGATTATTTTTCATTAAATTATAAAAACTCTTATTAATATTAAATATATAAAAAGTACGCATATTTTCATCACCTGTATATAGATTATCACATAAAGATTGCGAACTTTGTCGAATCATGTCGACACCCTTGTTTTTTTGCAATTTTTTTTACACTCCTGTCTTTAAATGATGCTTTCGTAAATAAATTTTCCTTAAAAAATCTACTGGGAACACTGTCAAAGCAAGCAATAAAACAATAAAGAATTCTTTAGCAGTTAAACCATATGTCCGAAATATTTCTCCCCCGTGATATATTAAATAAACTTGAACTAATAAAATAAAAGCGATAATAACAATAAAAACTTTATTCTTTTTTAAATTAGCTAAAATATTTATTCTTTCACTTCTGGCATTAAAAGCATTAAAAACCCCAATAAAAATAAATAAAGCAAAATAAGCCGTCATCAAATACTTATAATTTTCTCCTGTTCTAATAAACTCTCTTACAATTGGAAGCTTTAAAAACAAAATACAAATTATCGCCGAATATAAACCTGTAAATAATACTTCTCCAATCATATAAGAATTAACAATTGGCTCATCTTTTCTTTTAGGTGGTTCATGCATAAAACTCTCCAGCGCTGGTTCAAAAGAGAAAGCAAGTCCTGCAAAAGTATCCATAATCATATTAAGCCACAACATTTGAATAATAGTTATTGGTGTATTAATACCAATAAAAGGTCCAATTATTGATAAGATTAAAGCACACATATTAACAGTTAGTTGATAAATAATAAATTTTCTAATACTTTTAAAAATAGTTCTACCATATAAAATAGCTTTACTAATTGATAAAATATTATCATCTAATATAACAATATCACTAGCTTCTTTAGCAACTTCTGTTCCACTACCCATCGCAAATCCTACATTAGCTTTCTTTAAGGCAGGCGCATCATTTACTCCATCACCCGTCATCCCAACAATTAAATCCATATCTTCTAAAACTCTAACTAATCTTGATTTATCAGTAGGTAAAGCTCTAGCTACCACTCTAAGTCTTGAAACACATTTCTTTAAATCTTCATCTGATAATTTAGATATTTCATCACTAGTAAGAACAATACTATCATTATCAAGTAAACCAACATCACTAGCTATAGCCATCGCAGTATTTTTAGCATCCCCTGTAATCATAATCATATTTATACCAGCACTTTTAATTAAAGAAACCCCTTCTTTAGCCTCATCTCTTAATTCATCTTTAATTGCGACTAATCCTATTAAAACTAAAGAACTATTTTTTTCATAACATAAAGCAAGAACTCTAATACCTTTTTTTGTGAGTATCTCTACATTATTAGTTATAATTTTTTTATTAAGAATAACTTTTTCTTCTCCTGCTTTATTCAAATAATAAACTATATTAGGAAGTAATTTCTCAATTGCTCCTTTAACATAAACATAACCATTATCCAGTTTTGTTTTACTAAATTTATCTTGACTATTAAAGGGAACTTTTTCTATAACTCTTCTTTTAATATTATTATCTTGACCTATAAAGTTTAGACAAGCTTTATCTGTTAAATTACCACCTGTTGGAATCCCTTCATTATTAAATACACTTTCATTATTATAAAATAAACATTCATATAATTTCTCATAATAATTAGAATAAAGTTTAATATCTTTTTTACTTCTAAAATGGGTATTATCTCCTGTAATAACTTCACTAACCTCTAAGTGTCCTTTAGTAAGAGTTCCTGTTTTATCAGTTAAAAGCACATTTATACTACCTGCTGTTTCAATACCAACTAATCTTCTTACCAAAACATTATTTTTAAGCATTCGTTTCATATTACTAGAAAGAACCAAAGTTATCATCATTGGTAGTCCTTCTGGAACTGCTACAACAATAATAGTTACACTAAGAGTAAGTGCATATATTAAATGATTAAACATAACATGAAAATCGGTAATAGTTTTTAAAATTAAATTAACATCAAAATTATTATCAATTACAATAACTGAAAACAAATAAGAAATTGTTACTAAAGCCGCACCAATATATCCAAGCTTACTTATTAGCTTAGCAAGACCTGTAAGACGTATTTTAAGAGGTGAAGTTGGCGGTTCTTCTGAAACTTCTCTAGCTAAAGCTCCATAAATAGTTTTATCTCCTACTTCTGTAACTAACATATAAGCATTTCCATTATAAACAACTGAACCTCGCATAACTTTATTTTTATCAAGTATGTTATTAGAATTAATTGGTGGATACTTCTTAGCTTCCTTAGCTTCTCCATTTAAACTAGATTCATCAACACTAAGTTCTCCCTTTATTATATACCCATCCGCTGGTATTTTATCTCCACTTCCAAGTACTACTAAATCTCCCACTACTACTTCTTCTATAGGGATTTCTTTTAAAATATTATCTCTTATTACTTTAACTTTTATTTTCGACGATTCTTCTTGTAATCTTCTAAAAGCAGCTTCACTCCCATATTCTGAAATAGTTGAAATAAAAGAAGCTAAAAAGATTGCTATTAAAATACCCAAAGTTTCAAAATAATCAAAATCTTTAAAAAGAAAAACTACTTTTATCGCTAAAGCTATTAAAAGAATTTTAATAATTGGGTCTCCAAGAGATTCTAATAAAAGTTTAAAAAAGCTATTATGTTCTGAATCTGTGATACTATTATTTCCATATAATTTTCTGTTTTTTTCTACTTCCACTTGTGTTAATCCTTGCATGAGTGCTTGTCCCTCCGATTAATATATATGAAAAAATAAAAAAAATAGCACTATTTTCTGCTATTTTCTTCAAATATTAAAACCCCTGTATGATATTCTTCTAAAACTAACATATAAACTAAATCAAACATTGGTAAATCATTTAATATCATATATTTTTTAACTATAATATCATCATCAGGATCTACATTAGAAGTAATCACATTAGTTAGTGGATATAATCTATCTTTATTTTGAAGTAGAAAACTTACTATTACTTTTTTTACTTCATCATCATAATCTTGAAGAACATTAATAAAAGTATCAATAGGTAATCTAACCATTCTAAAATAATCTAAAATATTAAACTTTCTTAATACACCATTTTCTAAAATACCATTATTTATATAAAACAATATAGATTTAATTACATTTTCTTCTAAAAAAGGCATCATTCTATTTCTTCTAATTAAATATAAATTATATAAAGGTTCATCATACATTTCTATTAAAGTTATATAGCGATAAAATGTTGCTTCACCCAATTTTCTTAGAAAAGTAGGCACACCTTTATTACCATATACTAATGTTGTAATAACTTTTTTAGCTTCTAAAAAAAGTTCTTCATCAAAAGATTCATATTTTAGTTTTTCCCTTAAATTTCTTCGACCATTTCTATTTATAGTAATATATTCTTGCATTCTTGATATTATTTTATTATAAGCATCAATTCCCATATCTTCTAAAATGAATGTACGTACATAAATTTCCACATACCTTCTTCTAAGATATTCCCAAGATATATTCTCTTTCTTTAAATAATTAGATATGTCTTGATATGAACAATCATTTAAAAACATATCACAAGCTAATTTATATTTAGTCAAATCTTTATTTGTTTTATTATCTATTCTTTCATTTCTATATTTACTTACAATTCTTTTAGCATTAACTAAAGGAATTAAATATTTAGCTTCTATTTGACGAGCTATTTCTTCTAAACTTAAATCTTCTTGATAAAATTCTGAAGTTATTTTATCTAAAGCACTTCTAAAAATCGCTCTTTCTTCCGCTGTAGCAAAATTTCTAAAATAATAAAGAACATTACTAAAATTATTACCTATTTTACTACTTAAAAAGTTATAAAAATCTTCTGCCATTTCAAGTTTATTAAAAAAAAGCAGAACATCTTTTTGAGTAAACTTTAAATATTTTTTTAAATAAATTTTTACTAATTCCAAAAAAAGTTTATAACTTATTCCTAGGTTATTAACGAAGTCCTCTATTTTACTTTTATAAAAGTTACAATTATGACACGCCAAATATAAAGATTGTAAATATTCTTTTTCATTAACTCCTTGTTTTTGTAACCCCATTAAAAAACAATCAGAATTAAAGTTTTGAAAATTTTGAATAAGTGCTAAAGCCTCTTCTTTAGACATACCATGCTTTCTAGATAAAGCCATTAAATGACGTTCGCTTTTATTATAAGCTTTTTGTAAAGCTGGTACTAATATTTTTAAAAAGGAATCATACAATTTTACTTCCTCTTCACTAGCATCCTCTAAATAATAAGCCTTAGCTAAGTTATATTCTTCAGGTGTAACACTAAAGTTTCTAATAAATTTTAAAAAAGCCTCTTTTTTATTCATAAAAACTACCCTTTTAAACGCATGATATTCTAACATAACTTGCTATCAAAGTCAAATTTAGATATAATTACTTTGGTGATTTTATGTTCCAATATACATTAGACAATAAACGATATCATACATTAAACTATTTTTTTAAAAACAAATTTAATTCCAAAGTATTTAAAATTGCATTAAATGCAAATTTTAGCTGCCCTAACTTTAAAAATGGAACAGGTTGTATTTTTTGTTCTCATGGCTCTGGTAATAGTTACGAAAAATTATCTTTAAAAGAACAATATGATTTAGTAAAAATTCCCTTAGATAAAAAATGGCCTAATTCAAAATATATAGCCTACTTTCAAGCTAATAGTAACACATATGCTCCTATATCCATTTTAAAAGAAAAATATGAAGAAGCTTTAAAACTTCCTAATATTATAGGCTTAGATATTGCTACCCGTAGTGATTGTCTAACAGATGAAATATTAGATTATTTAAGTGAACTTAATAAACGAACTTTCTTAATGATTGAAATAGGCCTTCAATCAATGCATGATAAAACTCTAAAGTTTATTAATCGCGGTCATGATTTACAAAATTTTGAAAATGCTATAAAGAAATTAAAAGAAAGAAACATATTTACAGTTGTTCATATTATAAATGGTCTACCTAATGAAACAAAAGAAATGATGATAGAAACAGTTAAATATCTAAATAATTTAAATATAGATGGTTTAAAAATTCATATGTTATATATAACAAAAAATACAAAATTAGCAGAAACTTATCAAGAAGAACCTTTCCATATATTATCTAAGGAAGAATATATTGATATTGTTTGTAAACAGTTAGAATATTTAAATCCTAAAATAACAATTATGCGTATAACTGGAGATCCTCTAAAAGAAGAATTAATTGAACCTACATGGTTATTAAAGAAATTTTGTGTACTAAACGACATTGACAAAGAAATGAAAAAAAGAGATATATATCAAGGAGACTTAATTTCCTAATATATCTCTTATTTTATGCTTTAATCTTTGAATTGTATTATCAATCTGTTTAGAATTCTTATTTGTTATTAAAGCTATAGTCTGATAATCAAAACCATTAGAATATAATTTAAAAACCTCATATTCACTTTCAGATAAAATACCTTTAATTTTAAGTAATAATTCATTATACTCCTGTTCCTCAGCCAGTTTATTTAAAGGATCATTCATACTATCATCACTAATTAAATCTTTTAAAGTAAGACCATCTTCATTATAATTATAGTCTAAAGAATAGGTATTATTTAAAACTTTTGCTTTCTCACTACTATACTTTTTAATTAGCTTTTGTAATCTTCTATCTATACATAAAGAAATAAAAGTTGATAATTTTGCATTCTTATCATTTTGATAAGAATTAATAGCATCACTAAA
Source organism: uncultured Bacilli bacterium (assembly GCA_910587745.1). Taxonomy (GTDB): domain Bacteria; phylum Bacillota_I; class Bacilli_A; order RF39; family UBA660; genus Caccenecus. The sequence goes on from CAJUNE010000004.1 coordinate 13,095, forward strand.
AGCAAATGAGGCTTCACTAACAAGTTCATTTATATCAATATTTAAAGAAATTGCTATATTAGAATACTTTCTAATTAAAATATCTTCAATATATTTATATTTTTTATATAACTCATTTTTGGCTTCTTCATTATTTTTAGCTAAAACAATTAACTTCTCTTCTTCCATTTAAATCATCCCATAAATTAATATTGCAGCACTAACACTTGCATTTAAAGAATTAATTTTACCAAACATCGGAATACTTACAATTTCATCAGAAGACTCTCTAACAATTCTTGACACCCCTGCTCCTTCTGCACCAATAACTAAAGCTCTTTTTTCAGCATAATCAATAGTACGATAATCTTTACCATCCATATCTGCTGCATAAACAAAAAACAAATTATCCTTTAACTTTTTTATAGCATTATTAAGATTACTAACTAAAACCACTTTAACATTATTAATAGCACCAGCACTTATTTTCATTACAGTTTCATTAACCCTAACACTTCTATTATCAGGAATAATAATAGCATTTATCCCGGCACATTCACAAGTTCTAATTATTGCTCCTAGATTATGAGGATCTTCTAAATGATCTAAACAAACCACAAAATTCTCATCCAATATATCGTCTAATTTATAATATTCATAATCATCAATATCAATAACAATACCTTGATGGTTTTCTTTAACCATTTTATTAAGTCTTTGAATATTTACAAATTCAAAATGAATTTTATTAGACTTCAAATACTCAATTACTTCATTATCTTTAAAATATTCTCTTAAAAAAACTTTATGAATTTTTTTAACAGGTGTTTCTTTTAAAACATTTTTACCACACACATACATAGTTATCACCATGCATGTATTGTATCAAAAAAGAAGAAAAAAGTAAAGCAAACAAAAAAGATGATAAACATCTTTAAATTAAAAGTTATTAACAATATTTTTAAATTCTTCTCCTCTATCTTCAAATTTAGCATATTGATCCCAAGAAGCAGAGCCTGGACTAAGTAAAACTACATCACCGCTTTGAGCATTTCTATTTACACTTAGTAAAGAATCTTTCATAAATTCATATTCTTCATAAGAAATATCATTATTTTTACAAAAATCTATAATTCTATTTCTAACTTCTCCTATAGCATAAATCTTTTTTATTTTATCTTTAAAAGGTAATAAATCTTCAAAATCTTGGCTTCTATCCATACCACCAAGTATTAGATGAATATTACCATCAAAACTTTTTAAAGCTGTAATAGTAGCTGTTGGATTAGTTGATTTAGAATCATTATAATATTTAACTCCTTTAATATCTCTAACAAATTCTATACGATGTTCCACACCTTTAAATTCTTTTAAAACCATTGTAGCATATTTAAAATCAATTTTTAAAATTTTTAACAAAATCAACATAGCTAAGATATTTTCATAATTATGATTACCTTTTAACATTATATCATTAGTGTTAATAAAAGCTTCATTATCAACATATATAATTCCATTTTCTATTCTATTATTTTTACTATTAAAATAATATCTAGTTGAAACTATATCATTTGTAAGCTCCATAGAATCATAATTAGCTTCATTTAAAATTGCAATATCACTATCATTATGGTGATTAAAAACTTTATGTTTTACATTTTTATAAGATTTATAAGAACCATGATAATCTAAATGTGTAGGACACAAATTAGTTAAAATACTAATATTTGTTTTAAAATCATTCATATCTATTAATTGGTGATCAGATATTTCTAGTAATAATATATCACCATCTTGTAAATCTCCTACTATTTGAGATAAGGGTGTACCTATATTACCACCAAGTTTTACAGATATTCCAGCTTTTTTTAAAACCTCATATATTAAAGTTGTAGTAGTAGTTTTTCCATTTGAACCTGTAACACCAATTATCTTTATATCTTTATCAATATAATGATAAGCGACTTCCATTTCATTTACTACTGGTATTCCTAAACTTATAGCCTTCTCTACACAAGGATTATAAGGAAATACTGCTGGATTTTTTATTAATACGTCATATGTACTGTCAAGTAATACTTCTGGTTCATTAGTTTTTATAAACTTAATTCCCATTTTTTCTAATTCTTTTAAATTATTTTCATTTTGATCTTTACTATCGGTTACTAAAATTTCATTATTCTTTCCAAGTAGCTTAGCTACTTCAAAGCCACTTCTTGCCATACCTAAAATCAAGATTTTCTTATTTTCATACATATTAATCACCTAAATTAATTATATTCTAAAAAAAAGAAAAAAGCAATTAACTTGCTTTAATTAACTTCACATAATAATTAACATTTTTATGCCAATTTGGATTTTCAGCATATTTTTTATTCATTAATTCTGGTGTTGTTAAGCCTTTTTCATAATAGTTTTTCTGTAAATTTCCTATGAAAGCTCTAATTCCTTCTTCCATAGAACTAAATTTCATATAACCATTACGGCCACGCATACCACCAACATTATAATTAACTCTTGCCAAATAACTACATTTCCAAGTACAACCTGTTTCATGTAATAAAATTGAAGTAGCAACAATAGGATCAACATTTTTCTCTAATGAAGTTTCAGCTATATAACGTCCATAACCAGTTAAATCTGATTTAAGAGATTTATCTAACTTTTCACTTAATTCATCTAAGGTTAAACCTTCATAAACTACCATTTTAGCAAGCAATTCTTCTTCATTTCGAATATTTGCACTAGCTAAACTAATTTGAGTTACGATATTTTCTATATATTGTTTATTATTGTTTTCTTTATAAATATTAATAAGAGCACCTAAGACTAAAGTAATTACCATCATCTTAAGTAAATAATTTTTCATACTTCCAAATTTCCCCCTTAAACTTTGTGAAGTGCTACCATTATAGCATATTTAATACTAAAAGTCAAATTCAAGGCAAACAATCGTTTATATTTTTTCAATATTCAAAATATTATTTATGCTAATTTTATCACCATTTAAACTTAATAAATAACCTCCTGTTTTACCAACTATAATTGTTTCTAATTCTTCATTATTAAGCAATTTTATTAAAACCTTACTTTTATAAACATGATTAGGAGAAGCAAAGATTTCATTTATTTTTCTAGGTATATCAACATTACTAGTACTCCTCATATCAAAACTATCAGTTGAACTAACTGCATAATCTAAGTTATTGGTTAAAGTTTTATTTATAGGATTAGCAAATACTTTTGGTAAATTAAAATCTTTATTATTCATTTTAGACACCTCTTATTATATTTTATGATAAAAATATCAATTTGAAACATAATAAAAATATGAAAAAGAAAAAATTAATAAATTATTTATGGTTATTTATTCCTCTAATTATTTTAATAATTATTTCATTATTAAATATGAAAATAGCAGGAAACAGTGGAAATATTTATAAAAACTACTATTTAAAACAAAGTATCTGGTTTTTAATAGGTTTTTTTATTCTTTTTATAATGAAATTTTTTAAAATTAAAATAATATTCAAGCATAGCTTCTTATTTTATATAATTAATATTTTATTATTAATTCTGGTCTTATTTTTCGGCAAAACCATTAATGGTTCCAAAGCCTGGTTTAATTTTGGTTTATTTTCTTTTCAACCCAGTGAGTTAATGAAATTTACACTAGCTTTATACTTAAGTGAAAAAGCTTCTACAATGCCGAAAGGAAATATAAAAAAAGATTTTAGATTTCTTATTACTTCTATTTTTATTACATTAGTCCCCTCCCTATTTGTCTTTTTAGAGCCTGACACTGGAGCTATAATTATATATTTTCTTATTTTATTCGGAATAATTTTAATATATCGGGTTAATTATAAATGGTATATTATTATTCTCTTAATATTAAGTGTTTTTTTAGGCTGTTTCTTTTATTTATATTATTTCAATAAAGATTTATTAATAAAACTTATAGGCACATCTTTCTTTTATCGTGTTGATAGAATACTTACATTTGTCACAGGAGATTCTTTTCAACTTGATAGAGCTCTAATATCAATAGGAGCATCAAGTTTTTTTGGAAATAAAAATTATATATATATTCCAGAAGCCCAAACCGATTTTATTATTGCATTTAGCATAGCCAATTTTGGTATATTTGGCTTTTTAGTAATACTCATTAGTTATTTTTTATTAGATACGTACTTTTTTCATAAATTACTAAAAAGCAAAAGCATTAGAAATAAAATGTTTATATCAGCATTTTTATGTATGTTTTTATTCGCTCAGTTTGAAAATATTGGCATGAATTTAGGATTACTGCCAATAATTGGATTACCACTGCCCTTTTTAAGTTATGGAGGAACAAACACAATTGTCTATTTCATATTTCTAGGAATTATCCTTAATTTAGATAAATAAAATTTTTTTACAAAAAGTACTTGACAAATAATTTGTTTTATAGTATCATACAAAACCGAACATTTAATTTGTTTGAATATTCTTTTCCATTCTTTGATATACTTCCTTTACTTAACTAATATCAAATTCTACTAATTCAAGCGAAATAAATGTTTTAAACTTAAAAGCAAAGCCCATATTGGGCTTTTTTATTTATATAGAAAAAGAACTCTAATTATAAGAGTTCTTTTTTTTTAACTAGTTGTTGAGGCATTAGTTATTCTAACTTTAACAGTTGTTCCTACTACATAATTAAGTTTAGGATCATCATTTTCAATTTTTACAGGAACATCATATTCACCTACTCCATATCCTTCTAAATCGAGATATGCTGTGATATTTTCACTAGTAATTGAATCTATAACTGATTGTACCCCTTTAACAATAGCATTAACATTACTACTAGTTCCTACTATATTAGCAGTTAAATTACTAGAAAGATTTCGATGTGATATAACATTAGTTATATCAACTTCTTTTTGTTTTTCATCGCCAAACGTAATAGTTATAGTTGCTTTCTTTTCGCTTATTGCTCTAACACCGCTTGGTCTATTAATAGTAACATTATAAGCCTTTGTGGCATTACCTCCACTACCATCAACATTAATAGTAACAGGTACATTTGTTATACTATTTATAGATTCTTGATCACCATAAATAGTAACACTTTTAGAATTTTCATTATTAATCAAAATGGAAGCTATAGCTTTACCAGTAACTAGATTACCAGTTGTTAATACCTTAATCGGAACACTCTTAGAATAAGTATCAAGAGTAAGTGTAGCAGATAATGTTTTAGGAACAATTTCTATTCCTTCTAATATTCGACCTTTAGAATCATATGCCACAACATTGATATTATCAACTTCATAAGTACCCGCATCTTTTAAAACATCATTTTTTAAATCAATTAAAGCTTTAACTGATGCAATTTTATCAATAGCATCTTGACTACCTTTAACAACTACTTCATTATTAGAAAGTTCCACAGATTCTACACTAAGGCGTTCATTTAGATAACTTTCATTAACCAAATCATAATCTATCATTTTAGTAACACTTACTTTTTCTTTAATTGTTACTGACACATACGAAGGATCTAACTTATAATTTATTGAATCAATTGACTTAGTATAAGATAAATATACTTTATAAGCTGAATCTCTAGCTTCATAATTAGATAAATCTAAAATTACAGCATTAGTTCCAATTTGTTTAGCTAAATATATATCACTTTTACGTCCAATCAAAGTTATATCCACAGTCTCAGGAATACCTTCAACTACATAAGCTTCTTCATTATAATTAACTTTAACAGGAATATCTGATAAAACTTCTGCTTCTGATTCAACTAAATTAATTACTCTAGAATCAATAAAGACAAAAACTATAACTGCTAAAATTAAAGATACATAAATCATAAAATTAGGTCGATTAAGAATATAATCTAAAGTCAAATTATGAGCTTTCAAATATTCACTAAATTTATAAATTATTCGACTAATTGGTGTAACTATAATTTTATCAATAACAGAATAAATAGCTCTAAAGAAACCTTTTATTAGTTTTCCTAACCATTTCATTAATCTTCACCTGCGCTATCTTTAGCTTCAGCTTCATAGAACACCTCTGCTTTAGGATTAAGTCCTTCAATTAAAAGTATTCTAAATTCATCCAAAGTTAAATTATAATTAAGTTCCCCATCTATTGCAATACTAAGACGTCCATTTTCTTCTGAAACAACAAGTGCCATTGCATCACTTTCCTCAGCAATACCAAGCGCTGCTCTATGTCTAGTACCAAGTCTTTTTGAAATAGCAGGATTCATACTAGTTTTAAATACTGCACCTGCACTTGTAATACGATCTCCTTGAATAATTACTCCTCCATCATGTAAAGGTCCATTTGGAAAGAATAAAGTTTCTAATAAATCACTAGTTAAATCTGCATAAATTTTAGTAGAAGGTTCAATATATTCTTGTAAAGATATTTCTCTTTCTACAACAATCAAAGCCCCAATACGATTTTTCTTAAAGTATTCAATCGCTTTCATTATTTCATATACAACTTTTTCTCTTTCATCAATAGTAAGTATTTTATGTCTACCAAGAAGTTGTGTTCTACCAATAGACTCTAAAACACTTCTAATTTCTGGTTGAAATATTACAATTATTGCTAAAGGTCCCCATTCAACACAATATTGTAAAATAATTCCTACTGTATATAAATTTAATAAATCACTTAATAATTTTACTATTAATATTAAAACTATACCTTTAAAAAGCAAAACCATTTTAATATTATTTTTTATATTTTTTAATATGTAATAAAAAGCTAACCATACTACGCCAATATCGATAATCTTAGTAGCAATTTCCCACATACTAGATAATGTCATATATTTCACCTTACCTTTTTGCTCTTCCCATTATATCAAAAAAAGTGATATGATTCCACATTTTTATGAAAGTTTAGCTTGAGCCTTAAACATTCTTGTTAAAATAGCTATTAGCTCACTATCCACTACTTTACTAACATATGTATCAAAACCACTAATATATTCTTCTAATATAACTACTTTATTTGTTACTACTTCCCGTTTTTTATTAAGTCCCATAGAAAGAAAATATTTTTTTCCATTATACATTGTCTCATTCAAAATTATATATTCTTCTTTATTTTCGAGGACTATGATATGGTTAATTTTAAGACCCATTACTCATTACCTCCAGTTTTCTTTATAGTTTCAACAGGAATAATATCTACTACTTTAATAAGATTATTACCACCTGTTGAAGATTCATTATTATCATTTTGAACTTCTTGTTCCTCTTTTTTGTTTTCAACTACTGGAACTTCTTCAATAACTTCATTTATAACTTCGTCTATATTAGGAGTATTATTTATTGCTTCTAAGTTTTCAACTGGTGCTACAACATCAAGCTCTTCATTTGCTGAAACTTCATTAACTATTTCTACTTCAGGATTTAAGTTTACATCTACATTTTCTTCTGATTTTACTTTATTATCTAACTCATTTAATTCCTGATCTAAAATATTGTCTATATTTTGCTCTTTTTCTTCACTTAAACTTGCTACTGGTTTTACAGAAGCTAAAGTCATTTCAATTAAATCATAAATTTCATTAGGACTTTTATCAAATTGTTTACGTGATTTTATTTGTTTAATTTCTTCATTTATTTTTCTTAAATCTTCTTTATCTTTTTCTTCTTCAATTAAATCTTTAGTTTGAAAATTAATTAAAGTTATTTTTTGTAAACCACCAAGCTCTTTTAAATAACGACTATTTTCTGCTTCAATATTACTAACTCTTTCATTTAAAATATTAGTATCATTAATTTTATTTACTAATGTTTCTTTATATTCATTTAGTATATTGTCTATTACTTGAATTTCTTTTTGTTTCTTTACTATAGCTTGCTCTAAATTAATCTTTGTTTTAGAAGTATTTTCCTTAGTCTTAAGTAAATCTTTATAATCTTGAACTATTTTTTCTGCTTCTATAATTTCTTTTTCTAAACTATCTATTTTCTTACCTAAAACAGTACTTATATGTTCATCAATTTCAACAATTTCATTTTTAAGTTTAGCGGCTTTTTCATTATTACTTTCTATCTCTTTGTTTAAATATTCTATACGTTCTTTAATCGCTTCGCTATTAATACCTTCATAGTTTTTACTATCAATAAGACCTGCTAATTCAATTCTAAGACTTTCCTTTTTTTCTAATTCTTCATCCAAAATTGCAGCATTATTAATATCCATATAAGGTTTAGTTTTCACTATAGTTACTAATTCTCTTACTTTTTGTAAAGCATTCTCTACATCATTAGTCGCAATTAATTCCTTTGCATCTGCCCCAATTACACTAGCATCAGTCAGAAGTTCTAATTCTCTTTTTTGTAATTTATCTAATTCATTTTCTAAAGAAGCTAATCTTATTTCATCACTATTTTTTAAATCTTCATCAATATAAGCATTTGGATTAGTTAAACTTTCTACAACATCTTTAAGTCTACTTTCTTCATTTTCAAGTTTACTTGTAAGTTCATTTTTAGCTTGGTTATTAAGTTCAAGCTCTTTTAAAATATCATTATATTCATTTGTTTTATTTTCTAAAATATCTTTTAACTCTTTAATATTATTTGCTTCAAGATTAAGCATATTAATATAATAATCATTTCCTTCGTTATTAGTCCTTTTAACTTCTAATATTTTAATATATTTTTCATTTCTAGATATTTTTTTCTTTAGCTCTTTTATTTCTTCATGCAAACCCTCTTCATTTGTAGCTAGAGTCTTACCACTGTTATCTATATCTTTAATCTTTCTTTTTAAACGAGTTATTTTATTTTTTAAACTTATTTCTATATTTTTATCAACTAATTCATTAGAAGCATTAAAATATCTTGAATCAGTAAGTAAACTTTTAAAGTCTTCAATTTCATTATTTTTATTCCTAATTTGTCTTTTTAAAGATATAAGTTCTGCATTCACCTCATCCATATTTTTAAGGGATGCGCCAGCCATTTCAATTAATGTATCAATATTACTAAAAACCTCTGTATGCATATCAACAGCCACCTCTTCTATTCTAACTATAAGTCTAACATAATGTGAATATTTTTGCAATAAGTTTACATTAAATTTATTACTTAAGCTACTTAAAAATTAAACTTTTAAATAAACAAAAAGAGAAGCTAAATCCTTCTCTTTAAAAAGTGTGAGTTTGAGTTTATATGTTATTTTTCTTGTATAGGTTTATAAAGTGTGTATGTTAATTCTAACTATCACTTCTCCTTTCATGTTTATAAGTATACTACTAATTTGTGAATATTCTGTGAAGCTTTAGTGAATGTTTGATAGTTTACATCTTTTCTTTAATTTAAATAATTTATTTTCTTATTTTAAAATAAAATGTAGAACCTTTTTTTAATGTACTTTTAACCCCATAATCAAATTTATGTTTAGTAAGTATTTCTTTTACAATCGAAAGTCCTATACCTGTTGACACTACATTCCTTTGATGTTTTTTATCACTCTTATAATATTTATCCCAAATATAAGGTATTTCATCTTTCTTTATTCCTTTACCAGTATCTTCAATTTCTACAATATATTCTTTTCTTGTATTCTTAACTCTAATTATAACTTTTTTATCTTCTCCTGTATAATTAATTGCATTATTAATTAAATTATATATAACCTGCATAATTTTCTTTTTATCTGCAGTCACTTCACTTTTTTCTGGCAATTCAACTATAAATTTATAATCTTCGGTAGTTTTAAGAATATCGTAGCGAGTCATAACTTCTTTAATAACTTCACACAAATCAAACTTTTCTAAAGTAAGTTCATCCGCATTCGCTTGCATTTTTGATAAATCTAAAATATCATTAACCAAAATATTTAATCTTTCTGTTTCACCAATTATAACATTAAGATCTTTATTCATTTTATCTTTATCTTTATAAGAAATATCTCTTACCATTTCTGCATAAGCTCTAATCATAGTAAGAGGAGTTTTAAGATCATGAGAAACATTAGCCATTAAATCTCTACGTAACTCATCTATTTTAGATAAATCATTACTAACATGATTTAATGTATTAGCTAGTTCATCTATTTCTAAAACATCACTACTATCAAAGTGAATATTATAATTACCTTCACCTAATTCTTTAGCTTTTTTAGTTATTTTTGTAATAGGTTCTGTTATCTTATTACTAAGAAAATAAGATATAAAACAAGCTAAAACTATGACTATCAAAGTAATATAAAGAAGTTGTCCTTTTAAGACTATACTTGCTCCATCTAAATCTTCTAATGGTGAATAAATAAAAATAGTTCCATCGGGTACGTTTATTCCAGAAAGTAAAGCTTTCGTGTTATTAGTTTTATTAACAAGCTTAACATGTTGTATTTCTTTATTGGAGTTTCTAATATCATTAATTAAGTTAATAATTTGACTATTATTTTTATTAAGGCCACACCCTACCATTAAAGTATTATAAAGTATTTTATCACTTGAATCTAAATAATATTCTATGCAAACACTATTTTCATAAGCTATCGTTTCTAATTCATTAACCATTTCTAAAGAATCTAATTTATATATATTTTTAGCAATATTCTTAATTTTTTTCGTTTGATATTTTTCATAAGAATATTTAAGCAATAAAGTTTGTGAAACCATTAAAAAAATTAAAATTGTAACACTAAAAACTATTAAATAAATTAAAGTTTTAAAATTGATACTACTAATTTTATTCCCGAATCTCAAGTTTATACCCCATTCCTCTAATAGTTTTAATTATATCTCTATATTTACCCAAATTATTTCTAAGTGTTTTTACATGTGTATCAACAGTACGTTCATCTCCAAAAAAATCATATCCCCATACACTAGCTAAAATAGTTTCTCTAGATAAAGCTATATTTTTATTTTGAAATAAATATTTTAATAAATCATATTCTTTTGGAGTTAACATAACTAATTCTTTATCAATTGTTACTTCATGAGCCGAATCATTTAATTCTAAAGATTGATATTTATATGTAATAACTTCATTTTGTAATCTTTTTGTTACTGCTTTAATTCTAGCTACTAATTCTTTTGGTGAAAAAGGCTTAGTGACATAATCATCAATTCCCAAATCAAAACCAATTAATTTATCAAATTCTTCACTTCTTGCTGACAATACAATAAAGGGAATCTCTTTTATTTTTTTAATTTCTTTTATTGCCTGATAACCATCCATTTTAGGCATCATTATATCCATAATAATCAAATCAATATCATTATTTTTTACAACATCTATTGCGTCTAAACCGTTACTAGCTTCCAACACTTCATAATTATCCATTAACAAATATTCTCTTATAACATCTCTAATTAAAGTTTCGTCATCACATACTAAAATTTTCATGGCATCACTTCCTAAGTATATATTATAACAGATTTGTGAAAAATAAATGAAAATTTATATACATTTCCACCTTTTTAAATGTATTATAAGTTTTTTGTTTTTGTTAAAAATACCATTCTATATAAAAAAGAGATATTTCTATCTCTTAAAAATAACCTATACTACAAGTATAATCTTTTAATTCAAAAAATTGTTTTAGTTCACCATAAGAACTAGGAACTTCTGAACCAATCTCGCTAACTAAATCACTATAAGCAATCTTCTTAGTTAAAGTAAGTGTCAAAGAATCATCATCAAAAGTTGGAACACCAGTTACATCTAAATAACTAACTTCCTTCTTATCTTTATTTTCAACTTTCAATTTTTCATATTCTTCTTTAGTACTAATTTTAAAAGTATAAACACGTTTAGTTGACTTATTAAAAGACATATCTTCGTCAATTAAACCAAATTTATTAACTTCTTCATAACTATCATTTGTCTTAGAACATACAACAGCCATACTAGTAACATTTTCACTAACATTTAAAATACCTGTAACTTCCTTTTGATTACCAGCTTCATCTGTAACAATGATTGGTATATGATAAGAAGCTGCTGCACTTAAATACTCTTTTAATTTAGCTTCATCTTTAAAACTATAACTACATTGAGTTGCATCTTTACAATTAGCGATAAATTCTTCAGCAGTAACTTCTTCATTAACTGCAACATTAACTTCTCTAAGAGTTATATCAGGTGGTGTAGTATCTACGATTTTAGCTTTACCTTGATATGATTTATCTCCACAAGTTATTATAAATTTATACTCAGCTCCCACCTTAGTAGTATCTGTAATTTCTGAAGTATCAAAATTACAAGTTGAGCTATCCATATTTTTAAAAACTGCATAATCTTTTATATTAGTAGATACAACAGATCCCGCTTCAATTTTAACTAACTTAGTAGAAACCTGAGGCTTACTATTAGCTTTATTAAGAAGTACATATACTCCACCACCAACTAAACATAAAGCTAGGATTATAATCACAACAAATAATGTTTTATTCATTCCTTTTTTCTTAGGAGACTCAGGAACAGCAGGCTCTGCAATGACATTATTTACCGCTGGAATATCACTAATTGGTGGCACAGTACCAATATCATTAAATACTGGCATATTATCTATAACTTCTGGAATATCATAATTAATAGGCGCTACTGGTTCCAAAGGTGGTACATCAGGTATAGAATTTATATCAGGTTCCACAGGAGTTACAACTTCAGGAGTAGGTTCTTTTATAGTTTCTGACACAACAGATACAGGTTGTTCATTTGAAGCATTCAAACTAGGTGTATCACCTAAAGTATCCATTGGCTCTTCAGGAATTGGAGTAACTGGTGGAATATCACCAATAGGAACATTTAAATTTTGAGTTCCATTATCTACACTTCCTAAAGAAACCGCATTAATTTCTTCATTATTATTTCCACTATTGCCATTCATAATTTACAGCCCCTTTACTATTATCATAATTATAACGTAAAGAAATTAAAAAAGCAATCACTAAAAAAGAGAAATCTTTCATTTCTCTATAACATCTAATTTTGAAGTTTTTTCCAAAGTAATTACTTCTTCTCTATAATTAAAAGCAAGACCTATTGTAATTATATACGACAACAAATAAAACCAAATCATTAAAACAACAATACTTGCAAGATTACCATAAAAAACATCATACTTAGCAATATTAGTTGTATATGCCGAATAAATATAAGTAACAATTACAAAGCCAACACTAGTAAAAATTGCACCTTTGTTAACTTCTTTCGCTTGAATTTTCTTATCAGGAGCCATCGTAAAAATAATTTTAATAAAGAGAAATATAATAAACCACGAAATAGGTCCTTTAAGAACACTAATAATTAAAGTTATATTAACAAGCATTTTTTTACTTATATCCATAAGACCAAACATTTCAATTATTTTATCACCAAAAACATTAAATATCAGTAAAAATACAAATAATAAAATAATAATTAAAATCATCATAAAGGACTTAATTCTTCTTTTTAAAAAGCTATCATTTTTAATACCATATATCATATTTGAACTAGTTATAATTGAAGCCGCTCCATTACTAGCAATAACATAACCAACAATTAAAGTGATAAAGAAATTTAAATCTGCCTTTATTGCCATATTTGCTCCTAGAAGTAAATTAGCAAAATCTTCACTAAAAGCATTTTTCATAAAATCACTTATAAAAGACATATCAAAGTGTAGCATTGTAGCAATATAAGTTAAAATAGTAAGAGTTGGAACTAAAGACAAAACAAAAGAGAAAGCAAGGTGACCAGGCAAAATTTCCATTTCCGGTCTTTTTAATACTTTAAAAAAATTATGTATTCCCCTTTTTATTTTCTCTTTCATTTTTTATTCCCCAGACTCTTTCTTCTTTTGTTTCTTCATTTCTTCTGTAGCCTCAAGTATAGCATCTTCAATAGTTTTAATACTATCATTAATCATTGAATAACCAAATTCAGCTCCATATTCATAAGGTAACTTTTTAAATTCTTTATTTAACTTATGAATATAATTTGTTACTTGTTTTTGTGTAAAACCAACTAAATAAATCAAAAACTCATTACCATCTGTACGCATTACATCACTATTATCAAGTTGTGTTTTTATTAAGATATTTGCTGCTGCTCTAATTTGTTTATCTCCTTCTTCATAACCCAAAGTATCATTAATAAATTGAATATTATTTAAATCTATTACAATCATAGTTTGAGGATATATTGTATTATTATTCCAACTAGCTAAATATTCATTTAAATAATTACGATTTTTAAGACTTGTTAACTGATCAATAAATTTAAGTTTATTCTCTTTTTTGATTTTTTTAGCAACTTTAATTCTTTTACTATTATGGTAAACTAATATAAATATAATAGCAACTGCTGCAATAGATATTAATATATATTTAGCAATAGTACCAAAGACACTACCTGCTTTAACTGTTAAACTATGATTATACATACCTGTATAAACCATTTCTTTTGGATCTTGAGTCATAACATATCTACTAAAGAGTTTAAAGAAAGCAGTATCAGTTTTAGCTCTAAAATGATATGTATCACTAATATAATTAGTATATCTTTCTGTATAATTAGAAAGCTTATCACTAGAGTATAAATCAAAAATATTTTTATCAATAAAGATTATTACATTTTTTTTATTTAATTTACTTAACTCTTCTTCATCTTCATAAGTTTTTACATTAACACCCTTAACAGTTTTTAAATAAGTAGCCAAAAAGCTATTTTCTTCAACATAAACATTTTTACCAATTAAACTATTTATAGAATTAATAACAATATTATTTTTACTATTAGCTATAATACTATACTCTACTAATATTTTTGAATCTGTATCAAAATAATTATCTTGTAAATGATAATAATTAAAATACAAATCTATTTTCTTATTATTTATGGCATTTTTAAACTTATCTAAACTCTTATATTTTTGATAATTAAACTCTATATCACTAAATTTACCAAAATCATACAAATACATAGCAATAATTCCACCATAATTACCACTCATAATTACTTCATAAGGACTATTATTAACAAAACCATAATTATAAGTAATACTACGCATTGCATCAACTTCTGTATCACTAATACCTAAACTTAAAGTAAATAAATTAAATTCTTCACGTTTTATATAATCATCTAAATTATCTTTTTCCCAATTACGATAATATTTCTTTAAAATATTTGTAAAATCACCATTATCACCACTTATTGTATAATAAAAATTTACATCTGATAAATGATTTATAATATAATAATTATTTTTTAAAATATCATCTAAATACACTGTTAATGGTACTATCATATAACTAATAGTATCCACAACCTCGCCTTCTACTTCACTAGTTCCATCACTTTTTAAAGCATTAAGTAAAGATGCTTTATCTTGATAAGTAGTAAGAGTAATATTTTGATTATTTAAAGCTTCTGTAATTCTAGCTAAATCACTTGCTAAAACTCCTATTTTTTTTCCAGCATATTCTTTATAACTTGGCACAATTTCCGAAGATTTACCTACTAAAACATAATGATCTTTATAAAAGACTTGATCATTTTCTGCTAGAGTTGTTTTAGCACCTAAAGTAACTCCACTAGTAACTTCACCATAATTAAAAGTAACAGGATTTAGTTGTAATTTATATTCTAATTCTAAATCTTTTAAAAATTCATAGAATACTCCCGCTCCCGTATTCCCAAAAATATTAACATTGTTAATAACATTAATATTATGAACATTATTTAAACTACTATTTATCCATTTCTTTTCACTAGACGATAATTTATCATTATCAGTTACAATATTAACTGTTACAACACCTATTATAACAAATATAACTATAACCGAAATTAACGCAATAACACTTTTTTTATTTTTCATAATTATTCTTCCTTAGGAGCACGATTATTATTCCAAACAATGCCACCTGTTCCGCTAATATTACGCGAACCCATAATTTGGAACCCATCAGTCTTATCAGTTGGATCTGCTTTAATCATATATTGAATATCATAAAAACTTAAAGTATCTTCACTAAAATATTCTAAAGATCCTAATGCTTTACTTTGAGCTTCAACTAGTGTAATATTTGAATCAAATTCAATAGTAACATATATAGTTTTTCCACTAGTACGAACTTTAACATCCAATACTAATTTATCTTCCTTTATTTTATCTTTTAATTCATTTTGTTCACTTTCACCAAAAGGATGTTTATCTATTTCATCCAATCTTTCACCAAATTTAGAACTTGAGTCTCCCACAAAATATTTAACTACTACAACTGAAATAGCAATTAAGCAAGCTATTAATATAACAAATAAAACTAATAAAACACTATTATCTTGCCAAATCTTTTTTAACTTTTTCATTTTAGCCTCCGTCTATAACTAATATTATAACATTAAATATTTATTCTATCTAGTTTATAATTATTTTACTAAACTTTACAAATAAAAATGTAAATAGTTACAAACTATCTACAATTTCTTTAAATTTTTCTTCATTCCAAATTTCAATTCCTAAGCTTAAAGCTTTATCATACTTACTTCCAGGATCAATGCCTACAATTACTACATCTGTTTTTTTACTAACACTACCAGATTCACTTCCTCCATAAGACTCAATTAAAGTTTTAATTTCATCTCTAGTCATAAAACTAATAGTTCCTGTTAAAACAAATTTCTTGTTTGTGAATTTTTCATTTACTTTTTGCTCTTCACCTAAATATTCCATATTAATACCTATATCACATAAAGTATTCATAAGATCTATATTTTTAGGATTAGCAAAAAAATTAACAATATTTCTTGCTAGAATATCACCAATATCTCTTATAGCCACTAATTCTTCATAAGTAGCATTTTCTAAATTCTCCATTGTTTTATAACGACTAGCAAGTAATTTAGCATTTTTAGCTCCAATACCCGATATTCCAATACCAAACAATAATTTTTCCAAACTATTATTTTTAGATTCTTCTATAGCAATAAGTAAATTATTAACTTTTTTATTACCATATCCTTCAAGTTCAATTATATTTTCTTTATAATCCACTAGATGATAAAAATCAGGAATAGTTTTAATAAAACCTTCGTTATAAAAGTCTTCAATTATTTCATCACCTAATCCATCAATATTCATCGCTCCCCGTGATGCAAAATGAATTAAGCTTTCAATATTTTTTTTCGAACATTCACCATTTACACAAAAATAATCAACATTCCCTTTTTTAACTAAAGCACTACCACATATAGGACATTTATCAATCATTTTAAAAGGTACTTCTGTTCCAAGTCTTCTTTCTATCTTAGGTTCCACTACTTCTGGAATTACATCTGCAGCTTTTTTTATTGATACAATATCCCCTATTCTGAGATCCAAATTTTTACAATAATCTTCATTATGAAGAGTTGCTCTTCTAATAGTTGAACCCATCACTAAAACAGGTTCTAGTACTGCATTAGGTGTAATTTGTCCTGTTCTACCTACAGTAAATTTAATATCTATAAGTTTAGTTAAAACTTCTTCAGCTGGGAATTTATAAGCAGTCGCCCATCTAGGATATTTGGCTGTAGCTCCTAAATATTTTTGTGTTTCAATATCATTAACTTTAATAACTACTCCATCTATTTCATAAGGAAGAGAACTACGTTTATTGGTATATTCTGAGATAAATTCTAATATTTCTTCTTCATTACTTACAAGTCTTGAAGCTGGATTTGTTTTAAAGCCAAGTTCCTTCATAAATTCTAAAGCTTCAAAATGGGTCTTAAGTCCATAATCAAGAGGATTAGGCAAATGATAAATCCAAGTATCTAAATGTCTTTTAGCTGCTATTTTAGGATCTAATTGTCTAATTGAACCAGCTGCCGCATTACGAACATTTTGAAGTTTTGCCTCTCCATTTTTTTCTCTTTCACGATTTAGTTTTTCTAAAGTTCTTTTATTCATATAGATTTCCCCACGAACTTCTATATCAATATCACGTCCTAAATCAAGAGGAACTGTTTTAATAGTTTTAACATTATGGGTTATATCTTCACCAGTAATTCCATCTCCACGCGTTGCAGCAAAAACAAGTTTTCCATGTTCATAATGTAAAGATACACTAAGTCCATCTATTTTAAGCTCACAAACATATTTAGGGTTAAAACCTGCATTTTTAATTCTATTACTAAAATCTCTAATTTCTTCTTCATTAAAAACATTAGATAAACTAATCATTGGTATTTTATGTTGAACTTTTTGAAATTTATCTATTGCTTCTCCCCCAACTCTTTTAGTTGGACTATTAGGGTCTGCATATTCTGGATATTTTTCTTCTAAATTTATTAACTCCCTTAAATACTTATCATATTCTTGGTCAGTAATACTAGGATTATCCATATTATAATACTCATAATTAGCTTGTTTTAAAATACTACTTAATTCATTTATCCTTTTTTTAATTTCTTCCATATTAGTCCCAAAGTTTTTCTGGATATTCACCTTTCTTTATTAATTCTTGAATATTATGTTTTAAAATATCTAAATCTTCTCTATAAGTCATACCAAGCCAAGTGCTATTAGAAACAATATTATGTAAAACAATTTGATTACTATCTAATTTTTCTTTTATTAGTTCTGGAAGTAATGCTTCATTTTTTAAAATAAATTCTTCACTATTATTAAAATAATTATTAAAATACTCTTCTAAATATTGAAAAAAATTATTTTTAAAAGCAAACATATTAACTGCAACTGGGTGATCAAGTTCAATTTGAAAAGATTCCTCACCTGATAAAGGCTCACAAAGTGCATATCCATCCATAGTTGTAACTTTACTTTCGATTAATTTTTTTATTTCTCCTTCTTTAGGATAACAAACTGCTCTTTTAACACTACCGAATTTAGATGCTGTTACATCATAAGGAAAGTTAATCGCTGCATATTCATTTTCTTGAGTATTATTATCTAAAAATTCTGCTGATTTTACATATGAATCATACCCATAAAAATCATCTGCATTAATAACTACAAAACTACCATTTACTAAATCTTTAGCAGCTAAAACTGCTTGAACTGTTCCCCAAGGTTTTTCGCGTTTTTCAGCAATATTTTCCATACCATTTGGTACATCCATTATTTCTTGAAAAGCATATTCTACCTTTATTTTACCTTCAAGTCTTTCTCCAATAGTTTCTTTAAAAACTTCTTCTATTTCCTTCTTTATTACAAAAACTATTTTATCATACCCTGCTCTTTTCGCGTCGTATGCAGAATAATCAATTATAAATTCTCCATTTGGCCCTACAGGTTCAATTTGTTTTAAACCACCAAAGCGGCTTCCCATACCAGCTGCCATTACTACTAATGTTTTTTGCACTCCAAAAAACCTCCATTCTTTCTTAAAACAATTATATCATTCATTTATATAATACACAACGAGCTTTACAAATTTATTTATTAATATAAATTTTAATAAGCAAAAAATATTTACGTAAACAAATAAACAAATATGTAAAACAAATTACCAAATAAAAAAGTAGAAACTAATTAATCATTAATTAATCTCTACCAAAAAAACATTTTAAATCAAATGTCAAATTTACATTTTTTTAATGCCCTTAAAATTTTTAGCTATCTTTTTAACTCCAAAATTACGAGCAAAAGCAACACTTAAAAATCTATCATCCATGTCTACTATTACACCTTTACCATACATTGTATGTAAGACTACATCTCCCTTATTAAAGTCAACATCTACTCCATCACTATAAACTTCACTTTTATTAAAAGTTTTCTCTTCTTTTATACTCATATTACTTACTTCAAGTAAACTATCTTCTACTTCACTAATAAAACGAGAAGGTGGATTTTGGGTTGTTTTACCATAAAGCATTCTTTTTTTAGCATTAGTTAAATAAAGTTTTTCACGAGCTCTCGTGAATCCCACATAACATAAACGTCTTTCTTCCTCAATACCTTCTTCACCTTCCATAAAAGCATTCGAATGTGGGAATATTCCTTCTTCCATTCCTGTTATAAACACTATTGGAAACTCTAATCCTTTAGCACTATGTAGAGTCATAAGGGTAATAACATCATCATTTTCTTCATGTTCTGAAATATCAGCGACTAAACTTATTTCATCTAAGAAATCACCTAAATTAACTGACCCAGTACGAGCTTCAAAAGAAGCTGTAATACTTTTAAATTCCATTAAGTTTTCAAGACGAAGTTCACTATCCAAAGTTTTCTCTACTTCAAGCTCATGCTTCATTCCTGATTTATCTAACACATCATCAACAAGTTCTGTTAAAGACATATTAAGAGCATCATTTTGTAATTCTCTAATTAAGTTTTTAAAATCTAATTCTTTACCACTATCTATTGCATCAAACATTGAAGTATTTAATCGCTCTGCATATTTTTCCAAATCTTCAACACTTTTATTCCCAATTTTTCTTTTAGGAACATTTATAATTCTTCTTAAACTTATATCGTCATTAATATTGTTAATAAGTCTTAAGTAGCATAATAAATCTTTAATTTCTTTACGATTATAGAAATAAAAACTACCAAATACTTTATAAGGAAAATTATTTTTAAGCATAACTTCTTCAACATTTCTTGATTGAGCATTTGTCCTATAAAATATTGCAATATCACTATATTTATAACCCGCTTGCATTAATCTTTTTATTTCATCAGCGATTAGAGTAATTTCATGTTTTTCATCATAACTACGTAAATATTTAACTTTAACTCCTTCTCCAAGTTCACTAAAAAGTTCCATATCTTTTCGCTCTTTATTATTTTTAATAACAGAATTAGCCGCATCAAGAATATTTTTCGTACTACGATAATTTTGCTCTAAGGCTATAACATTAGCTTCTTTATAATCTTTCTCAAAATTCAAAATATTTCTAAAATTAGCCCCTCTAAATGAATAAATTGACTGATTTGCATCTCCTACAACAAATATATTTTGATACTTACTACCAATTAATTTACTCATTTTATACTGTACTTCATTAGTATCTTGATACTCATCAATTAAAATATATTTATAGTGTTCTTGATATTTATCCAAAACGTCTTTATTATTTCTAAATAACTTAACAGGCAGAGCAAGTAAATCATCAAAATCAACACTATTATTACGTCTTAAAACATTATCATATTCTTTATAAACTTCTACAACTTTTTGATCTACATAAGTATTAAAATACTTATCAAGTTCACTTTCTACTAGTAGTTCATTTTTAATAAAACTTATTTTACTTCTAACATAATAAGGACTTACTTCTTTAGGATCTATATTATGTTCTTTCATAATTTTTTTAATTAAACTAAGAACATCATCACTATCTAAAATAGTAAAATTCTTATTCATTCCTAAATGTTCTAGATTCTCACGAATTATTTTTAGGCCAAAAGAGTGAAAAGTTCCTACAAAAACACGATTATTAGGAACTAAAAGATTAAGTCTTTCTCTCATTTCTTTCGCTGCTTTATTAGTAAAAGTAATCGCTAAAATATTATAATCAGGAATACCACTTTCAATTAAATGGGCAATTCTAGTTGTTAATACTTTAGTTTTCCCTGAACCAGCCCCCGCTATAACAAGACATGGCCCATCTATATGCATTACTGCTTCCTTTTGTCTATCATTTAACTTATCAAACATATTTACCACCTACTACTAAAATTATATCAAAAAAAGATAAATTAAAAAAGCAACTTTACATTAAAGTTACTCAAGTTTTCTTTAACTTCTTATAATCGAAATATTAATATCAAATACTCCTATATTAGTTAGTATTTCTTATACTTTATTAAAAAATTATTTATTTCTACCATTTATAGTCATATAAAATAAATCATCACAAGTAAAACCAGCTACTTGTTTTCTTAGTACAAAACTTATAAACTTATTTAATAAATAATCATTCAATCTCATATACCCCTCCCCCGACATCAGACTATTCAAATCTTGATTACAAAATTGTTCGTAAGTTAAGTCTGCTAAATAAAAGACTCCTTCACCATTAACCAAAACAAAATAATGCTTAAAATCAAAACCCAAATCCAATAAATTAACAAGTCTCACATTTAAATGTCTTTTTTTCATCTCTTCAAATAAATAGCTATTATAAACATGACACATTCTATTAATTGTTAAATCTTTTAGCTTTTCTTTTGTAATATTTATTGAGTTTTCTATTTCCTCCTGAATATTTATACCTCTAACATTTTGCATCATTTTAAATATATCCATATTACTCATACCTTACTATATCAAAAAATCTTTGTTCTTTAATTTTACTATTAGAAGAATCTATAAAATCTAATTTAAATGTGCTTTCTTTCAAATTTTCTTCAAAAACCACTTGTTTAACTCTTTTAGCAACACCAACACTACCATCAAAAAAATTTACATCACCAAGTATTTCTTTAATTTCTTTTTTGATTAATGGATAATGAGTACAACCAAGAACCACATTTTTAATATTATTATATTTTAAATTATCTTGTAAATAAGCTTTTAAATCTTCTTTTCTATCTTGTTCAATTAAATCTGCCAAGCCAGGAAAAGCCTCAATAACCATATTATCATTAGAAAAGCTATGATATAGTTTTAAAAACTTTTCAGATTCTATTGTACCTTTAGTTGCCATAACTAAAGTTTTACCTTTAGGACTATTATCAAAAACTTGTTTTATCGCAGGTTCTATAGCAATTATCGGAACATCAAAATTATCTCTTAAAAAGTCTTTACATATTGCACTAGCAGTATTACAAGCAATAACAATTATTTTACATCCTTTATCTATTAATTGTTGAACTATATTTTTAGTTATTAATAATAATTCATCTTTAGTTTTATCTCCATAAGGATTATTAAAAGAATCACTATAATAAAAATAATGGTAATTAGGTAATAGTTTTATTATTTCTTTTAAAACTGTTACTCCCCCAATACCCGAATCAAAAATTCCTATCATGAAATCCCTTCTTTAATAATTTTATTATAAAACACTTTTAAATATTTGTAAAATTGTTATATAATATAAGTGTAAAGGAGTATCAAAAATGAGAATAGGAATTTTTACTGATGCTTATGAACCATACATATCAGGTGTTACAACCAGTATTAAAATGTTAAAAGAAGTATTAGAAAACATGCAACATGAAGTATACATAGTAACAGCTAATTTAAAAAGATACAAATTTGAATATGATAAAAAAAATAAAATAGTATATATCCCTGGAATTAAAACTGGAATCTATGATAGTCGTCTTACAAGTATATATTCTAGAAAAGCTATGAAGATAATAAAAAAATGGAACTTAGATATAATTCACTCTCAAACAGAATTTGGTATTGGTGCTTTTTCTAGAATAGTATCTAAAAAATTAAATATTCCTGTTGTTCACACATATCATACTTTATATGAAGATTATTTATATTATATAACGCATGGTCATTTTGAAAAGTTAAGTCAAAAAATAGCTTTAAAAATAACTAAATATTATACGGAAAAGAAATGTGATGCTTTAATAGTCCCTACAGATAAAATAAAAGATTTATTTGTAAACAAATATAATATTACTAAAAACATTAATGTTATACCAACAGGTATAGATACTAAAAAATTTGAATTAACTCTTAAAATGGAAAAAGAAATAAAACAAATAAGAAAAAAATACCAATTAAAAGATAATGACTTTATAATTGGAGCTGTTGGTCGAATAGCAAAAGAAAAAAGCTTTGATAAACTAATAATAGCCATGAAAGATTTAATTAAACAAGATAAAAACATTAAACTATTAATTATTGGCAAAGGTCCCACTAAAGAAGAATTAGAGAATTTAACCAAAGAATTAAATATTGAAAATAATGTTATTTTCACAGGCCCTGTTTCCTATGATTTAATGCCAAGTTATTATAACACATTTGATTGTTTAACATCTTTTTCTAAAACCGAAACGCAGGGATTAACAATAATTGAAGCTCTAGCCTCATCTATTCCAACAGTATGCATTAATGATAAAAGTTTTAGTGATGTAATTAAAAATAATTATAATGGTTATTTATTTAATAACCAAAATGAATTTATCAATTATATAATAGATTTAAAAGAAAATAAAAAACTTTATAATGAAATGACAATAAATGCCAAAAAAAGTATATATAATTATACCAAAGAAGCTTTTGCTAATAACATTTTAAAAGTTTATAGTAAAGCTATTCAAAAAATTAACAAATAATTTACACAAGAGCAAAAACATATGATATAATTTTATTAGGTGGTTTATCATGTTAAGTAGTAAAAAAGACATCTTAGACATTTCAAGAAATGTAAGTTTTTCAAAAGTATTAAATAAAAAAGATCTTCCAGGTTATATTAAACATTATATTTTAGAAGATGAAAATGTTTTAGTAGCCTATAAAACTTCTAGAGATCATGCTATATTTACAGATAATAAAGTTGTAATCTTTGATACTATAAAAAAAATAAATAGAAAAGAGATTTATACACTTTCTTATAATAATATAATTGCCATTTCAATTACATTTGATGTAATTGATGCTGAATTAGATTTATATTTAGAATGTGGACATCCTGTAAAATTAAAATTTATTGACTTAGAAGCTGAAGATAAAATACGTTTAAGATTATTATATACATATTTAAGTCGTAGAATTAGCAACGAAAAAATTCCTAAAGACTTATATATTAGGCTTATAAAAGATGATGTAAGATTTATTACTAATCCTAAAGCATTTGAAGAAGAGTAAATCTTCTTTTTAATTGCATAAATAAAAAACTCTAAGAATAATCTTAGAATTCTATCGTAGGGCTTTTTCTATAAAATCATACTCTGTTATTTTTGGATATTGTTCTAATAAAGCTTCAGCATTTACCTCATCAATTCTAGAAGCACCATTTAAATGCATCATATGCAAACCATTTTCTAATTCTCGTTTTTGCTTTTCCAATATAGACAATTGATAAATGATAGCTAATTGACGTTTTTCATCCACACGTTTAAAATCTATACTTTCTTTTTCACTTTCACTTGTATAATCATTTAAAGTTGATAAAAATTCTTTATCATTTACACAAGTTAAATCTATATGTTGTTTCTGATAAAAATCAAGTAAAGAAACTAATTTTCTAACATCATCTGGTGTAGAACTAAGATTTAGACGATAAACGACTTTTCCATTAATAACAACTGTATCAATAAATTCACGGATTAAAGCAAGTCTTTCAGTCATATCATAGAAAAAAGTAACAACTAAATTTTGTTTATTAGCTACCTCACTAATATATTTTTGAAAACGTTCAACTTCACTAGCTGTTACACAATTTCTATTTTGCGTTTGCATTAACCTAAAAAGCAGATTAAGTAATATTTCATTAGTACAAATTTTAACTTCCATTATTTGTTCTCTTTTCTACTACCCTTTTTGTCCTTTTTATCTTCTTTTATTTCTGGCTTAGGTAAAGCTTGTTTACGAGATAAATTAAGTCTACCACGATTATCATAGCCTAGTGCTTTAACCATAATCTTATCACCAACACTTACGATATCTTTAGGTTTTTCTACACGTTTATAATCAAGTTCTGAAACATGTACTAATCCTTCACATCCAGGCCATAACTCTACGAAGCAACCAAAGTCTTCTACTTTAACAACCTTTCCCGTATATATTGCATTTACTTCAACTTCTCTAACTACTTCTTCAATCATTTTACGAGTTTTAGCAATAATACTAGCATCAGTATGATAAATAATTACTCTTCCATCATCTTCAATATCAACTTTAACTGCATCTTTATCATTAACAGTATTAACATTACTAGCCTCTAAAATAATTTTTGTAATCATTTCTCCACCACGGCCAATAACATCTTTAATCTTATCAGGATTAATCTTGAAAGTATCAATTTTAGGAGCATATTTACTTAAAGATTTACGAGGCTCAGAAATACAAGCTTCCATAGTATCAAGTATTTCCATACGCGCTTTTTTAGCTTGAGCTAAAGCTTCTTTTAATATCTTTTCTGTTACTCCTTTAATTTTTATATCCATTTGTAAAGCACAAATACCTTTTCTCGTACCTGCTACTTTAAAATCCATATCTCCCATATGATCTTCTAAACCTTGAATATCAGTTAAAATAGTATGTTTCTTTTTATCTTCTGATTCAATTAGTCCCATTGCAATACCTGCAACTGGGCTTTTTATTGGTACACCTGCTGCCATTAAACTTAAACAACCTGCACAAATAGTTGCTTGACTAGAGCTACCATTAGATTCTAATATTTCACTTACAACACGAATAGTATATGGGAATTCTTCTTCACTAGGTATTACTTGAGCAAGAGCTCTTTCACCTAAAGCTCCATGTCCAATTTCTCTTCTTCCAGGCGCTCCATATCTACCAGTTTCACCTACTGAGAAAGATGGAAAATTATAATGTAGCATAAATCTCTTAGTATCCTCTAAACCTAAACCATCAAGTATTTGATGTTCTCCGATAGCACCTAAAGTTGTAGTTGCAAGTGATTGTGTTTCTCCTCTTGTAAATAAAGCCGAACCATGAGTACGAGGAAGTAAATCTATATCACAAGAAAGAGGTCTAATTTCATCAATTTTTCTACCATCAGGCCTAATTTTCTTATCAGTTATAAGAGCTCGTACTAAATTAGCTTCTAGTTGATTAGCAAGTTTTTCTACTTGTTTAAGTTTTGCATCTACATCTTCACTATCCGCATAAACTTCTGCAAAATTTTCAACAATTCTTTGTTTAACTTCTTCTACAGCCGCTGCTTTTGCAAGTTTACCATCAACCTTTAAAGCTTCTAACATCATAGACTTACCAAATTCATTAACATCTTTTTCTATTTCTTCATCAATTACTTCCTTAGCAAGTTCTTGTTTTTCTGCACCAATTTCTTTAATAATTTGTTCCTGGAAATCGCATAATTTCTTCAAATTTTCATGACCAAACATTAAAGCTTCTAACATATCTTTTTCTGATAATTCACTAGCCCCTGCTTCAACCATACAAATAGCATCTTTAGTTCCCGCAACAGTTAAAGATAATTCACTAGCATCAATTTGCTCCGCTGTTGGATTAATAATTAATTCTTTACCAATTTTACCAACAACTACTCCTGCAACTGGTCCATCAAAAGGAATTTTTGAAATTCCAAGACATAAACTTGTTCCAAATAAAGCGGCCATCACTGGTGAGTTATCTGGATCAACTGACAAAACAGTGTTAACAACTTGTATTTCTTGACGCAAAGCTTCGTCAAACATTGGACGTATTGGTCTATCGATTAAACGAGCAGCCAAAGTAGCTTCATCACTAGGGCGACCTTCTCTTTTTATGAATCCTCCTGGAATTTTACCTACTGAATATAATTTTTCTTGATACAAAACTTGTAATGGAAAAAAATCTTGTCCTAAAACTTCTTTACCCATTACACAAACAGATAAAACTACTGTATCACCATAGCGAACTAAAACAGCACCATCAGTTTGTTTTGCCATTTCCCCTGTTTCAACAATTAAATCTCTTCCTAAGAAATCTAGCTTAAATACTTTCTTCATAAATCCTCCATAATTTTTCTATAAAAAAAGACACTAAAAATGTTAGTGCCCTTATTTTCTTAAGTTTAATTTGCTAATTACATTACGATAACTAACAACATCATTTTCTTTTAAGTAAGCAAGTAATTTTCTTCTTTTACCAACTTTCATTAAAAGTCCACGATTTGAATGATAGTCATGTTTATGTACTTTTAAATGTTCAGTTAAATCATTAATTTCATGTGTAAGAATTGCAATTTGTACTTCAGTAGAACCACAATCTTTATCATTCTTACCAAATTCTTTAACTAGCTTAGCCTTTGTTTCTTTTGAAACTGCCATAATATTGCCTCCTTTTATCTATAATCGGTTTAATCTAAGTAATAATTTAAGGAGTAAATTAAAACTGAGAAAAAACTTTCAATATAATTATATGATATAAAATCATAAAAAGCAAGAAAAAGTTAAAAATATCACTATTTACACTTATTTTCATTAGAAGCTTTTCTAACTAATTTTAAAACCTCTGTCGCATTTTTACATTCTAATTCTTTTCCTAAAGCTAAATCAAAATAATTTTCTAATACTATTCCTCTAGTATCAATAATTGTACTAACTTCATTAATAACATTTTTATTTTCATCTTCAACATAAAATGATGCTCTGGCTACTTTACACCCATATTTCTCGCTATAAACAAAAGGTCCAATATAATGATAAAATGGTGTTAAAAATTCTTTAGATTGCGTATCATATAAAGTTGAATAATCTTCATAATAAAGTTGTATTACCTCTTCATCAAGAGGCCAAAAGTCAAAAGCCCCTAAATCTGCTTCATACCCACTCTCACTTACATGAAAGACTCTAGGACCTCGTTCACCAGTATTTCCTGTAAAAATAAAATTACCATTAGACGCAATAAATAACTTACCTACAAATTTTTCAGAAGTTAAAGGTAACACTATCTTATAATCTTTATCAACTACTCCAATTAATCTACTTTCTGCATCAATTTCTGCTTTCACTATCCCATAGCCATTATAAAACTCTACATCTTTTTTTCGAAGTAAAAATGTAAATTCTTCACAAGATAAAGTAAAAATTTTTTTATTTTTCATCAAAACCACCTCATAAATTAAATTTATTATACAATAATTACTTTAAAAATAAAACAAAAACTAGTTATAAAAAAATAACTATGTTATAATCTACTAAAGGTGAAGTATATGAAAAGAAATATAAAAGATATAATTATATATTTAATTAAAAGTATTTTAGCAGGAATAATGATAGCAATTGGCGGAACTATATTTTTATCATTAGATAATAAAATAATTGGTTCTATATTTTTTTCTATAGGTTTATTTATGATTTGTACTAGAGGTTTAAACTTATTTACAGGTAAAATTGGTTATATATTTGAAAATAATTTAAAATACACATTAGAAGTTATAATAACATTAATAGGTAATTTTATAGGAACCTTTACTTCTGCATATATATTAAAATATACCAGAATATACACAAGCATAAGTATCAAAGCGGAAAATATTTGCAATATCAAATTAAATGATACTTTACTAAGTATTTTTATACTATCTATATTTTGTGGAATATTAATGTATTTAGCAGTTAATGGTTATAAAGAAAATAAAGATTGTGGTAAATATCTAAGTATTTTCTTATGTGTAATAGTATTTATATTATGTGGTTTTGAACATAGTATTGCCAATATGTATTATTTTAGTATTGCTAGTCTTTGGAGTTCTAAAACCTTTTTATATTTATTTACTATGATTTTAGGAAACACTATTGGAGGCGTATTTATTCCTTTATGTGATAAATTAAAAAATAAATTAACTAGCTAATTTCCTATATAAATTATTAGTATTTAACTCTTGAATTCTTCTTGTTTCTTCTATCTTAGTAAGAGCAAGAAGTTTTTTCATATCTTTATTAGAATAAAAACTTGAAAAACAACAAATAAAATAATAAACTATTTTTGGATTAATATTAACTAGTTGGGTCATGCATTCTAAGACTATACTTAAAAATTTAGAAATATTATCTTTATACATTACACTACTACTTTTAATAATCGAAACTAAATAAAATTTCAAATATAATTCATCTTCACTATCGCTATTTAAATTAAGAGAATTAATAAAATCTGCATTCATTTTATTTGGGTCAAGTTTAGAATAAGTAACATCTCCATTAAATAAATTAAGTAGTTGAGTATTTAATAACAATTTTAAATTATTTCTCTTAATATTATCACTAATTCTACATTTTTGTTCATCGTTGCTAAAATCATTAATAATATCAGAAACAATTTCTATATTAACTTTTTTAATTCTTTTTAAAATATCTAAAATAACTAATTTAATAGTACCACTTCTATTTACATTATAAATATTAAGATATGTATTTAATTCTGTTATATCCGCTTTTTCTAAATTTCCTGTTATTTTATATTCTTCTCCATCGATTAATAAAGAAATCTCACCACAAGCATAAACCTTAAACTCATTAGTTATAAACATACTATTAGGACTACATAAATAAAAAGCTATTCTATTACTATCAGGTAATAAACAAGTTTCTTTAAATTCTAAAGTTTTAGATTCTTCTTTATTTGAAGCTCCAAAATTTGGTTCCATTGTAACTGGATTAATACCTAAGCCATCATAATTATCAGGATAAACAAAATCAGGTCGATTATAATAAAATGAATCATATTGTCCCCCATAAATTTTAGACGCCGAAACTACTGAACCAGCACAAGCACTTGTTACTAAAATATTATTTCTAAGAATTATATCTTTTAAATTAATTCCTTTACTAATCATTGATTCTAATAACTCTCCAAAAACTCTATCTTGACCAATCCCTAAAAATACAAAATCACTATTTTCCAAAATATCTTTAGCATCTATTGCATTTTCTCTAATAAATTTACTATCTAAAATAACAAAATTACTTTTTTGAAGTTCACCATAACCTAATTGTCTAAAATAATATTTTAAAGCACTAAAATAAAGTTTAGCAGTATTAGTATTTTCATTAGTTACTACATCTCCATCTTGATTAGTATAACCACCAATATAAACCATTTTAATATCACTTAAATTATCTTTTTTAACTTTTAATAATTCCCCTAAAGTTTTTATATATTGCTTTACAAATTCATTATTTAAATTATTTTCATTAACCCTTCTAGGTGAAGAAGTAGTAACTATTTCTGGTAAACTGCCTACCACCATTGTTGGTATTGTATTAATATTTTTCATATATATCCTCTTTTCTAATTAAAAAGCTATCCAGTATTACCTGCATAGCTTTAAGTTTATTTTTTACAGGTCCAAGCACGAAAAATAGCACTTGTACCACGATTTTAAATTTATCGCTTTAACAAGTGCAGACTACTATGATGATGCATACAATTAATACTAAACATAATAATCTCTCCTTTTGTGATATGATTATAACTTAAAAATAATATTTTGTAAAGAAAAAGCTAATTTTCAAAATATTTATAAACCTTTTGGATTATTGATTATTTCATCATAATTTTCTGAATAATTTAGAAAATATAAATTAATTATCTTTTCTCTACCAAGTATATACTTTAATATCTTCTAATTGTTATTTTAAAAGTCATATTTACCCAATAAAAGTTTTTTAAGTTTCATATAATTAACTTTGTCATTTAACATTTATCTCTATTTATTTTATGCAAATTATATATATTAAAGTTCAAATATTTTTGAACAAATTTATCAAATGGTGCTGAAGACAAGAATCGAACTTGCGACCTACGCATTACGAGTGCGTTGCTCTACCGACTGAGCTACTTCAGCGCACTTTAATTATATCAACACTATTTTAAAATGCCAAGTCCAATACATAATTTTTCCTTATTTATAAGTTTATTTTTTATATTCTTTTGTAAACTTGTTTCTTCTTTTAAGATATTATAATCATTAATTTCAAATGGTTCATTAAAAACAAATTTTAAAAAATCTTTTTTATTTTCTTTTGTAAATATTAAATCAAATTTATTTTGAAAATATAAAATATCACTATCATCTTTTAAAATATTTTTTAAATCTGGCGATAATAACCAAGAAAAAGTAACAAATTTAATATCTTTAGGAGCATTAAAATATTTAAAAACCTCATCTTTTCTATTTAAAGAACTATTAATATTATCTTTAGTAAACTCATTACTTCTAGGAATATGAATAAAAATAACATCTTCCTGATCCAAATAATTCTTTTTAAATTCATATTGAAAAATACCTATTTGAACAATTTCACCACGAATAAATCTTGAAACCCATTCCATATTACTAAATCTCATCCCCGGTATTCCATAAATTTTATAATCTGAAATACAAGCATCTCTAATTATTTTCTTTTGGATATTTACTTGTTCTAAGTCATAACTTTTCATATTTAATTCATGTATTCTATACCCCATTAACACAGATATCATTGGCATATATAAAAATCCATTATTTTTAAAATAAGACAATTTAAAATCCCATTTATTTCTTTTATCTATTTCTACTTTATACAAAATATAATACCACAGGTAAATTAAAAAAATTAAATTAATATCACAATTTATTTGAAACCATAAATCTCTTATAAAGTTAGCAAAATCATTATCAAATTCATAAAAGCTAATAAAGTTTTCTAAATCATCACCATTATACCAAGCCTCATCAAAACTTTCCATTGCCTCTTCATAGTATATAGTCCAATCATTTGGAATATTAGTAACATTAATATAATTAGCCAGTTCTTTTATATTTAACATACTATCACCTATTTAGATTTTATCACAAAAAACAAAAAAGTACCAATAATAATTGATACTTTTAAGACATCATACTAACTCGCATTTTTTCCAAACTTTTCTTCTCATAGCGCGAGACCATAACTTGCGTCATATTAAGTTTACGAGCTACTTCACTTTGAGTTAAATCTTCATAATAACGTGATTTAATAATTTCTTGTTCTTCCGCATTTAAAACTTTAAAGCTATCATCTAAGTCTAATTTTAAATCAATATTAGTAGCTTTTTTATCAGGAATAACTTCATGTAAATTAAGTTCATTTGCTTCATCATCCAAAGAAATCATCGCTTGAGCACTAGTAACTGCTTCGTATACTACTCCGGGATCTAATTCTAAGAATAAAGCTACTTCTTCAGTGGTTGGTAAATATCCTTGTTTTTGTGCTAAATCATACCTTGTTCTTTCTACTAATTTATATATTTTTAAAATATCTTTACTAACTTTAATATTTTTATTCCCATTAACAAAAGTATACATTTCTCCAAAAATATAAGGATAAGCATATGTACTAAATTTAGCCATTTTTGTATCTTTAAAATTCTGATAAGCTTTAAGTAATCCTATTACCCCTACTTGAATTAAATCTTGTTTATCAGCGACATAAAATTTGCTTGCTATATTTTTAATCAACCCCATATGAGTTTCAATAAGTAGATTAGTATTCATAATTATATCTCGATTAATTTATTAGCAGCTAGTTCATTAGAAGCTATTTTCATTCTAAGTCTTTTTATTTTTTCTCTTACTTCATCACTAACTTCACACAAGCAAATTTTTCCTCTATTAGTTCTAATCGCACATTTAGTATTTAAAAGCGCATCCATTCCAGATTCATCAATATCTTTAAGCTCTAATAAATTAAATACTAAATATTTTACTTTATGTTTTAAAACTGTTGGCACTATATAGTTATTAATTTTATAAGAAACCTTTCTTTCTAATACTCCATTAAGTCTTACATACAAAATACCCTTATCATATTCCATATCAACTTTTAACATACATTTCACCTCTGTCTATTCTAATATAGAACAAAATAAAAACATTTTAAACACGTTCGACAAAGGTTAGCAAAACTTATCAAAATTTGCGTGTAAATAAAATAAAAAAAGTACCGAAGTACTTATTTAACATATGGTATTAAAGCCATAAATCTTGCATATTTAATTTGTTTAGCAATATGTCTTTGATGTTTAGCACATGCTCCAGTCATACGTCTAGGCATAATTTTTCCTTTATCATTAATATATTTATTAATAATCATAACATCTTTATAATCTACACTTTTACCAGCGCACATTTGACATATTTTCTTTTTCTTACGATAGAATTCTGCCATTATTATTCCTCCTTTATTTAAAATGGTAAATCGTCATCACTCAAAGTAATTTCTTCACCAAAATCTTTAAATGGATCTTCAGAGATATCAGTTGTAGGAGTACCTGGATTATAATTATCTACTGGAATATCATTTGCTGGTGCAAAATTATTATTAGGTTGATAATTATTATCAGAGTATCCACCTGCTTGTGCCTGATTATCAGCTTTAGTTCCTAGGAAGGTAATATTATCGCACATAACTTCTGTAACATATCTTTTACTTCCATCTTGTGCATTATAATTTCTAGTTTGAATACGTCCTTCAACTGCTATTTGACTGCCTTTATGACAATACTTAACTAAATTCTCAGCTTGTCTTCTCCAAATAACACAATTAATAAAATCTGTTTCTGGTTGACCACCTTGTGGTACAAAAGGTCTACTTACAGCAATTGAAAATGTTGCAACACTAACATTTGTTGGTGTTGTTCTAAGTTCAGGATCTCTAGCTAGCCTTCCAATTAAAATTACTTTATTCATATTCTACTCCTCATCTAATTTAATAATTAAATGTCTTAACACTGTCTCATCAATTAAAGCACGACGATCAAATTCGCTTACTACTTCAGGAGTAGCTTCTACTTTTAAAACATAGTAATATCCGTTTAATTCTTTCTTAATTGGATATGCTAACTTTCTTTCGCCCATTTCTTTTGTTTCTACTATTTTACCTTTACCATCAGTTATGATTTTTTTCATAGCATCAATAGTCTTTTTTTGCTTATCAGCTTCTATAGTAGTTTTAACAATGAACATGATTTCATAATTAGTCATTTTTCCACCTCCTTACGGTCTTACGGCTTTAAGAACACACTTAAAGCAAGGAGTAATTCATTTACTCGTGAGACTAGTATAACAAAAATAATCCCATTTGTAAACATAAAATTACTATAATAAATATATAATAAGAAAAGTAAATTTATTCAAGAAAAAATCTATCTTTTAATAGATCTATTTCAAAATTATAACTAAGTTATCTACATAAATTTATATCTTCAATTCCAATAACAAAAATAATAGCTATTTTTTTGAAAAAGAATTCTTATACTCTATTTCCATAAACATATTTTAAACAGTTAAACTTTGAGAAATATATTTAGAATAATCAATTATCCCATCTGATACTAAAGAATAATGTTGCAAATTAGATTCAAATATAAGTTCCATAGTTGGATACAAAACACTAGCACCTAAAAAATACTTAACATATTCACAATATAAATAATATCCCATTTGAAATGTAGCAAGTTCATCAATATACATTATACTAGCTTTACCATCATTCCATGATATTCTTGAATTATTCATACAAAAAACATAAGTTAAAGCCCATTTTTTTAAAATAAGGCTAATATCTTGACCTCTAGTTATTAAATCTAATAAAGTTTGATAGTCTTCACTATTTTGGTATGCCTCAATAATGCTATTTAAAATATTTATTCTAATATTATCTAATTCCACAAAAAAATCCCCCTTTTTTTATGCACACAATAATTTAACATAAGTTTAAAAAAATTTCAAGAGAAAAAATAGCAAGTACCCAATCAAATTAATTATTAAATAAAAAAAGAGAATTACTTCTCTTCCTTAAATAATTTAACAATATCTTTAGCTTTAGAATAAATCATAATCAAATTACAAATTTCCAAAATAGATGATAAAATTATAAATATAGCAGCTACTTGTACTAAGTCCATTGCAGCCATTGGATTAACAGCTATAAATACACCAAATATTAAAAGAACAAAACTAGTAACAAGCATTACAAGCCATCCATCATAACCATATTTCTTTAAATTAAAAGTTGTAAATAGTTTTAATATTGAAATTACAACAAGATAAATACCTAAAGTAAAAGTAATTATTTTAACTATTTTAAATGGATTAAATATAATAAATAAACCAAGTAAAATACTTACAACAGCTCCAAAAATCTTATATTTAAAAATAGGTGCTATGTTTTTAGATAAATATTCAAAAATATCAAATAAACCAAAAACTACAAAATAAATACCTATTATTACCCCTACTACTTCAATCGTTAAATTAACATTCATAAAAATAATAATTCCAAATATTAAAAACAAAATATTAAGAATAATGCTTCCTAAGATTAGCTTTCCAAAGTCACCTTTCAATTTTTCTAAAAATGTTTTTTCCTTCTTAACCATCTTTATTCCTCCTAAATATATTTTACCATATATTTATTTCTAGTCAAGCTAGAGTACTAAACATTTATAGACAAAATACTATTTATATGATATAATATGAAACATTTATAAAGGGGGAAAAAAGATGCATATAAAAGAATTAACAATCGCTGAGTTTGATGCATTCGCACTTAATAATCCACTTGGTACTTATTATGAAAGTTCAAATTATGCTCTTTTTATGGCTGAAAATAACTTTGAATATGAATTTTTAGGCTTAGTTGATGAATTAGGTGTTATAAAAGCTGCTGCTCTAATACTAATTAAGAAAATTAATTACAAATATAAATTTGGTTATTCTCCTAAAGGTTTTCTAATTGATTATTTCGATACTGATTTATTAAATACATTTTGTGAAAAATTAAAAGAATATTATAATAAAAAGTTAGTTTTTATTAAAATAAATCCTGAAATTGCTATTGGAGAGATTAATAAAAAAAGCAAACTTTCAAATTACAATCAAAATATAATAATAAGAGATTACTTAAAAGAAGCTGGATTCAAAAAATTAAAAGACAATTTATATTTTGAATCAATATTCCCTAGATTTAATGGTATAATAAATTTAGAAGAATATAACTTTGATACTTTTGCTAAAAATACCAAAAACAAAATAAGAAAAGCTGAAAAAAAAGGTCTTATCATAGAAAAAGCTGACCGTGAAGGTCTTGATATATTATTTGAGTTTATAAAAAAGAAAAAAGGCGTTAATGAATACTATTACAAAAACTATTATAATATATTCTCTAAAAATAATTCATGTGATTTATTTTTAATAAAAATAGATTATGAAAAATTTCTTTTAAATAGTAAAAAACTCTACGATCAAGAATTAGCTAAAAATAATGAACTAGCAGAAAAACTAATAAATAATTCTTCTGAAATTAATATAAACAAAAAAATGAATTCCGATAAAGCTTTACTATCATATAAAAATGATATTGAACTAGCTACACTAGGATTAAGAAATAATAAAAATACTTATTTAGCTGGAGCTTTAACTATAAAATATAAAAATCGTATAAATATAGTAATTAGTGGTATAGACACTAATTACAAAAAATATAATGCCAATTATTTCTTACATCATGAAATAATAAAATATTTTTGCAAAGATTATAAATATTTAGATTTAAATGGCCTAACTGGCGATTTTAATAAGACTAACCCTTATAAAGGATTAAATGAATTTAAATTAGGTTTTAATCCCCATATATATGAATTTATAGGAGAATTTGACTTAATATTAAATAACAAAGTTTATGATTTTTTAATAAAAAGAGGTACTTTAGCCGATTATTTCAAAAAATAAAAAGCAAACACATACTTCTTTTTTTGTGTTTACTTTAATTTTTTATCCTTTTTTGGCTTAGTATTATTATCTTTAGCTTTTCTACGTTTATCAATAGACTTAATGACAGGTTCTTTATAATACACAATCTGATTTTTATTATCTTCTTTTAAGAGTCTTCTTTTTAATTCAGCCTTACGAATAGCTTCTTCTTTCTCTTTTTTAGGGTCTTTCTTTTTTTCTTCACTAATTTTTGTTGCAGTATTTTTAATACTTGAAAGCTTTGTAAGTCTTAATATATCTCTACCTATAATATATAAAGCTGGGATTAAAATAAATATTAACCAACCACCTTTAGAAGCAAGTAATTTTTGTACTCTACCAAGTTGAGGTATTTTAAAAATAACTTTTCCTATAATATTATGATATTTAGCACAAGCTTGATCTGCTATGTCATTAGCATCACCTTTAGTTTGATAACATATTTTTCCCTCTTCATCTTGAGTTATAGCAATTACTCTATGAGTTATAGTTTTTCCTGGAGAAAGCAAACTAGTTGAAACAAATGTAATAACATCCCCAACTTCTATATCATTAGGATTATTAGCTTTAATATTAACGATAGCATCATAAACCTTAATCTTAGGTTCCATAGACCCACTTGCTATAGTATAAATTGAAAACTTTGGCTCATAACCTGAACCTTTAGCGGCATAAATTTTAGTTGCTATAAAATAATACAATAAAAATACCGCCGCAATTAAAAGTACAACAAAAAGGGCCCAAGACAAAATTTTACTAATTACTTTAAATATTTTTCCAACTGAAAAATTACTATCTTTCATATAGGCCCCTCCTATTCTATAAATATTATATCCGATTCCCGAAAAAAATACAAGATTATTTATATATTTTAATACAGAAAAAAAGCTACTTTATAGTAGCTTTATTAACCAATAATATCAAAAGTAATATTTAATTTAGCGTTGAAAACTTTTCCCATATCATCTGGTTGTTCTTCACTTAAATTCTTAAGTCTATACACAATTTCGAATGTTGCAGAACTATCTTTATCAAGAACTAAAGCATTTCCAGCACCTTTACCAGCTATAATATGACCTGTTCCATTATTACCAGCAGTTAAATCTCTAACTAGACCACTTCCAACTTTAGTTTTAACACCATTATTAACCTTATAAACTTCATATTCAAAGTTTTCAGAAGTAAAGGTATTTTCGCTAACTAATACACCAATATCATAAGTAATTGTTTTAATATAATTATTAGTTAAAGTGAATGTTTGAGATTGTACCCAATCTTCTCCATTTTCCTTTAAGAAGATATCTTCAACTTTAATATCATTATTATAATATACTAACACTTTATCTTTTAAAATAGCTTCAATATCTTCAATAGCTATATTAATTTTATAAGTTTTAGTGCTTCCATTTGGAGCAACAACTTTTATTTCTACAGCTTTAGTACCAGCTACATTAACAACTCCTGCACCAGTTACAATTGAATTTGGATTTTCTGCAATTGCACTAATATTAATATTTTTAGCATCATAAGGTACGGTTAAAGTATATTCAGTCTGATTTTTATTAAATACTGGAGTTAAACTTCCTGAATCTACAGTTAATGACTTCAAATCATAAGAACAATTTAGATCACATTTACCATCATTATTGGTATCACAATCATAATCACATTTATTATCACCATTAGTATCGCAATTTAAATCACATTTGCCATCGCCATTAGTATCACAATTTAGATCACATTTGCCGTCATTATTAGTATCACAATTTTTGATACAAATGTCATTATTGTCATAACAATTCTTATCACATTTGCCATCACCATCAGTATCACAATTTTTATCACACTTACCATCATTGTTGGTATCGCAATTTAAATCACACTTACCATCACCATTGGTATCACAATTGAAATCACATTTGCCATCACCATCGGTATCACAATTTTTATCACATTTGCCGTCATTATTAGTATCACAATTTAAATCACATACGCCATCACCATTAGTATCGCAATTATAATCGCACTTACCATCGCCATCAGTATCACAATTTTTATCACAAGTTTCTGTAGGACACTTTAAGTCGCATTTACCATCACCATTAGTATCACAGTTTCTAATACAATTTCCACTACTGTCATAACAGTTTTTATCACATTTGCCATCACCGTTAGTATCGCAATTTCGATCACACTTACCATCACCGTTAGTATCACAATTTCGATCGCATTTGCCATCATTATTAGTATCACAATTTAAATCACATTTACCATTACCAGTTGTATCACAATTTA
>CAJUNE010000004.1:52844-55917 GCA_910587745.1 uncultured Bacilli bacterium
GGAATACCATCACCATTAGTATCAAGATTAAAGTGAGCTTTTCTATCATTATTATAATCAATATTAATTAAATACTCTTTACCATCGCTTCCAACAACGCGACAATTAATATCACACTTGCCATCGCCATCTAAATCAATATTTGTATCTGGAATACCATCACCATTAGTATCACAATTAAGTTTACACTTGTCTCCACTATTATTAGAATAAGCAAAATACAAACCTATCATTGTAATCAAAAGAATAAGAATACATAAAATAACAATTATAATAGTTTTTCTTCTATCCTCTTTTTTCTCCTCTTCTAATAAAGCATATTGTTCTTGTATATCTTCATTCATCATCTAGAACACTCCCTATCACTATCTTATTATCTATTTAAAAGTATATCATAACCCTAAAATAATGGCAATATCAAAAATAAAATATTATAAAAAAAACTACTCATAAGAGTAGTAAAATTAATCAGCTTGTGCAAATTCAACACTTAGACTTCCAATAAAGGATTTATTAGCATTATGATTTTGATCTGCATTAGTATCTTTATAAGTAACATTAAGTTTATAATTAAAAACAGTTTCTGCATCAACAGTTTTAGTTTCCTTTTTCAATATTAAGCTTTCTGTCTTTCCTAGTAAATCACCAGTAGCAAGAGTATTACCCTCTTCATCCATTAAAGTATAAACTAATTCCTCTGCATCTTTAGTACACAAATTACTATTTGGCTCATCAGCTTTATAATTTGTATCATCACATTTTACAAAAGTATTTTCAGAAATATTTAATTTTACAGCATAAGTAATAGTTTTAGTATTACTTGTTGGTGTAAGAGTTACAGCAAAACCTTTTTCTTTTCCTAAACCTGGCATAGCATTCTGAAGATTAATTGCAGAATCTCCTGCATCAAAATTTACTCCAACCATATCAGCGGTACTCATATTTGCTTTTCCACCTTCACCACCGATTGTTGTCGAACTAACAAAGTAAGCAAACGATGTCCCAACTACTGAAACAAGCAAACAAACAAGTAATCCTAAATAAATCTTCTTTTCAACTGAATGCATAACACACCCTCCATACTATAATACTATAAATATATATTACCAAAAAAAGACAATTTTTTCAAGATAATATTATTCACTTAACAAAAAATTGCAAAAAAAAAGTGTTATTTTTAAAAACACACTTTTTATTAGCTAGCTGCAACAGCAGAACCAGTTGATTCAATTTTGTCGATTGCAATAGTAATAGTTTTACCAGTTGCATCAGCAGATTGATCAGTACCTTTTTCTGGAAGTGTAACAACTAAATAATAATATTTAGTAGTACCAGCAGTAGTACCATTAGTTTTAACTGTACCACTGTGAGTTACAGTAGCAGTAAGGTCTCCAGCATTAATTGTACCAGATTTAACTTTCTTAGAAGCATCATTTGCTAATGATGTAGCTAAAGTACAGCTTTGAGTTTTAGTACCAGCAATTGCAGTTCCTGCATTTTCACCTTCAGTTGGTGTATATTCAGTAATAGCACCGCAAGTAATTAAACCACTGCTTAAATCAGTTTCTGTTTCATATAATTCCCATTCAACTTCAGTAGCAAAAGCTTCAGCTAAAGTAACTTTACCTTCTAAAGTATAACTAATATTATATTCTTTGCCATCAGCTGGTGCATTATTATCTTTAAATGAAGCACTAGCAGTAGCTCCTACGAAGTTTTTAGTTCCTGGGTAAAAAATATTATTTGAACCAGTAACTTTATCAACATTTAAAACTAAATCTGCACTTTCAGTAGCAGTATTAACATTCACGTTTCCTGCAGCATTACCAGTAGAACTATTAGAAGCAGTGAAGTATGCAAATGTAGCTCCAACAACAGCAACTAAAAGAGTAGCAACAGCAATAACAGTTAGTAACACAGTATTTTTCTTTTCCATTCTTCCTATCCTCCTCTCCTTTATCATAAAAATCATATCATTTATTTCACATTAATGCAACCATTTTTACTAAACTTTTTATAAAAAAATATAAATACTCAATATACATTAGAAAAAACTCTTAGAATACAAAAAGCCTTAAATTTATTATTTAAGACTACTATTTTTTAAAGTTAATGCTACCTTTTTCTTTTCTTTATTTATATCAAGAACATAGCATTTAATAATATCGCCTACATGTAAAACTTCACTAGGGTGTTTGATAAAGTCTTCACTTATTTCAGATATATGAATTAAACCATCATTTTTAAGTCCAATATCTACAAAAGCACCAAAATCAATAACATTTCTAACTACCCCTTCAAGCTCCATTCCTAAGCTTAAATCTTCAAGTGTTAAAATATCACTTTTTAATATTGGTGCAGCTATTGAATCACGAGGATCTCTAAGAGGAGCAATAAAAGATTTAATAATATCTTCTACTGTATAAACATCACTATTAACATCTTTTGCTAAATTTTCTATATTTACATCTTGAAAAGTTTTAGCCATAACTTCTTTACCAATATCTTCTAAAGTTAAATTATATTTATTTAAAATACTTAAAGCTACATTATAACTTTCTGGGTGAATAGAAGTTTTATCTAATATATTAGTTCCTTCTGGAATTCTAAGAAATCCTATAGCTTGCTCATAAACTTTTTCACTAAACACTTTTGATAATTCTTTACGAGTCAAAATAGAACCAACCTTAGTTTTATAATCCATAAACTTATCAATCATTTTTTTATTCATTCCCGAAATATAATTAAGAAGTTCCCGAGAAGCGGTATTAACATTTACACCTACACTATTAACAGCACTAGAAACCACAAATTCTAATTCGGCATCAAGCTTCTTTGGTGTTACATCATGTTGATACATTCCAACTCCTATAGCTTTTGGTTCAATTTTAACTAATTCTGATAATGGGTCAATTAAACGTCTACCAATTGACACTGCACTGCGTTCTTCAACATGTAAAGTCGGAAATTCTGCTTGTGCAAGTTTACTAGCGGAATAGACACTAGCACCTGCTTCATTAACAATAATATAATGTACATCTCTTTTAGCTTCTTTAATTGTATTAGCAATAAA